>CAXUOA010000401.1:232-2012 GCA_964252625.1 uncultured Acetobacteraceae bacterium | reverse complement strand
GGCCGGACTGGGCGTCGCGCGGCGTGGCTGCCCGCGGCACCGGGGCGGCAGCCGGCGCCGGCGTCCCGTCGAACCCGGTGCGGCGGCCCAGTATGCTGCGCAGGCGCAGCACCAGGAACGCCGCGATCATGGCAAACAAGATCAAGTCAATCGGAAAGCCGCCGGCCGCTTGCAACGCATCCATCTCCACCCGTGGCGCTGCACATAGTATCCGCGCCGCCCGCCGGCAACGCGCGCGCCGCCCGGTTTTGGGAATAAACGTAACATCCGGCCCGGTCCGGCCCCGCTTGTGGACCAGCGTGATTTGCCCCGGCCCGCGATGCCCGCTAGCACCGCCCGATGATCCTGATGCGGCACGGCCAGAGCGAGTTCAACCTCCATTTCTCCGCCACCAAACGGGATCCCGGCATCACGGACCCAAGCCTGACACCGCTCGGCCAGGCCCCGGCGGAGGCAGCCGCGGGCGCCCTGGCCGGCGAGGGCATCAGCCGCATCGTGGCCTCGCCCTACACCCGCGCGCTGCAGACAGCCGCCCCCACCGCGCGCGCGCTCGGCCTGCCGGTGCAGGTCCACGCCGGCGTGCGGGAGCGCTTCCATTTCAAATGCGACATCGGCTCCTCCCCGGCCACCCTGGCCGCCGCCTGGCCGGACCACCGGTTCGGCCATCTCGACGAAGTCTGGTGGCCGTCCGCCACTGAAAGCGAGGAGACCGTCGCAGCACGCGCCGCGGCGTTCCGGGCAGAAATGACCGCCGGCCCGGACTGGTCACGCACGCTGGTGGTGAGCCACTGGGCGTTTCTTCTCACGCTGACGGGGCAGAGCCTGGAAAACGGGCAGTGGATACGGTTCGATCCCAACTGAAAGCCCGGTTTTTCAGAAAAGAAACTTTTGACTCCGCCGTCGCCGGCCGCGGCGGCAGACGGCTTTCCCGCCTTCCCCGCCCGTGCTACCGCGCCAGCCACGCCCAGGAGCCAGCCAGATGTCCGAGACAACCACCGACCCGACAGCCCCGCAGCAGGGCATGCCGCCCCTCGTCGTCAACGTCCAGTACATCAAGGACCTGTCGTTTGAGGTGCCGAACGCGCCGGAGATCTACGCGACCCTGCGCAGCCCGCCCGCCGTGCAGCTCAACCTGGACGTGCAAGCCCGCGCGCTGCAGGAGGGCCAGAGCGTCTACGAGGTGGTGCTGGCAGTAAAGGCCGAAGCCCGCGAAACCCCGGCTGCCGGCGCCGCCAACGGCAGCGCGGCCCCCGCGGAAGGCCGCCCGGTCTTTATCGCAGAACTGCAATATGCCGGCGTGTTCACCCTGAACGGCGTGCCGCCGGAAGCGATCGAGCCGCTGCTGCTCATCGAATGCCCGCGCCTGCTGTTCCCGTTCGCGCGCTCCGTGCTGTCCGACGTGACGCGCGAAGGCGGCTTCCCGCCGGTGCTGCTGCAGCCGATCGACTTCGTGGGCCTGTGGCAGAGCCGGCGCCAGCAGGCCGGCACGGCGTCTCAGGTATTGCCGCCTAACTGAGGCGTATCTGCAGTTGACGTTGCGCAGGTAAGGAAGAAAGGAAGGCCTTCTTTTTTTGAAAAAAAGAAGCAAAAAACTTTTGCTTCCTGCGCAGGCTCGGAAGTCTTGATCAATCCGGACGTATTGGACTGCTGCAAACGCGAGGGAGCAAGAGTTTTTTGGTCCTTATTTTTGAAAAAGGACTGCTCGCTCGCCATGCGTCAGCCCCGAACCGCTGGTATTACCCCTAACAGATGGGGGTCTGGGGCCTCGAGGCCCCCGCCG
>CAXUOA010000401.1:0-222 GCA_964252625.1 uncultured Acetobacteraceae bacterium | reverse complement strand
AAACCACCACATGTGGGGGGGGGGGGCGCCGCCCCCCCCCGCGGGGTGGTGGGGCCCCCCCCCCAAACCTTGCCCACTCTCAGAACATGACAACAAACTCTCAACAATCATTCCCCCGCAAGCTGTAGGACTTCACGATCCCACCCTGCAGCTCGAACGTCGTGTTGCAGTCCCGCTGCACGATCTCCGGACCGAAGCCGCCATACCCGAACCCGCCATACC
>CAXUOA010000400.1:0-2015 GCA_964252625.1 uncultured Acetobacteraceae bacterium | reverse complement strand
GGCGGCTGCGTCCAGCAGGCGGGCGAGTTCCCCCGCCAGCACCCAGGCACGGTCGGCCTCGATGGGCGCGCGGTGGGCACCCCCCATCCGCAGTATCAGCCGGGTCAGCACCGCCAGCCGTCTGGCCGGCGGCACGGCGGGGGGGATGTCCAGCGCGCCGGCCAGCGCCAGCGGCGCCTCGTCCAGCCCGCCCAGCGCCAGGATGCGCGGTGCCAGCAAGGGGCGGCCCTCGCTGACGCGCAGGAACGCTTCGGCCAGGCTGCGGGCGGCGCGGCGGGTGGGCACCAGGAAGAGGCCGTTCGCGGCCTGCAGCGGGTCGTCACCGGCACGCGTGAGCCACCAGGCGGCCAGCGCGTCCAGGAAGGCGATGTTGGGTTCGATGGTGGCGAGCGACGGGCGCAGCGACAGGCCGGCAGGCGAGGCCGTCCGGCGCGCATCGAGGGTTGCCGAGGTCACGTGGTGGATCCCGTCATCTGCGCCGCGAGGGCGTATTCGGCCTCGGCCAGGTCGCCGGGCCGGGTCAGGTGGAACCAGAGGCCGTCATGCACCACGGCCACCATGCGGCGCGCCGCGATTGCCCTGTCCCACACCGCGTTCATGGACATCTCGGCCGCCGGCCAGCCGGAGAACAGCGCCGGCGCGGCCAGCGTGATGCCGGCATACAGGTATGGCGCCACCTCGGCATCCCGCCGCCGGCGCGGCACGCCCCAGGCATCGAGGAAGAAGTCGCCGCGGCCGATGTCCGCCCGTATCTGGAACGTGCGGTGCACCAGCATCACCGCGTCCACGTCCGGCCGCAGGGCGCCCGCCAGCCTGGCGAGCGCCGGCACCGGGCCGTCCAGCCAGACCGTGTCGCCGTTGACCACGTAGAACGGGCTGGCGCCGAGCAGCCCGTCCGCCAGCGCCGCCGCCACCGCGCCGCCGGTATCCAGCAGGCGGGCTTCCTGGCGGAGCACGGTCCGGGGCGTGCCGGCGCGCGCGGCCAGATGCGCGCCGATCTGACCGGCGTGCCAGTGGGCGTTGACCACCACCTGGTCCACGCCGGCATCGGCGAGGCGGTCCAGCGCACGGTCCAGCAAAGCGCGGCCGGCGAGGGTGAGGAGCGGCTTGGGGGTGGTTTCGGTGAGCGGGCGCATGCGGGTGCCGAGGCCGGCGGCTAGGAGGATTGCGTCCATGGTGGGGTTGTAAGGCAAGGCCTTCTTTTTTGAAAAAAAAGACGCAGAATTTTTGCTACCGGCGCCTGCAACGCGGGGCGCGCAGGTTCTGCCGACAGTGCGGCCTGCAGGATCTGCCCGGGCTTTGATGCAGGCGGGGAGCAAAAGTTTTTTACTTCTATTTTCAAAAGACAACTGCTTGTCTTATGTCGATTGCAAAACGGCTACGCCGGGCGTCTCCTTGAGCCCGAGCCCCATTCCGGGGCGAGCCGGACAACCCCCATGCTTACGTCTGCCGAGCTGATCTGGATCTACGCGGTCCTGGCCGGGCTCGTTCTGCTGTTCCTGTTGTTCATGGCAGGGCGCAGCTTCGTGTTCATCCCGAACGACAGCTTCGGCGTGGTGGAGCGCAAATGGTCCGTGCGCGGCGGCACGGCGTCCGGCTTCATGGCGCTGCAGGGCGGCCCGGGCTTCCTGCCGCGCACCATCAAAGGCGGCTGGCACCGCTTCGCGCCGTTCCAGTACCGCGTGCACAAGCAGAAGCTGATCACCGTGCGCAGCATCGGCTACCTGTTCGCCCGCACCGGCGCCCCGCTGGCCGAAGGCCAGGCGCTGGCCGCCTGGCCGGCGGACGTGGACCCTGGCGATGCCGCCACCTTCCTGGCGCAAGGCGGCCAGGGCGGCCCGCAGCGCCTCATCCTGCGCGCCGGCACCTACGAGCTGGTGGCACGGCCCGACGTGCCGGCCGCGACCGTCATTTCCGAATATGTCGACGTCGCCGGCGCCTTCTACGACAAGCGCGAGAAGGGCTTCGCCAACGGCCTGCTCTCGCGCGGTGCCGCGCTGCTCGATCTTCTCTCG
>CAXUOA010000399.1:0-2015 GCA_964252625.1 uncultured Acetobacteraceae bacterium | reverse complement strand
GCTGGCAACCGTCGCCGCCCCGGACAGGGTGGTGGTGGTCAACGACGCCTCGCCGGAGCCTGGTCTGGTAGCAGCACTGGCGGACCTGGCCGAGGCGGGCCGGCTGGTGCTGCTGCACACCCCGGCCGGCGCGCGCGGCTTCCCGGCGGCCGTCAACATCGGCCTGCGCGCGGCCTGCGGACGCCACGCCGTGCTGCTGAACAGCGACACACTGGTGGCGCCAGGCTGGCTGGACACGCTGCGTGACGCCGCCTGCAGCGCCGCCGACATCGGCACCGCCACCCCGCTTTCCAACGAGGCGAGCATATTCAGCTACCCCGACCCGGACCCGGGCGGCGGCAACCCGGCGCCCGGCCTGGAGGAGACGCGGCGCCTGGCTGCCTTGGCGCAGGAGGTCAACGCCGGAACGCTCGTCGACATGCCGACGGCACACGGCTTCTGCATGTTCATACGGGCCGACTGCCTGGCGGAGACCGGGCTGTTCGACGCGGCGACGTTCGCGCAGGGCTACGGCGAGGAGAACGACTTCACGGAGCGTGCCCGCGCGCTCGGGTGGCGGCACGTGGCCGTGCCGTCCGTCTTCGTGGCCCATCTGGGCGGCCGCTCGTTTGGCGGCGCGCGGCTGGACCTGTTGCGGCGCAACCTGGGAATCCTGCACGCGCGCCATCCGGAGTACGGCCCCAGGGTTGTGGCCTTCCTGGCGGATGACTCCCTGGCCAGCGCGCGCCGCCGCCTGGATGCCGCCCGCTGGCTCGCCGGCCCCGGAGCGGCGCGCGAAACCGTCCTGCTGATCACCCACGCCATGGGCGGCGGCACCGCGCGGATCGTGGCCGAGCGCGCTCAGGCGATACGCGCGCAAGGCCAGACGCCGGTCGTGCTGCGCGCCACCGACGGCCTGTGCGAGGTCGGCGATGCAAAAGGCGGTTTTCCGAACCTCGCTTACGCCCTGCCGCACGAGATGGGTGCGCTCGCCCGGCTGCTGCGCCACGGCCGCCCGGTCCGGGCCGAACTGCACCACCTTCTCGGCCATGACCACAGCGTGATGCGCCTGCTGGCCACGCTGGGTGTCCCCTACGATGTCTGGGTGCACGATTACGGCTGGTTCTGCGCCCGCCTGTCTTTCGTCACCGGCGAGGGCAGGTTCTGCGGCGAGGCCGACACGGGCCAGTGCAAGGCGTGCCTGGCGCAATGGGGCCGCGGCATCGACGACCCGGTCTCGCCCGCCAGCCTGCGCCGCCGCAGCGCCGCCGATTTCCGCCGTGCGGCCAGCGTCATCGTGCCGTCGGACGATGTCGCCCGCCGCGTTACCCGGCACGTGCCCGGGCTGATTCCCCTCGTGCGCGCCTGGGAGGAGGACCCGCCTTTCGTGCCCGCGGCCGCGGCCGCGCGCACAGGCAGGCTGCACGTGGCCGTGGTGGGCGCCATCGGCCTGGAGAAAGGCTTCGGCGTTCTGCTGGCCTGCGCACGCGACGCGTCGGCGCGCGGCCTTGACCTTTTTTTCACCGTCATCGGCTATACCGTGGATGACGACGCCCTGCTGGCGACTGGCCAGGCCTTCATCACCGGCGAGTTCACCCGCGCCGAGGCCGCCCGCCTGATACGCGCCCAGGGCGCACACCTGGCGTTCCTGCCCTCCGTATGGCCGGAGACTTGGTGCTACGCGCTGACCGACATCTGGCAGGCGGGCCTGTCGGCCGCGGTGTTCGACATCGGCACGCCGGCGGCGCGGGTGCGTGCGCACGGCCGCGGCTGGGTGTTGCCGCTCGGCCTGCCGCCGGCGCGGCTCAACGATGCCTTGCTGCGCCTGTCTTGCGGCGCTTGAATCTTGTGGAGATTGAAACTTTTTGCCTCTTTGTTGGCAACAAGCCCTTTCTTCCCGCCCGAACCCGCCGGATAACCAACCCAAAGCCGGAGCTCGATGACCGCAAGTGAGTGACCAGAAACCCCAAGCCCAGAAAGTCGTCACCGAACTGAAGGTGTCGGCCAACGTGATGACGCTGGACGCCGGCCTGTAC
>CAXUOA010000398.1:0-2042 GCA_964252625.1 uncultured Acetobacteraceae bacterium | reverse complement strand
CTTTTGTAGCCTGTGCCGCCGCGGTGTTGTTTGTGGCCGGCGGCGCCGGGGCGCAGGTGCCGGACGCCACGCGGCCGGCGGGTCCTGTCACGGCGGCGGTGACAGCGCCGGCCGGGCCCGGGACGGTTGCAGCGTCCCACACTCTGGATGCGGCGGACGTGAATGCGTGGCTGGACGGCTTCATGCCGCAGGCGCTGGTGCAAGGGAGGATAGCCGGCGCCGTCGTCGTTGTGGTGAAGGACGGCCAGGTGCTCACGCAACGGGGCTTCGGGGTTTCGGACGTGGCGACGCGGGCGCCCGTCGATCCGGCGCGCACGTTGTTCCGCGCCGGTTCCACGTCCAAGCTGTACACCTGGACGGCAGTGATGCAGCTTGTGGAAGCGGGCAAGCTGAACCTGGATGCCGACGTCAACACGTATCTGGATTTCAGGATTCCACCGGCGTTCGGCAAGCCGATCACCTTGCGTAACCTGATGACCGACACTGGCGGTTTCGAGGAGAGCGCCAAGCACCTGTTCGTGGCGAAGGCTGCGGCGTTGCAGCCGATCGGCGAGTACCTGAAATCCTGGGTGCCGGTCAGGATCTTTCCGCCCGGCACGGTGCCGGCCTGTTCCAATTACGGCGCGACGCTGGCCGGCTACATCGTGGAGCGCGTGTCGGGCGAGAAGTTCGACGACTACATAAAGGCGCACATCTTCCAGCCGCTCGGGATGTCGCACGCGACCTTTGACCAGCCGCTGCCGGCCTCCTTGCTGCCGGATGTGTCGAAGAGCTACGAGGATGCGACGGGACCCGCGCAACCTTTCGAGCTGATACAGGCGGCGCCTGCCGGCAGCCTCTCGATCACCGGGGCGGACATGGCGCGGTTCATGATCGCGCAGCTCGATGACGGCCGGTTCGGCGGCGTGCAGATACTGAAAAAGGAGACGGCCGCGCTGATGCACGCGCAGGCCTTTGCCGCCACGCCGCCGGTGCCCGGCATGGCGCTGGGGTTCTATCACGAGGACAGGAACGGCCACGTCATCATCGGCCATGCTGGCGACACCGAGACGTTTCACACGGATCTGCACCTGTTCCTCGATGACGGGTCCGGCCTGTTCGTCTCGTTCAACAGCCTGGGCCGCGATGGCGGTGCGCATACCGCGCGCACGCTGCTGTTCCGGGAGTTTGCCGACCGCTACTATCCCGCGCCGGACCAGGCGCCGCCGGCGGCGTTCGCGCAGGCCAAGGCGGACGGCGCGCTGGTCGCCGGCACCTATGTCGGCAGCAGGCGGAGCGACACGACGTTCTTCCACCTGGCCGCCCTGCTCGGCGAGATCACGATTGCCGCGGATGCCGACGGCGTGCTCACGTTCGGCGATCCGCTGCTGCCCGGCATGGCGCCCGCGCGCTGGCAGGAGGTGGCGCCTTTCGTCTGGCGGAAGGTGGGCGGCGTGGACCTGCTTGCCGCCGTGGTGAAGGACGGCCGGGTGCAGGCTTTGGGCGTGCAGGGAATGCCGTTCGAGGTGTTCCAGCCGGCGGCGGGGGCTTTCGCCGGGTGGAACGTGCTGCTGCTGCAGGCCTCGCTGGCGGTGTTGGTCATCGCGGCGGTGCTGTGGCCCGTCACGGCGCTGGTGCGCCGGCATTACCATGCGACGTTCCGGCTGCGCGGTGCGTCTGCCGTGCTGCACCGGCTGGTCAGGCTCACGGCGGTGGTGGACGTGCTGGTGGCGGCCGGCTGGGGGGCCGTGCTGACGGCGGCCGGCAGGAACATCCTGGTGCTCAACGATCCCCTGGATCCGTGGCTGCGCGTGTTGCAGGTGCTAGGCGCCGTGGGGGTGCTCGGCGCAGTCGTGGGCCTGCTGAACCTGGTGCAGGTGCTGCGTGACGGTGCCCAAGGCTGGTGGGCAAAGGTCACCGCCGTGGCCCTGGCGTTCGCAACCGTAAGCGCCGCCTGGCTGATCCTGGGCCAGAAGCTGATCACCGCCAGCCTGGACTACTAGAGGATAGAACCCCGACAGGGCGCAAAAGTCTTTTGCTTCTTTTCTTCAGAAAAGAAGGCC
>CAXUOA010000397.1:0-2070 GCA_964252625.1 uncultured Acetobacteraceae bacterium | reverse complement strand
ATACACGATGTTCCGCAACGTCAGCGGTTCCGTCGGTATTTCGGTGGCGACCGCACTGGTGACCACACGCACGCAGGTGCGCGAGGCCTACCTGTCGCGATGGCTGACGCCGCTGAACCAGCCCTACAACACGCTTGTGCAGCAGAACCAGGCGGCGCTGGTCAGCATGGGCCATTCTCCCGCGGACGCGCAGAGCACGGCGGTCGGCCTGATCTATCAGACGTTCCGCACGCAGGCTTCCGTGCTGGCCTACACGGACGTGTTTCATCTGTGCGCGATCGCGGCGTTCTGCGTGGTGCCGTTCACGCTGCTGCTGTCGAACTTCAAGCCTGGAAAAGGAGCTAAGCCGGCCGGGGGCGCGCATTGAAGAGAAGAGGGCCTTCTCTTTAAAAGAAGTCAAAAAACTTTTGTACCTTCGCTGTGCCGAAGACCTCTTCCAGCGTCGCAATCACGCGCGTCGGTAAAACGGTATGCGCAGTCCACGCAGGCGCAGGAGCAAAAGTTTTTTGCTTCTTTTTTCCTTCAAAAAAGAAGGCCTTTCTTACTCCTTATACCGGTACCCTATCCCGTAAAGCGTCTCGAACGCATTGAACTCCCCATCCACCTGGCGGAACTTCTTGCGCACGCGTTTCACGTGGCTGTCGATGGTGCGGTCGTCCACGTACGTGTTCTCGCCGTAGGCCGCGTCGATGAGTTGGTCCCGGCTTTTCACCATGCCCGGGCGCGCCGCCAGCGCTTTCACCAGCAGGAACTCGGTCACCGTCAGCTGGATGTCGGTGCCCTTCCACATGCACTGGTGTTTCGTCTCGTCCAGCACCAGGTCGCCGCGGGTGAGTATCCCGCCGGCCGGTGCGCCGGAGCCTTCCGCGCGGCTGCTCTCGTTGCGCCGCAGCAGCGCGCGTATGCGCTCGATCAGCAGGCGCTGGCTGAACGGTTTGGTGATGTAGTCGTCCGCACCGAGCCGCAGGCCCATCAGCTCGTCCACCTCCTCGTCCTTGCTGGTCAGGAAGATCACCGGCATCTGCGTGCGCTGGCGCAGGCGCTGCAGCAGCTCCATGCCGTCCATGCGCGGCATCTTGATGTCGAGCACGGCGAGGTCAACCGGCTTGGCGTTGATCGCCTGCAGCGCGCTCTCGCCATCCGTGTAGGTGCGCACCGCGTAGCCCTCCTGCTCCAGCGTCATGCTGACGCTTGTCAGGATGTTACGGTCGTCATCGACCAGGGCGATGGTGTGCTTCATGGCGGGGGGCGTCTCGTGGGGGCTGGGGTCTGGAGAAAGGCAAGGCAAGTAGTCCTTTTTTGAAAAAAAGGACCAAAAAACTTTTACTCCCACGCTGCCGCGGCGTCTCGCCAAGCCGTTGGATAGCCGGCTTTGCCGGTTGCCGGCCCGGTAGCCGGTTCCGCCGCGAGCGGTCAGCCGCCGCAGGCACGCGCAGCCCGGGCCAGCCCTCACGGGAGGAAGACACGCACGAACAGGCTTGACCAGTCCGGACTGAAGGTTGTTGTCTCGCGGCAGTGGTCTCGACAGAGGCCCCGACCAGGCCGTGAGCGATGGCCTTCTCTTCTGGGAGGCAGCATGGCGGACGGGGCGGATCCTCCCGCGATGCCCCCCGCCCAGACCGCCCGCAACCTGTTGCGCGCCGCACGCGTGGCAACCTTGGCCACCCAGTCGGACGGCCAGCCTTTCGCCAGCCTGGTCACCCCTGCCACGGCACCCGATGGTGCCGTATTCCTGCTGCTCTCCGGCCTGTCGGCCCACACCCGCCACCTGCGCGCCGAACCACGCTGCGCCCTGCTGGCCACCGGCGCGGCGCGGGACGCCAATCCCCAGACCACGCCGCGCGTCACCGTCACCGGCACGGCCGCCCCGGAGCCGGACCCGGCCTGGCGCGCGTACTGGCTCGCCAGGCACCCTTATGCGGCCCTCTACGCGTCGTTCACGGACTTTTCAGTTTGGCGGATCACGGCTGCCTCGGGTCACCTGGTCGCGGGGGTGGGGCCGCCCGCCCCCCCGGGCCCCGCCCCCCGCGCGCCCCCCCCCGCCCCCCCCGCCCCCCCCCCCCCCCCCCC
>CAXUOA010000396.1:0-2099 GCA_964252625.1 uncultured Acetobacteraceae bacterium | reverse complement strand
GCAGCAGCGAGGCGACCTGCGGCGACGGCGCGGGCTTTCGCACCGTCGGCCGCAGCCTGTCCGAGATCGGCGGCACCGTCTCGGCCGGCGTGCGCTGGTGCTCGGACAGGTAGTACCAGCCGGAATAGGCGCCCGCCAGGATGACCAGCCCCAGCAGCATCAGCGCGCCGGCCGGCCCCCCGCGCGGCGGCACGGGCGCCGGAAAGCTGAGCGCCGGACGGTTGTTCGTCCCGCCGGTCTCCGCTCGGAACCGGCTGGCCATCTGCTCGCCTTGCAGGCCGAGCGCCGTCGCATAGGCGCGCACGAACCCCAGCGCGTAAGTCGGCCCGGGCAGTTCGCCGATCCTGCCGGCTTCGATCGCTTCCAGGTAGGGCTGCCGTATGCGCAGGCTGTGCGCCAGGTCGGGCAGCTCCCAGCCGAGACTCTGCCGTCTGGCGCGCAACTCGCCGCCGAGCCTCGCGGCGGGCGCGAGAGCCGCCTCGCGTTGTGCTGTGTCAGACATGCTTGCTTGGTCCGGACAATGGTGCCTGTCCTACAGGTTCGGGCTTGCAGGAGATAGAAGGCGCCGGGCGCGCGCGGTTTCCGAACGGCGCGCAAATCGGCCGGAAGTCGGCGCGGCAGGCACACAAGCGTGAACCCCCGGGGGATGGTGCACCTGGCCGTGCCTTTGCCGCGTAGTATAGGTCAATCGGACTGTTCCCGTCATAGATTCGACACAAACGCGCGCATCGAATCTGATACAGTTCGCATCAAAGTCCAGGAACGTCCGCCATGCTGATAAAGAATGCTTGAGGCAGGGCTCGGCCCTGTGATCGACGTGGCCTTCATGCTGACTGCCGCCTTCGGTACCGCGCAATCGATTGCCGGGCTGCTCGCGGTGTCGGCCTTCGCGCGCCAGCCGGACGGTGTCCCGGCCGGCCGGCCGGCCGTCACGGTTCTCAAACCGGTATGCGGAGACGAGCCGGGCCTGGAAGCGGCACTGCTCTCGTTCTGCACGCAGGACTACCCGCAATTCCAGATCGTTGTCGGCGCACAGGACGGAGCCGACCCCGCGCTCGATGTGGCACGCCGGCTGCAGGCCCGTTTTCCGGGTCTGATAGACATCGTGGTGGATGCGAAGCTGCACGGTCCGAACCGCAAGATCAGCAACCTGATGAATATGCTGCCGGCCGCGCGTCACGAAACCCTGGTGTTCGGCGACAGTGACCTGCATGTGCGCCCGGACTACCTGCGCCAGGTCGTCTCCACCCTGCTGACGCCGGGCACCGGGCTGGTCACCGCCATCTGCGGCGGCGAGGCGGTGTTCGGCGGCATCGCCGGCCAGCTCGGCACCATGCATATCTCGCACTCCTTCCTGCCGGGCGCGCTGCTGGGCGCCTCGGTCGGCAGGCAGGATTGCCTGGGCACCACCATGGGCATCAGGCGGCAGACGCTGGAGCAGGCAGGCGGGCTGGCGGCCCTGGTGCCGCATCTGGCGGACGACAACCTGCTCGGCCGCCTCGTGCGCCAGCTCGGCCTGGCCGTCCGGATCGCGCCGACCATGCCGGTGGTCACCGTGCAGGAGAGGTCGCTGCGCGCCATCTGGCTGCACGAGCTGCGCTGGGCACGCACCATACGCACCGTGGCACCCGTGGCGCATGGCTTCTCCGTGGTCCAGTTCCCCCTCGTCTGGGCCTTGCTGGCCGTGCTCGTCTCGGGTGGCGGCCGCGTCGAGCTCGGCGTGCTGCTGCTGGTCTGGGCGCTGCGCGCGGGGGTTGCCGACACGATCGACTTTCTGCTGCGGCGCCGGCGCGCGCGGCGGGCCGTGCGCAGCCGGGCAGCGCTGCTGCCGGTCCGCGACCTGCTTTCCGTGCTGGAGATCGCCGCCAGCTTCCTGGGCGACGCGGTGATCTGGCGCGGCCACACGCTGCAGGCGAACCGCCGGGCACAGGCGCGCGTGGTGGTGCCGGCGGTGTAGCCAGGCGTTCTTTCCAGGCAGGCGCGGCTGCCGGACGTCGCGGGCCAGCGGACTGCCGGCACGGACGCCCGGTGCAAGAATTGCTGCTGTTCCTGGAAACGGACTACGTGTTCCTGGAACGGACTACGTGCTGTCTCCCCGG
>CAXUOA010000395.1:0-2121 GCA_964252625.1 uncultured Acetobacteraceae bacterium | reverse complement strand
GACCTCTCCTTCCAGACCAGCCTCCGGCCTCACCCGCCGCAATGCCCTCCTCCTGCCGCTTCTCCTGCCCGCGCTCGATGCCTGCAGCGCGTTCGACTGGCTGACCGACGAAGAAAAGAAGCCGATCCCCGGTAACCGCGAGCCGGTGCTCGCCTCTACGCGCGGCCTGGCGATCGACAACGTGGAAGCCGTCACCCTGCCGCCCGTCGTCGACAACCCGAACTGGCTGCAATACGCGGGTTCCGTGGATCATGTCGGCGCCAACTACGCCGGCGGCCTGGCCAAGTACTGGACCACCAATGTCGGCCAGGGCGGCAACTACCGTGCCCGCTTCACCGCCCAGCCGCTGATCGCCGGCAGCCACGTCTACACCATGGACACGGACGGCGCCGTCTGCGCGTTCGACCTGGCGACCGGCCACCAGGCCTGGCGCAGCGTGACGAAGCCGAAAAAGGCGCGCAACAGCAACATAGGCGGCGGCATCGCCGTAGATGGGGACCACCTCTACGCGGTCACGGGACGCGGCCAGCTTCTGGCGCTGCGCCTGGCCGACGGGCGCCAGTCCTGGCACGCCGAACTGAACTCGCCCGCCCGCAGCGCGCCGCTGGTCAGCCAGGGCGAGATCGCCGTCGTCACCGTCGACCAGCAGCTGCAGGCCTTCGCGCAGGCCGACGGCAAGTTTCTCTGGTCCTACCAGGGGACCGCGTCAAACACCGGCACCATCGGCCAGGCCGGGCCAGCCGCGGCCGATGGCGTGCTCGTCGCCGGCTTCGAGTCGGGTGACCTGGTTGCCGTTCGCCAGGGCAGCGGCACGCTCATCTGGACGGACAACATGGGCGGCCTGAAAGGCCAGTCCACATTGTCCGATTTCGGCTCCGTGCGCGGCGCGCCGATCATCGAGGGGGGGCTGGTCTATGGCATCGGGCTGGGCGGCCTGCTCGCCGCACTCGACATACGCTCCGGCCGCCGCGTGTGGCAGCGCGACGTGGCCGGCGCGAACACGCCCTGGCTCACCGGCGACTTCCTGTTCCTCGTCAGCACCGACCAGAAAATCGCCGCGCTGTCGAAGGAAGACGGCTCGGTGCACTGGGTGACCGACCTGCCGCGCTTCCAGAACCCCAAGCGCACGAAAGGGCTGATCACCTGGTTCGGCCCCACTCTGGTGGGTGGCAAGCTGATCGTGGTCAGCGACCACGGCAAGATGGCGGTGCTGGACGCCACGACAGGCGCGCTGGTGACCAGCAGCACTTTGCCGGACACGGCTTCCACGCCGGCTTCCGTGGCGCAGGGGATCGTGCTTCTGCTGACGGACGATGCGACGTTGACGGCTTACAAATAGGGCAAGGAAGCAGTCCTTTTTTGAAAAAAGGACCAAAAAACTTTTGCTCCCTGTCGGCGACGGCTGAGACACCCGTCGACAGGACCACAAAGCTTTTGCTTCTTTTCCCGGTGTCTGTTCGAAAGGGTGGCCTGGCGAGTTGGCTGGCGTGCGTGTCCCTGGCACCGGAGCACAGGAAAGCGCGTCAGATGACCGTGTCGTGCGAGGGCACACTGGCGTATGATGCGCCTTTCCGGACAGACACGCATGCGATGCCCCTTCTGCGGCCATGACGACACCCAGGTGAAAGACAGCCGCCCCGCCGAGGAGGGCGGCGCCATACGCCGTCGGCGCTTCTGCGCCAGTTGCGGCCAGCGCTTCACTACCGTGGAACGCGTGCAGCTGCGCGACATGTTCGTGGTGAAGACCGACGGCCGCCGCGTGCCCTTCGACCGCGAGAAGCTCAACCGCTCCATCAGCATCGCCCTGCGCAAGCGCCCGGTTGAGGAGGAGCGCATCGAGCGCGTCGTCAGCTCCATCGTCCGCCAGCTCGAAGCCTTCGGCGACACCGACATACCCAGCAAGCAAATCGGTGAGCAGGTGATGGACA
This sequence comes from uncultured Acetobacteraceae bacterium, assembly GCA_964252625.1. Lineage (GTDB taxonomy): Bacteria > Pseudomonadota > Alphaproteobacteria > Acetobacterales > Acetobacteraceae > BOG-908. The sequence continues at coordinate 193 of CAXUOA010000395.1, read as the reverse complement.
CGCTGAAGGCGATCGACGAGGTGGCCTATGTGCGCTTCGCCAGCGTCTATCGTGATTTCCGCGAGGCGCGTGACTTCGAGGCCTTTCTGGGATCGATGGACGACCCGACATAGGGCGTCGATGGACGACACCACTTACATGGGCGCCGCACTGGCCCTCGCCGCGCGCGGCCGGGGCGCCACCTGTGCCAACC
>CAXUOA010000394.1:0-2133 GCA_964252625.1 uncultured Acetobacteraceae bacterium | reverse complement strand
GCCCGGCAGCACGCGGTCCTTGTCCGACAGCATCGCGGCACCCGGCGGCGCCGGCCAGGGCAGCGCCAGCGCCGGGTCCGTCCACAGCACGCCGCGCTCGGAAGCGCGGTCGTACAGCCCGGTCACCTTGTAGGCGACCTCGGTGTCCGGCTCGATCGTGCAGAACCCGTGCAGGAAGCCGGGCGGCACCCAGAGCTGGCTGGCATTCTCCGCCGACAGCACCGCGGCCGCGTGCTGGCCAAAGGTGGGCGAGCCGGCGCGGGCGTCCACCGCCACGTCCCAGATGGCGCCGCGCAGCACGCGCACCAGCTTGCCCTGCACGTTGGGCGCCACCTGGCAGTGCAGGCCGCGCACGGTGTGGCACGCCCGCGAGAAGCTCTGGTTGTCCTGCACGAACGGCTCCGGCACGCCGGCCTCGGCCAGGCGCGGCTGGGAGTAGGTCTCCGAGAAGTAACCCCGGTCATCGCCGAAACGCGGCGGGGTGATGAGCAGAACCTCCCCGATTGCGAGCCGCTCGATCTTCATCGCGTCGTTCTCCGGAATACAGGCAAGGAAGCAGTCCTTTTTTGAAAAAAAGGACCAAAAAACTTTTGCTCCGACGCATTTGCACCGGTGAGATACGTCCTGACACATCGTGGCCCGGTTGGAGTGCTTTTCAAAACCTGGCCTGGCAAGTCAGCTGGCGTGCGGGGCCGGGCACCGGAGCGGAGTGGCCTCCAGGGCCGTGAGCACCGGAGCGCTAGCCACGCGCGCCAGCTGGCCGTCAGGGCAGGTTTTGGAAGGCACTCAGGCGTGCACCCCGTTGGCCACGTCTCGCAGCAGCCGCCCCAGGTCCGTCTTGCCCAGCCGCCTTGCGTGGCCGTGCAGCGCGTCCGCGTCGATCCAGCCCATGCGGTACGCCACCTCCTCCGGGCAGCCCACCAGCATGCCCTGGCGCGACTGTATGGTCTGCACGAAGCTCGCCGCCTGCAGCAGGCTGTCCGGCGTGCCGGCGTCCAGCCAGGCGCAGCCGCGTCCCAGCTGCTCCACGTGCAGGCTGCCTTCCTCCAGATACATGCGGTTCAGGTCGGTGATCTCCAGCTCGCCGCGCGGCGACGGCTTCACGGCACGGGCGAACTCGGTGACCCGCGCGTCGTAGAAATACAGCCCCGTCACCGCCCAGGGCGAGGGCGGGACGGCCGGTTTCTCGATGATGTCGATCGCCTGGCCGGCCTCGTTGAAATGCACCACGCCGTAGCGTTCGGGGTCGCGCACCTGGTAGGCGAACACGGTGGCCCCTTCCGGCCGCATCGCGGCGGTGCGGAACGCCGAGGAGAGGTGCTCGCCGAAGATCAGGTTGTCGCCGAGCACCAGCGCGCAGGGCTGGCCGGCAAGCCAGCTGTCGGCGATCAGGAATGCCTGCGCGATGCCTTCCGGGCGTGGCTGCTCGGCGTAGCTGAAGCGTACGCCCAGGCTCTCGCCGTCGCCCAGCAGGCGGCGGAACTGCGGCAGGTCGGCCGGCGTGGAGATGATCAGGATGTCGCGTATGCCGGCCAGCATCAGCACGGTCAGCGGATAGTAGATCATCGGCTTGTCGTACACCGGCAGAAGCTGCTTGGAGCTGGCCAGCGTGACCGGATGCAGGCGGGTGCCCGATCCGCCCGCCAGCACGATGCCTTTCATGTTCACGCCCTGCCCTCCCTACGCCGCCGTGCCAAGCCGCTGCCCGCTGTAGCGCCCGGCGCGGATCGTCTCCCACCACGCGCGGTGGTCCAGATACCACTGCACCGTCCGGCGCAGGCCGGCGGTGAAATCATGCGCCGCGTGCCAGCCGAGCGCGCCCTCGGCCAGGCTGGCATCGATCTCGTAGCGGAAATCATGGCCCGGCCGGGCGGTGACGAAGCGGCTCAGCCGCGCCCGCCCGCCCGCGGGATCGGGCACCAGCTCGTCCAGCACGCCGCAGATGGCGTGCACCACTTCGAGGTTGCTGCGCGGCTGGCGCGCGCCGATGGCGTAGGTGGCGCCGGGCGTGCCGCGCTCCAGCACGGCCACCAGCGCTTCGGCGTGGTCGTCCACGTATAGCCAGTCGCGCTGGTTGGAACCGTCGCCATAGACCGGCAGCCGCTCGCCGGCCCGGGCGGTGAGGATGCTCAG
>CAXUOA010000393.1:0-2146 GCA_964252625.1 uncultured Acetobacteraceae bacterium | reverse complement strand
CAGCAAGGAAGCAGTTCTTTTTTGAAAAAAAGAACCAAAAAACTTTTGCTCCATGAGTACCGAATGTGATCCAAGTTATGTGCAAGCATATCAAAGTATTTTTCTCTTTTTCTTCAGAAAAAGAAGACTCTTTCTTTCCTTCCCAGATGCACGGGTCATCTCCTCGGCTCGGCGGTATCAGCACCCGCCGGCCGATCCCGGGTGGCGATGGCGCGACGCTTGCGTGCCGGCGGTTGGTGCCGGACCCTGGGGGCCCATGCGAAGCCTGCGTTCCCTCCTCCTGTCGCTGGCCAGCGGTCTCGCCACCGTGCCGATCACCCTGGTCGGCCTGGTGCTGCTGACCTTCGTGATCGGCCGCGTGGTGCCGATCGACCCCGTGCTCGCCGTGGTCGGCGACCGCGCGCCGCAGGCGGTGGTGGAGCGCACCCGCCACGAGCTGGGGCTCGACCGCCCGCTGCCGGTGCAGTTCGCCCTCTACGTGGGGCAGCTCGCGCGCGGCAACCTCGGCCGCTCCACCCTGACCGGCAACGCGGTCACCGCCGACATCGCCCGCGTATTGGGCGCCGATCCGGACCACGTGGAAGCCATTCGCCAACGCATGATGGCGTTCGACCCTGCAGGCATGTTTGCGCGCAGCCTGGCGGAATGCCTGGCCGCCCAGTTGCGCGAGCGCAACCGCCTGGACCCGGCCATGGTGGCTTTGCTGGAAAACCTGGAACTGCTCGCCAGGCGCGACATGCGCACGTTGCTGGATGTCTGCGAAGTCGATTGGGACGACCTGCAGGAGATGGTAGGCGAGATACGCGAGCTGGACCCGAAACCAGGCGCCAACTGGGACAGCGCGCCTTTGCCCGCGGTGATCCCGGACGTGCTGATGCGTGCCGCGCCAGGCGGGGACTGGCTGCTGGAGCTTAACCCGGACACCATGCCGCGCATTCTGGTCAACGAGGCGTTCTACGCCCGCATCAGCCGCGACCCGGTGCGCGACACGCGCGCATTCGCCAGCGAGCGCCTGGCCACAGCCAACTGGCTGGTGAAATCCCTCCAGCAGCGTGCCCAGACGATATTGAAGGTGGCCAGCGAAATCGTCCGCCGGCAGGACGGCTTCTTCCGCCACGGTGTCAGCCACCTGCGCCCGCTGATCCTGCGCGACATCGCCGAGGAAGTGACGCTGCACGAGAGCACCGTCAGCCGGGTGACGGCAAACAAGTTCATCGCCACCCCGCGCGGCATCTTCGAGTTGAAATATTTTTTTACCACCGCGATCGCCGGTGCCGGCGGGGAAAGCCACAGCGCGGAAGCCGTGCGCCACCGCATACGCGCCATGGTTGCAGCCGAGACGGTAGCGGACATCCTCTCCGACGACGCGATCGTCGCTATTTTGAAGCGCGAGGGCATAGACATCGCGCGCCGAACGGTGGCCAAATACCGCGACGCGCTGCGCATTCCCAGTTCGGTGCAGCGCAAGCGGGAGAAGGCCATGCAGGCCGCGCCGGCCTCGCTGGCTACGGCCTGACCGCCCGCTCTCCTGGACTGGCATGGAGGTGGCTGCATGCAGATCAACGTCTCGGGCAAGCAGGTGGATCTGTCTGACGCGCTGCGGACGCGGGTAGCCGACAGCCTGGACGGCATCACCAGCAAATATTTCGATCAGGCGATGGAAGCTCACGTCACGTTCGGCCGCGCCCGCAGCTTCTTCACCTGCGACATAAACGTCCATGCGGGCCGTGGGCTGACGCTGCGTGGCGAAGGCGAGGCGGGCGACGCCAACGCCGCGTTCGACGACGCGGCCGAACACATCGCCACGCGGCTGCGCCGTTACCGCCGCCGGGTGAACGAGCACCACCGGACGCCGGCCAGCCGCGACAAACCGCAGGCGGCGCGCGCCTACGTGCTGCGTGCCGAGCCGGACGAGCCGCCGGCCGCCGCGCAGGCCGAGATCACGGCCTCCACCTTTGCCACGGTGATCGCGGAGACCGTCACCGAGATCGACCGGTTGACGGTCGGCGATGCCGTGATGCGCATGGACTTGGCCGACCAGCCGGTGCTGATGTTCCGCAACTCGTCCACGGGAGAGCTGAATGTTGTCTATAGGCGGGCGGACGGGAATATCGGCTGGATAGATCCAGCCAAAGGATGAGTGGAT
>CAXUOA010000392.1:0-2163 GCA_964252625.1 uncultured Acetobacteraceae bacterium | reverse complement strand
GGCAAAACCGCCCGGATTACAGCATTGCCGCGCGCATAGACCCGGCCACCCACACGCTGACCGCCACCGAGACCATCACCTACACCAACAACAGCCCGGACCGGCTGGACGTGCTCTGGGTGCAGCTAGACCAGAACATCTACCGCCGGGACGCCCGCGCCGCCGCCGCCGAACAGCGCCCCGGCCGCACGGATGCCGACTACACCGATGGTTACCGCCTGGGCAGCATCACCGTGGAGCAGGACGGCCAAACCACAACGCCGCAGCGCATCGTCACCGACACCCGCCTGCAGCTGCGCCTGGACAGGCCGCTCGCCGGCCACGGCGCAACCCTGCGCATACACATCGCCTACAGCTACACCGTGCCGGGCGAGTGGGGCGGCCGCACCGCGGTCACCACCACGCCGCACGGCGACATCTACGAGATTGCGCAATGGTTTCCGCGCATGGCCGTCTATGACGATTTGCGCGGCTGGGACACCGCGCCCTATCTCGGCAGCGAGTTCTACCTCGATTACGGCGACATCGACTACGCGGTGACGGTGCCGTGGAACTACATCGTGGCCGGATCCGGCGCCTTGCAGAATCCGGACCAGGTGCTGACCGCCGCGCAGCGCGCCCGCCTGGCCCAGGCTGCCGGCAGCGACGCCACAACGATGGTGCGCACCCCGCAGGAGGTGGGCAGCCCCGACAGCCGGCCCACCCAGGACGGCGAGCAGACCTGGCGCTTCCACATGGACCACACGCGTGACGTGGCGTTCACCGCCTCGCCCGCCTTTGTCTGGGACGCGGCCCGCATCAACCTGCCAGATGGCGGGCACGCGCTGGCGATGTCGGTCTATCCGCCCGAATCCGTGGGTTCCGCGAAATGGGGCCGCTCCACCGAATACGTGAAGTTCGCCATAGAGCATTTCTCGCAGCGCTGGTTTACCTATCCCTGGCCGGTCATGGTCAACCTCGGCGGCCACGGCGCCAGCATGGAATACCCGGGCATCGTCTTCGACGACAAACAGGACGCCGGACGCGACCTGTTCTGGATCACCACGCACGAGGTGGGCCACAGCTGGTTCCCGATGATCGTCGGCAGCAACGAACGGCGCGACGCCTGGATGGACGAAGGTTTCAATACCTTCATCGACGTCTACGCGTCGGATGCCTTCAACCACGGCGAGTACGCCCCGAAGCGCGATTCCGAATACGCCGAGCACGGCGGCAACCCGGCCGACGAGATCCTGCCCATCCTGGCCGACCCGCACGCGCCAACCATCATGGCGCCGGCCGACCTGATCAGCGAAAAATACCGCCACGCCATCAGCTATTTCAAACCGGCCTTCGGCCTGGTGCTCCTGCGCGAGCAGATACTCGGCCCGCAACGCTTCGATCCGGCCTTTCGCGCCTATATCGCCGCCTGGGCCTACAAGCATCCGTCGCCGTCGGATTTCTTCCGCTTCATGGCAAGCGAAGCAGGCGAGGACCTCGCCTGGTGGTGGCGCGGCTGGTATTTCGCCAACGACACGCTGGATCTGGCGATCGGCAAGGTGGCCTATGACGGCCGCAACCGGCATCTGGCGGTAGAGATAACGGCGCTGCGCAAGCTGGTCATGCCGGCCATGCTGGAAATACGGTTCCAGGACGGCACGTCACAGCGGCAAACCGTGCCGGTGGAGGCGTTCTTCAAGAACAGCACGGCGGTTCTGACGTATCCGGTGGACAAGCCCGTCCGCGAAATCGTCATCGATCCTGACCATGTCCTGCCTGATTCGGACAGGAGCAACAATCGGGGCGTCTTGCCTGACAAGTGACACCAACCCGCTTTGAAACTGACACTCGGGCAGGCAAGAAAGGCCTTCTTTTTTGAAAAAAAGAAGGCCTTTCTTGCTTACTCAAACATCAGGCAAGAAAGGCCTTCTTTTTTGAAAAAAAGAAGCAAAAAACTTTTACGTCCTGCGCCGGCTCAGGCGCCTTGATCTATCAGGAGGCACCCGCCTGCCGCAGATGCGACGAGAAGCAAAAGTTTTTGGTCCTTTTTTCAAAATAAGGACTGCTTGCCGTTATGCGTCAGCCTCAAGACTGGTTCGTATGATACCAGCCAGTCCTGAGGCTGGCGTAAAGAAAGCAAGCAGTCCTTTTTTGAAAAAAAGGACCAAAAAACTTTTACTTCCC
>CAXUOA010000391.1:0-2173 GCA_964252625.1 uncultured Acetobacteraceae bacterium | reverse complement strand
GAAGGGGGGCGCGCGCCCGAGGCAGTCAGCCTCGGGCGAGCATGGCCCGTGCCGCGGCGCAGATCTGTGACGGCAGGTAGGGCTTGCCGATGACCATCTCACGGGCGGGATCTATCGTGCCGACGCGGTCCGGCCGGCCGGTCATGAAGATGATCGGCAGGATGAGGTTCTCGGCGCGGATTGCGCTGGCCAGCGCCTGGCCGTCCAGGTTGCCGGAAAGCTGCATGTCGGTCAGGAGCAGACAGATGCTCGGGTCCGACCGGAGCTGTACGAGCGCCGCCTCTCCGCTGTCGGCTTCGATCACGACGAAGCCGTCGCTCTCGAGCGATTCGGTGAGCGTCATCCGGATCAGAAAGTCATCCTCGACGACGAGTATGCGTCTTCCGCTCATTCTGTGTCCGTGTTCCCGGGCACGCGCCAGGCTGGCACGATGTTTCCGGGTGACATGACCGTGACAGCCGCGGAACACAATGGTCTTGCCGGGGCAGTGCGGCGAAAGCCACCCCTTCTTTCCGGAAAGACGCACAAAGCCGGCTTGCCGCCGGATCCGCCCGGTGGACATCGGCGGCCGAAGTGCCCGGGGGTCTACTTCCCTGTCCGGTTGGCGTGCTAGGAAGGCCGCACGATGATCGACCCCTTCTCCCTGCTGGCCGGACACCTGCACGAATCCGTCGTGGTGCCGCTGCTCTACCGCTTTGACATGATGCAGTGGGACGACATCGCCTATGGCTGGGTGCTGTTCGCCCTCTACGGCGTGGCCCAGGTGGCGCTCATGCTGGCGATCTGCTGGCCGATGGAGCGCTGGGCCCGGCTGGAGCGCTGGCCGGACCAGCGCGCGGTGACCGTGGACATCTTCTACACCCTGCTGTCGCGCATCGGCGTGATGCCGCTGGTCACCTTCGTGCTGTTCTACCAGCTGCAGGTATGGCTGGGCGGGTGGCTGACCGACCGCGGCTACGTGCCGCCCACGCTGGAAGGCCTGTTCCCGTTCCTGATGGGCCGCCAGGCGCTGACCTTCTGCCTGTACGTGCTGATCCTGGACTGTGCGGACTACTGGCGCCACCGCCTGAGCCACAATTTCCGCTGGTGGTACGCACTGCACGCGGTCCATCACGCGCAGCGGCAGATGACCTTCTGGTCGGATGACCGCAACCACATCCTCGACGACCTGATCGCCTTCTGCTGGTTCCTCGTGCTGGGCCTGCTGATCGGCATTCCACCGATGCAGTTCCCCCTCATCATCCTGCTGCTTCGCCTGCTGGAGAGCATGAGCCACGCCAACGCGCGCGTAGGGTTCGGCCGGCTGGGCGACCGCCTACTGATCTCGCCGCGCTTCCACCGCGCCCATCACGGCGTGCGCGCGGCCGGGCAGGCAAGCTGCAATTACGGCGCCATCTTTCCGTTCTGGGACATGATGTTCGGCTCGGCCGATTTCGCGCGCGCCTATGCGCAGACGGGCGACCCTTCGGCGGAGGAGGCGATGGCGACGGGGAGTTGGTGGGAGCAGCAGGCGGCGGGGTTCCGGCGGCTGTTCAGGCGTAAGGCACGGGCGAGCCAGGTCGGGATTCTGCCCTAGCTGATATTCGGGCAAGCAAGAAAGGCCTTCTTTTTTGAAAAAAAGAAGCAAAAAACTTTTACTTCCTGCGCAGGTTCAGTCGCCTCGATCGATCTAAGGACAGCTGGCTGCAGCAAATGCGCGGGAAGTAAAAGTTTTTTGGTCCTTTTTTTCAAAAAAGGACTGCTTGTTTTCCTTGCCTCTCCTTGAGGCCGCGCGCGTTACCTCCGCCACCAACCCTTTCGAGTCGGCGCGGTCACCCCGGGCGCGCCGACCAGAACCGGCTCGATCGCCGGTCCGGCTGCCGGTTCGGGCGCGGTCTCGGGGGACGGCTGCGGCGCCTCGGCCACGACCGTCGTCTCGGTGACCGGCACAGAGGCCGTCGGCACCGGAGGGTCGATCTCCGCAGGTGGCGGCGGCAACCCGGCCGCGCCGCGATTGTCGGTGTTGCGTTCGGCCTGTTCGAGCACGTCGAAGATGTCCATGCCGCCAAGCGCGAACGGGTCGGCGGGCGTGGGCCCGTTATACGGGACGTAGGCGGGCGCGGGCTGGATCTCGGCGACCTCCGCGGCAGCCTCGACGGCCAGGCCTGGCTCGCTTTCTTCGCCGGGCTTGCGA
>CAXUOA010000390.1:0-2190 GCA_964252625.1 uncultured Acetobacteraceae bacterium | reverse complement strand
CAGCAGAGGCGAGGAAGGCAAGGGGGTGTTCTTGGGCAGGGCGACCGGCGGTGTGGGCGTTGCGGTTGGGCGGCGGTGATCCGGCCGGTGGCGTGGTCAGTTCGCGGTGTCGGCCATTGACGCCGGCTTGGCGGCCATCGCCTGCCTGGGCATCAGGGCGGTGGGCGAAAGCGAGATGTTGACGACGCTGTCGTATTTGTTGTCGGCACCCGTGCCGCTGTCGATAGCCCAGGCGACACCGCCTGTCAGGACACCGCCCAGCACGTCCGCCACGGCAGCGCCGGCGACCCCGGAATGGTTCAGGTAAGTGCCTGGGGCAAAGCCGTCCTTGCTGCAGGTGACGGTCAGGTCGTGCTTCGATTTCTGCACCGTGGCCGAGGCGGGCGTGGACTCGATCGAGGCGATTACCGCGCCTTGGCGGGTGAACTCACACTGCGCGCCTGGTGGGTTGGTATTGACGGTGATGTTCTGGCTGGTGCCATCGAAAATTGCGGCGCAGCCGCTCAGGGCAAGGAGGCTAGCGAAGAGAACGAGCGAAGAGCGCATCTGAACATTCCGGAATCGTTTTGAGATTGCGTAGCCGGTCTTCGTGCTGTTTGCCAGCGAATTCTTTGCGAATCCGTTTCGTGCCGTTGCCGAAAGCACGTAGGAGTTTGCGGCTTCTTTTCCGGGCGTTGTTAAACCAACCAGTCGGGTGCGCGCCGATAGATCAAGGCGCCTGAGCCTGCGCAGGGATCAAAAGTTTTTTGCTTCTTTTTTTCAAAAAAGAAGGCCTTTCTTGCTTGCCCAAGCGTCAACCGCAAAACGGTGAGTAAAGCCGACCCCATGGTCCTGCCCGCCTGGCACCCCGACAGCCTCGCCGACCGCATCGGTTTCCTGCGCCGCCGGGCGCGGCTTGCGCAGGCCACGCGCGCCTTTTTCGACGCGCGCGGTTATCTGGAGGTGGAGACACCCTATGCGGTGCCGGTGCCGGGCGAAGAGGTGCATCTGCAGACTTTTGCCACCACGCTGCGGAGTCCGGACGGCGTGCAGCGTCCGCTCTGGCTGAACACCAGCCCGGAGTTTGCCATGAAGCGCCTGCTGGTGGCCGGCGCCGGCCCGATCTTCCAGCTTGCGCGCGTGTGGCGGAACGGCGAGGCGAGCGATCTGCATACGCCCGAGTTCACTATGCTGGAGTGGTATCGCCCGGGCGCCAGCCTGGACGCGCTGATGGACGAGACCGAAGCCTATCTGCGTGCCGTGCTGCCGCCCACCTGCACGCGGGCCGGGATGACGGTGGACCTGCGGCATTTCGAGCGGCTGACCATGGCCGAGGCGTTCGCCCGCTTTGCCGGCGCGGACCTGCTGGGCACGCTGGACGACGCGCCGGCTTTGGCACGCTCCGCGGGGGCTGCGCTGCGCCCGGGGGAGGATTGGGAGGACCTGTTCTTCCGCCTGCTGCTGGAGCGTGTCGAGCCGCGTATCGGGCGTGGGTGTCCGACGTTCCTGACGCACTGGCCGGCGGCGCAGGCGGCGCTGGCGGTGCGCGACCCGGAGGACCCGCGGGTGGCGCGGCGTTTCGAGCTGTTCGCCTGCGGCCTGGAGCTGGCCAATGCGTTCGAGGAGCTGACTGATCCGGAGGAGCAGCGCGCGCGCTTCGTGGCGGACCGGGCACGGCGCCATGCGCTCTGCGGAGCGGACTGGGCGCTGGACGAGGACTTCCTCGCGGCGCTTGCCCACGGGATGCCGGCCGCCTCCGGAATTGCGCTTGGCTTCGACCGCCTGGCCATGCTGGCCAGCGGTGCCGGGAGAATCGACCAGGTGCAGTGGCTGCCGGGGCATGGCGCCACCATGTGACAGGCTGATGCGTTGCCGCATCGTCACCCAGCGCAGCCCGGAGTGCCCGAATTGATACGCAGCCTAGCCGCCTCAGCAGCCCTTCTGGCCCTTGCCGGCTGTGCCTATCCCAATCCTTCCCACGTCCGGGAGTTGAACGCCCTTGTCGGCAAGTCCGAACCGGACCTGCTGCGCACCTATGGCGTGCCGAACCGCACCTACGACACCAGTGGGCTGCGCTTCGTGACGTATTCGATGAGCCGGATCGAGTCTTTCCCCGGTGGCGGGTTCGGTCCGGGGTTCGGCTACGGCGGCTTCGGGCCTGGCGGGTTCGGGTATGGGGGAGGCTTCGGGTATGGCGGGTTGGGGTATGGC
>CAXUOA010000389.1:0-2196 GCA_964252625.1 uncultured Acetobacteraceae bacterium | reverse complement strand
CAGCAGGGACTGCCCGGTCTGGCCGTCGGCGAAGCCGCGGGTGACGCCGCGTATGCGGCCGAGCGCGTCGCCGTCGCGCGGCGCGGTGGCGGCGATCTCCAGCAGGCTTTCGTCGCGCACCAGGCGCTGGCGGGGGATGTTGATGCGCTGCGCCTCGCGCTCCCGCCACGCGGCGATGGCGCGCAGCACGCCCAGCATGCGCCGGTTTGTGGTCCGCGGCCGCAGGCGCTCCCACATCGTCTCCGGGTCGGGCCGGTAGGTGGCGGGTTCTGCCAGGGCCGCCAGCTCCTCGGCCACCCAGGCCGCGCGGCCCTCGCGCTCCAGCCGGGCGGTCAGGCGTTCGTAGACGGTGCGCAGGTGCGTCACGTCGGCCGCCGCGTAGGCCACCTGGGCGTGGCTCAGCGGCCGGGCAGACCAGTCCGAAAAACGATGCGCCTTGTCGATCTGTCCGCCGGCCAGGCCCGCCACCAGGCTGTCGTAACCCACCTGGTCGCCGAAGCCGGCCACCATGGCGGCCACCTGGGTGTCGAACAGCGGGATGGGCACGGCGCCGAACAGCTGGAGGAAGATTTCCACGTCCTGGCGCGCCGCGTGGAACACCTTCACCACATCCGGGTTGGCCAGCAGCGCGCCCAGTGGCGCCAGATCCAGCCCCGGCGCCAGCGCGTCGACCACGGCCACGTCCGCCGTGCCGCCGAGCTGGACCACGCAAAGCTCGGGCCAGTAGGTCCGCTCGCGCATGAACTCGGTGTCCACGGTCACGTAGGGCTCGGCCGCCAGGCGCTGGCACAAAGCGGCCAAAGCAGGGGTGTCGGTGATCAGGACGGGGGCCGCGAAGGTCTCGCGGGGGGAGCGGGGCATCCGGCAGTGTTACACGGATTGCCGCGTGTTCCAAAAGCCGCCATCGCCGGTGAGCGGGCTCGGGGCCGCCTGGGAGACGATGTTCCTGACCTTGATCATAGAGCGGGTGTGCGGCGGTCGCGGCGGCGGGGATCGCTTGTCCAGCCGGTATCTGGGCGCCTGGTGGACCGTGCGCGTCCTCGTCGGCAGCTTCGTGGCGGTTCTGGGTCCAGGGAGCGCACCCGCTTTGCCCGTCCTGCGGGCTGACGGCCCGCACCGGGCTTCTCTTGACCAAGGCACGGTGGGAGGGCACGAGCCTCGGCTCCCGATCTCCGCCCGAGGACTGCATGCACACCTACCGCACCCACACCTGCGGCGCCCTGCGCGATACCGACGCCGGCAGCACCGCACGCCTGTCCGGCTGGGTGCACAGCAAGCGCGACCATGGCGGCCTGCTGTTCATCGACCTGCGTGACCATTACGGCCTGACGCAGATCGTCTTCCCGCATGGCTCCGCGGCCCTGGCCACCGCGGACGCGCTGCGGGTGGAATCCTGCATCACGGTCACCGGCGCGGTGGTGGCGCGCGAGGCCGCGACGCGAAACCCGCGTTTGCCCACCGGCGACATCGAGCTGCGCGCGCAGGACATCACCGTGCAGTCCACCGCCGACGTGCTGCCCATGCAGGTGGCCGGCGGCGAGACCTATTCGGACGAGACCCGCCTCACCTATCGCTACATAGACCTGCGGCGCGAGCGCACGCACGCCAACATGATGCTGCGCGCGCATGTCATCGCCTCGCTGCGCCGGCGCATGACGGAGCAGGGCTTCACCGAGTTCCAGACCCCGATCCTGACTGCCAGCTCGCCGGAAGGCGCACGCGACTTCCTGGTGCCGGCGCGCAACCACCCCGGAAAATTCTACGCGCTGCCGCAGGCGCCGCAGCAGTTCAAGCAATTGCTGATGGTGGCGGGCTTCGACCGCTACTTCCAGATAGCACCCTGTTTCCGTGACGAGGCCAGTCGCGCCGACCGCTCGCCGGGCGAATTCTACCAGCTCGATTTCGAGATGAGCTACGTGACGCAGGAAGACGTGTTCGCCACCATCGAACCGGTGATCGGCGGCCTGTTCGAGGAGTTCGCGCGCGGCCGCGCCGTGGACCGCGCGCCATTCCAGCGCATCGCGTATGACACCGCGCTGCTGGAGTTCGGATCGGACAAGCCCGATTTGCGCAACCCGCTGCGCATCACCGACGTCACCGCGCATTTCGCCGGCAGCGGCTTCGGCCTGTTCGCCAAGATTGCCGCCGGCGGCGGCATCGTGCGCGCCATACCCGCACCCGGCGCCGGTCCGCGCC
>CAXUOA010000388.1:0-2206 GCA_964252625.1 uncultured Acetobacteraceae bacterium | reverse complement strand
GCATGGTTGGGGTGGTTTAGACTACCGGAAAAAGAAAACGTTTGTTTCAACGAAAAACATGGAAGTGGAGGCAATTGACCGAGACAGCGGAGGCAGACTTTGAGCAGGGCCGGGAGAGTGGGCGTGCTACTAATGTGTGGGCTTCCTTGCATGTCGTGCGACGTAATCTATGCAGTCGTAAAAAATGGAAGCGACGTGCCGGTCCTGGTTCGTGTCGCATACAGTGGCAGTAGCAATGAGAGCGTCCTGGCCGCACATCAGCAGTATCTTAAGATGGGCTTCTCACAGCCGTTTAATATCTCGATACGCAATGCAGGACCTGAACATCACCTGCTTTACTCGGGCAAAACCTGTACTGGAGAGAGGCCGTTGGTCGTGCGGCCTGATTTTCAGACTATATGTGGCAAATAGTCAGCTGTAGACTCGCGAAAAGCCAACAGGGATTGCTAGCACAAGAGCCGTGCCGAGAATGACCGTCATGTGACACTGGATCGTACGCATGAGCTTACAGTCACAAGTTTGCGGTCGCGTACTTGTCGAGTAGCGCGCGACAGCGGAGTCAAAGTTTTTTGGTTCTTTTTTTCAAAAAAGAACTGCTTTCTTCCCTAACTTGCCTGCGCCAATGCGGAAGCCGCCACATCGGCATCCAGCGTATCCGCGGCGATCCAGCCGGACATCAGGACCATGGGCATGCCAGGACCTGGATGGGCGGCACCGCCGGCGAGGTAGAGGCCGGCGAGGTCCCGCGAGCGGTTGCCGGGTTTGAAGGCACCGAACATGCGGCCGTGGCTAGCCAGGCCGTAGATGGCGCCGTCGAGCACGCTGTAGCGGTCGTGGATGTCCTGCGGGGTCAGGATGCGCTCGACTTTGATGCGCGACTCCAGGTCGGTCAGGCCGGCACAACGGGCCAGTTTGTCGAGGATCACGCGGCGGTAGGCGGGCAGCATTTCGGCCCAGTTGTGGTGCGGGCGCAGGTATGGGGTGTGGACGAGGATGTAGAGGGCTTCGCCGCCCGGGGGGGCCACGCCGGGTTCCGTGCGCGACGGGGCGGCGATGTAGCAGGTGGGGTCCGGCGCGGGTTCGCCGCGGGTGTAGATGTGGTGGAACTCTTCTTCCGGGTCGCGGGAGAAGACGAAATCGTGGTGGGCCAAGTGCTCGTAGGCGCGGTCCAGGCCAAGGTACATCACCACGCCGGAGCAGGCGGGTTCGCGCTTCCAGCGTTTGGCAAAGGTGCGGGCGGGCTGGCCGCCGACAAGCTCGCGGTAGGTGCGGACAGCGTCCATGTTGCTGATGACGGCGGAGACGGGAAGGGTTTCGCCGGCGTCGGTCTCGACTGCGGTGACGCGGTTGGCTTCGGAGAGGATACGGGCGATGCCGGTGCCGGCGCGTATGGTGACGCCGAGGTCGCGGGCGAGGTTCTCAAGGGCCACGGGCACGGCGCGGGTGCCGCCCATGGGATACCAGACGCCGTCATTTGTCTGCATGTGGGCGATGCTGCAGAGGACAGCCGGCGAGCCGTAAGGCGAACTGCCGACATACTGCACGAAATGGTCCAGCATCTGGCAGACACGGGGGTCCTTGACGCGCTTGCGTATCTGGCCGGCGACGGTGGTGCCCATGCGCAGGGAGAGCACGTCCTTCAGCGTGGCGAGGTCCATGTTCTTCTTAAAGTCCATGGTGTCCAGCACGTCCTCGACGGAGCGCCAGAAGAAGAACTTCTCGCTGACTTCATGGAGCTTGGCGGACATGCCGATGAAGTCTTCGTAGCCGGCTTCGGTGCCGGGGGCGTATTTGGCGAGCGTGGCCTTCATTTCGGCCATGTCCTGGGCGAGATCGAGGACAGAGCCGTCCTCGAAGAAGCAGCGCCATTGCGGGTCCAGGCGGCGCAGGTCCAGCACGTCGGACATGCGGCGGCCGGCTTCGGCGAAGATGCGGTCCAGCACGCGGGGGACGGTGAGGATGGTGGGGCCCATGTCGAAGCGGTAGCCGTCCTGCTCGAAGACGGCGGCCTTGCCGCCCAGCCAGTCGTTCTTCTCGAACAGGACAACCTTGTGGCCGCGGGCGGCGAGCGTGCAGGCGGCGGAGAGGCCGGCCAGGCCGGCGCCTATTACGGCTACGGGGTGCGGGGAGGGGGGCGGGAGGTTCTGGCCGTCTGGCATTGAGGGCGTCCTAGGGAAGTAAGGAAGGAAGGCCTTCTTTTTTGAAA
>CAXUOA010000387.1:0-2225 GCA_964252625.1 uncultured Acetobacteraceae bacterium | reverse complement strand
ATCCAGTTCGGTGAACTGGAAGTGGAAGCTGGCGGCCACCTGGAAGGTGAAGTACGGGGCCTGAAAAAGCAGCCGCAGCGCGACGAGGCAACGCCTGCTTCGCCGCCAAAGGCACGCGTGATCGCGCAGCCAGAGCCGCAGGATGCCCAGCAGCCTGCGATCGCGAAGGCTTGATTCGAGCCGGCCTGATTTTTGGCCTGATCGGGCTCGGCGGGTGCGTGCGGGAGGGACTGCCCCCCGCCCCCCCCGCCGGCGGTTGGTTACCCGCACCTGCCGTTTAAGACATTCGCCTGTCGTTATGGGAGAGGCCGACCGGGACTATCAGTCCTCAGGCTCTACCGGCGTCATTCCCTTTTTCACGATAGTCTCCACCGTCGTCTTGCCCTGGAATTCGCACAATTCGCGGATAACACACAGCGGGCAGTCAGGCCTCCGCGCCTTGCAGACGTAACGGCCATGCAGGATCAGCAGATGGTGCGCATCCTGCAAAAACCGTTCGGGCACCATTTTCATCAGCCCCGCCTCGACCTCGTCAGGCGTCTTGCCAGGCGCCAGGCCCGTTCGGTTCGACACGCGCAGCACATGCGTATCGACCGCGATGGTCTTTTCCCCAAACGCGACGTTCAGCACCACGTTCGCCGTCTTGCGGCCGACGCCGGGCAACGCCTCGAGCGCTGCCCGGTCGTGCGGCACCTGCCCGCCGTGGCGTTCCACCAGCAGCCGCGACAGGGCGATGACGTTGCGCGCCTTGCCATTCTTGAAGTTGATCCGGCTGATGAAGCCTAGAACCCTTTCTTCACCCAGGTCCAGCATGGCCTGCGGCGTATCGGCGGCCTCGAACAGGGCTACCGTCGCCTTGTTGACGCCGGCATCGGTCATCTGTGCCGACAGGACGACTGCGACCAGCAGGGTGAACGGATTGATGTACTCCAGTTCGGTCTTCGGTCCCTCGATGCTCGCTTCGAGATGCGTGAAGATTTCCTGTACCGCTAGCCTGTCCATAAGCCTATGTTGGGACAAACACCGGAATTGACAAGATGAGGATCGAGTGCATTTCGCGCGCAGCAGTCAAGGGCCGAACAGCCCGCTACGCGCCTGTCGATACGCCGTTCGGACCTGCCTTGCTGGCCGTCAACGGCAACGCCCTGTGCTGGCTGAATTTCACCCGGCACGACAACGGCATGGATGCGCTTGCCCGCTACTGGCAGGGAGGCAGCCTGGTTCCGCACGATAGCTCGCTCCAATCCCTATGCGATGATGTTTTTTCCGGGCGGCATTCCGACCTGACGGTTCTGGTGGCAGGATCGGGCTTTCAGCACATCGTATGGCAGGAACTGGCGCGCATTGCGCACGGTGAAACGATATCCTACGGGGAACTCGCGCGCCGTCTCGGTAATCCAAACGCCTGCCGCGCCGTAGGTGGGGCTGTCGGCGCCAATCCGATAATATACTTGCTGCCCTGCCACCGCGTGCTGGGCAGCACGGGCAAGCTGCACGGCTTCAGCAGTGGCCTCGACCTGAAGGAAAAGTTCCTTCGCGCCGAAGGATGGGGACCGATTGCCGCGTGACCTCGTTGACATCGTGATCACGGGCCCGGGTTTTATCGATACGACGACCGCCGTTCATACGGCGGATCGGTGCGGCCGGCGCTGCGCCACAGACTGCCATCCGTGAGACATTTGCACCGGGGCGGAAACTCCGCCATACAAGCGTCGAAATTGCAGCTCACTCGTTTCACATGTATGCCGTGCGCCCGCCGCGCGGTGCCATCACTTTTTGGATAGATCATGCCTTTTCCCGCCACCAATCCCGCGCTGGCGCGCGCCCTTGCCGCTAAAGGCTACGAGGATCCGACGCCGGTCCAGGCCGCCGTGCTGCAGCCCGAGGCCGAAAGCCGCGACCTGCTGGTCTCGGCGCAGACGGGATCGGGCAAGACGGTCGCCTACGGCCTGGCGTTTGCCGATACGCTGCTGAAGGGCGCGGAACGGTTTTCTCAGGCGGGTGCGCCCCTGGCCCTGATCATCGCGCCGACGCGCGAGCTTGCCATGCAGGTGCATCGTGAACTGGCCTGGCTGTATGCCGAGACGGGCGCGCGTATCGTCAGCTGCATCGGCGGCATGGATCCGCGTATGGAGGCAAACGGCCTGATAAGCGGGTGCCACATCGTGGTCGGCACGCCGGGCCGGCTGTGCGATCACCTGCAGCGCGGCCGCCTGAAACTGGAC
>CAXUOA010000386.1:1240-2230 GCA_964252625.1 uncultured Acetobacteraceae bacterium | reverse complement strand
CGCGCACGCCGGCCAGCTCGCCCGCGCGGCCGGCGTGCGCGTGCTGGGCCCGAACGCCTTCGGCGTGGCGGTGCCGCGGCTGGGCCTGAACGCCTCCCTGTCCCACATGGCCGTGCCGGCCGGCCACATCGCGCTGGTCACGCAATCCGCCTCGCTGGCGCGCGCCGTGGTGGACTGGGCCGGTCCGAACGGCGTGGGTTTCAGCCACGTGGTGGGGATCGGCGGCAATGCCGATGTCGGCTTCGGCGCGGTGCTGGACTTCCTGTCGCGCGACCCGGAAACGCGGCTGATCCTGCTCGACATAAGGCGGGTGCGCGACCGCCGCGCGTTCATCTCCGCCGCACGTGCCGCCTCCCGCCTGCGGCCCGTGGTGGCCCTGCGCCCCGGCGGCCTGCTGCTGGACCCGACGGGCCAGGCGGACTCCGTCTTCGCCGCCGCGCTCAACCGCGCCGGCGTGTTCGTGGTGCAGCAGCTGGAAGCCTTCCTGGCAGCGGCCGAGACGCTCAGCCGCGCCCGCCCGCTGCACGGCGAGACCATGGCGGTGGTCACCAACGCCATCGGCCCCGGCCGGCTGGCGGCCGATGCCGCCTTGCGCGCCGGGATACGCCTGGCGGTGCTCCCGCCAGAGGCGCAGCAGACGCTCACCGCCAGCCTGCCGGCCGGCCTCACGCAGGGCCTCGTCTACGCCGGCGGGGCGGCGCCCACGGACGTGGCCAGCATCGCGGCCATGGTGGGCGCCGTGCCGGAGGTGGGCGGCGTGCTGGTGCTGCTCGCGCCCACCGGCCCGGGTGACGCCGCCGCCATCGAATCGGGCACGGCGGCCGCGCAGACTGCGCGGCTACCCGTCCTGACCTGCATCATGGGCGAGTCGACGGGGGCCGCGCACCGCCGCCGCATGGCCGAAGCCGGACTGCCTGCCTTTGCCACGCCGGAACAGGCCGTCCAGGCGTTCGCGCATCTGCTGCGGGACCGTGCCGCCCGCCAGGCCGC
>CAXUOA010000386.1:0-1230 GCA_964252625.1 uncultured Acetobacteraceae bacterium | reverse complement strand
TTGTGTAGACCCGGGGGCGCACCGCAAAGTAGACCTGGCGCACGGACACCTCGCCCAGGTGGATGTGCGCGGACAGCGAGGAGGTGCTGTCACGGTCCGTCTTGCCGTGGTCCGCGGTGAAGCCCGCCAGGCCGCCCGCGAGCTGCCACCCAGCCGTGTCCTGGCCATCGATCCGGACCAGGAGGCGGCCGCGCGCATCCTTGCTCCGGCGCGCGCCCAGGGCCGAGCAGCGCTGGACCGGGCCGAGTCGCTGGCGCTTCTTGCCTGCTACGGGCTCCCTTCCGGCACTCCACCCGGTCCCGCCGCGACCATTCGGATGCATGACGATGCGACGTTCGGACCCGCCATCGCGTTCGCCGTGCTGCCGGACGGCGCTGCCGCCTACGATCTGCCGCCACTGAACCTGCCGCTGGCGCACGCTTTGGCGGCGCGTGCCGGCCTGCAGGACCCCACCCTGACCGCCGCCGCGGCCGACGCGCTGGTACGCGTCAGCCAGTTGCTGGTGGACGAACCCGCCATCGCGGCACTCGGCGTGGACCGGCTGGTGCTGGGCCAGGACGGCCGGGCGCAAGCCGGCGACGCAGTGATCCGGCTGCATCCGGCCGGCCAGCGTGCCACCCTGGCCATCTCGCCCTACCCCGAGGAACTGGCCCATGACTGGTCCAGCCACGGCCAGGATTTCCGCATACGCCCGATCCGCCCCGAGGACGCCGCCGCCCATGCCGCAATGGTGCGGCGCATTCCGCCGGAAGACCTGCGCTACCGCTTCTTCAGCGCCATACGACAGGTGGCGCCCGAGCAGATGGCCCGCCTGACCCAGATAGACTACGACCGCGAGATGGCGTTCCTCGCCGTCCGCCCCGCCGACCAGGCCAGCGTGGGCGTGGCGCGCCTGGTCTGCGAGGCTGTGGGCGGCGCCGGCGAGTTCGCCATCGTCGTCGAGCCGGACTGCAAGGGCCTGGGCCTGGCACGCCATTTGCTGGACTGCCTGATCGCCTGGGCCCGCGCGCGCGGCGTGCCGGAGATCACCGGCCACATACTGGCCGACAACCAGCCGATGCTCGGCTTCGTGCGCCACCTGGGGTTCGGCCTTCGGCATCTGCCCGACGAGGGCGATGTTCTGCAGGCGGTCTTGCCGCTGGCGTGAGGCAAGGTTGGAGCTTCAAGACCAGCGCAGCAAAACAGGCACTTGTGCAAGCAAGAAAGGCCTTCTTTTTTGAAAAAAAGAAG
>CAXUOA010000385.1:0-2254 GCA_964252625.1 uncultured Acetobacteraceae bacterium | reverse complement strand
CCGGTGAACCACCCGACGCCGCAATCGCGGCCGATCCCGTGCTCTCGGGCGGCATGGCCCGCTTCTTCGAAAGCGAGGACAGCGCCCGTCTCGCCATCGTCGTCGGTGAGCGGCCCGGCCTGAACCTGCAGAGTCTCTTACCGTTCGCCCGGCCTGGGGCCGCGATCCTCCATGTGGCCGCAGGCTTTCCTCCTGCTATCCCGGCGTTCTCCACCCTGCCGGACGGCGGCGCGGTGTTCCGCTTGCAGGCCGAGCCCCAGGACGTGGCCGCCCTGCTCTCGACCCTGGGCCGTCCGCTCGACGCGCTCTGTCTGCTGGACCGCTCCGCCACCGCACAGTGGGTGGACGTTCTGCGCGGCCACTTCGCGCAGCGGACGCTGCTCGTGCTCGGCCCGCCGCAGGACGGCTTCGACCCCGCAAGCCTGCAGGCCGAGATACGCGGGCGCCACCATTGCGAACCGTCGCTGGCCTGGCACGGCTTGACGCTGCTTCAGGTCGGCGGCTGGATGCTGCCCGTCACCTACGCGCCGCCGGCCGGCACGGCCGCCGCACCCGTCCGCGGCGCCTATCCCGCGCTCGCCGTAGCCACGATCATGCGCGATGAAGCAGTCTGCGTGCGCAACATGCTCGCCAGCACGCAGCCGGTCGCGAGCTTCTACGCAATGCTGGACACCGGCTCGCGTGACGCCACCCCTGCCCTGGCCCAGGCCTTCCTGGCAGAATGCGGCGTGCCCTTCGCCTACGCGCAACGCGACCACACCCTCTTCGAGGACGATTTCGCCGCCATGCGCAACGCGGCGCTGGCCATGGTGCCCGATTGGGTGGAGTGGGTGCTGATGCTCGATGCGGACGAGGAGCTGGTCGGAGAGGACCACACGCCTTTGCTCGCTTTGCTGGCGCAGGCCGAGCGGGAGGGCGGCGTGGACGCCTACGCCCTGCCCCGCTATAATTTTCCTGGTGCCGACAAGTCGGGTGACATGATCGCCTATCCCGACCGCCAGGTGCGCCTGCTGCGCAACACGCCGGACCATCGCGTGCGTTACGGCGGCGCGGTCCACGAGACGATCCAGGGCACCGGGCACTGGAGCCTGCCGCTGGACGCCGCGGCGTTGGGCCTGGCGCGCGGCGGGCCGCACATCCATCATCTGGTGCGGCGCTTCCGTACACCCGAGGAGGAGGAGCGCAAGCAGGCGTTCTATCGGGAGATCGCGGCCAAGCGTAAATAGGCAAGCACGGCCTGCTTTCTTGAAGAAGCAGGCCGCCGCTTGTCACCTGCTCTCCCGGCCGCCTGCAATGCATCCGGAAGTGCCACTGCCATTCTACTGGTTTTGCAACGAGGTCTCGATGTTCCTGCGCGCCACTGCCACATTGCTTGCTTTGACAGCCCTTTCCGGCTGCGGACCCGCCGCGAAGACACCGACCGCCGCCGACATCGCCGCCTATCTCGCGCAGTCCGAACCGACCTACCTGCAGGTCGGCGGCGTGAAACCGAGCTTTGTGGCCATGAAGACGCTCGGACCCCGCGACCTGCCGGCAGGAAGCTGGCGCGTGCACGTGGACTTCACCTTGCGCGCTGCGGAAGATCTCTATGCACCGGCGGCCGGCATGCGGCAGCAGCGCGCCGATTTTGACCGGGCCGTCGCTGCGTTCGAGCTGTATCGCGTGCCGCGCATCGAAGCCGCCAACCAGCTGGCAACCAGGATCGGGCTGATGAAGCAGGGTGACGCGGCCCCTGAACCGGCGGTGCCGATCGCAATCGTCACCCACGCCAAGCAAACGCTGAGTGACACTGCAACCCTGCTCGCGCAACCTGACGGAAACGGCTGGAAGTTCGCGGCCCTCGGCGCCCAGGCCCTCAGCGACGACGCGATCGGCGCGCCGGTGGCGGATCTGCGCGCAACCAGTCCGCACTCCGTGTTCGTGATGGCCGGATCGGAGGAGGCGGGTGTCGCTGCACGGCGCGAGCAACGCTACCTTGCCGCGCTGTCGAAGGCGGCGACCGACGGGCCGAAGTAACGCCTGCCGGCCAGGGCATGAAGTTCGCCGCCTACGTAGGCGAGAAAAGCCATCTTTTTTGAAAAAAAGAAGCAAAAAACTTTTACTTCCTGCGCAGGTTCAGGCGCCTTGATTCTGTTACAGATGCGACGGAAAGCAAAGTCTTTTGGCTTGTTTTTTCAAGAAGAATTTCTTGCTGTCTTCGCCTTAGAGCATTTTCCGATCACGTAGCGTCGTAGCCTGCTGTGGCGAAGTAGTT
>CAXUOA010000384.1:0-2264 GCA_964252625.1 uncultured Acetobacteraceae bacterium | reverse complement strand
GTTTTTTGGTCCTTTTTTTCAAAAAAGGACTGCTTGCTTTCGTCGCTTTCCCTCTTGGGGTCCACCGAAGACCTGTGCTAAGCACCGCCCCTCGCCGGCCAAATGCCGGATGATCTGCCACGTTTGCGCTCCGGACCGGCCGGATTCGTATGCAAGCGGGCACAGACGCTAGAGGGAGTAGGCGGCCAAGTGCAGGTTCTCGTCCGTGATAACAATGTGGATCAGGCGCTGAAGGCGCTGAAGAAGAAGATGCAGCGCGAGGGGATTTTTCGCGAGATGAAGCTGCGCCGCCACTTTGAGAAGCCGTCCGAGCGCCGCGCCCGCGAAGCCGCAGAAGCCGTCCGCCGCGCCCGCAAGCTGGAGCGCAAGCGCCTGGAGCGCGAAGGCTTCTAAGGCGACGAGGGTCGGCCGCATCGGTGCCGAGAGCCGGCGCGATGCTGGCCGGCACAGCGGTCAGCGCCGACAGGCGATTTCCTGCGATTTCTTTAAAACGAAGCCATTTTCTCCGCTTAACTTGACGCTGCACCCGGGCACGCTGCATTTGCTGCAGTGCGGATTACCGTTGCGCTAACGTGTCCACCCCTATGGACTTGCACGGTTGTTCAAGCGGGAGAGTTCCACCGATGCGTATCGCCCAGATTGCTCCTCTTCACGAGGCTGTTCCGCCGAAACTGTATGGCGGCACGGAGCGCGTCGTCTCCTTCCTGACGGAGGAGTTGGTCGCCGAAGGCCATGACGTCACGCTGTTCGCCAGCGGCGACTCGGTGACTGCCGCGAAGCTGCATCCTGTCTGGCCGCGTGCGCTTCGCCTGGACCCTTCCATACGCGACCCGATCGCGCCGCACATGCTGCTGATGGAAGAGGTCTACCGGCAGGCGGCCGATTTCGACGTGCTCCATTTCCACATGGACTACTGGTCGTTCAGCCTGTTCTCCCGCCAGCGCACCCCGTTCGTGACGACGCTGCACGGCCGGCTGGACCTGCCGGAGCTGCAGCCGGTGTTCGACACCTTCCCCAAGGTCCCGGTCGTCTCCATAAGCAACTCCCAGCGCAGGCCGCTGCCCCAGGCGAACTACGCGGCCACCGTGCTGCACGGCCTGCCGGAGACCCTGCTGACACCGCGGGACGTGACGCCGTCCTACCTGGCGTTTCTCGGCCGGATCGCGCCGGAAAAGCGTCCGGACCGCGCCATCCGCATCGCACGCGCGGCTGGCATTCCGCTCAGGATTGCGGCGAAGGTTGACCGGGCCGACCAGGAGTATTTCGACGCCGTCATCAAGCCGATGCTGTCGGGCGGCGGCGTGGAGATGATCGGCGAGATCGGCGACAAGGAGAAACCCGACTTCCTGTCCGGCGCCGTGGGCTTGCTCATGCCGATCGACTGGCCGGAGCCGTTCGGCCTGGTGATGATCGAGTCGATCGCCTGCGGCACGCCGGTTATCGCGTTCAACCGCGGCTCGGTGCCCGAAATCGTGGAAGACGGGCTGACCGGCTTCATCGTGGAGGACGAGACGAGCGCCATCGCGGCGGTCAGTCGGCTGGGCACGCTGTCGCGCCCTCTCGTAAGAGGGCGCTTCGAGGAGCGCTTTACCGCGCGGCGCATGGCGGAAGATTACCTCCGCTGCTACCGCGCATTGGGAGCCACGGAGAAGTCGATGCTCCGGGTGATGAAGTAGGCCGGCAACGCCTGGTTCTGGACGACAGGCCTTGATGCCCAGGGTGCCGGACCGACCGGCGCCCTGGGTCGTCTCGCGTTACTTCGGCGCGTCAGCGTTCGGCGTGGTGGTGGTGGTCGTCGTCGCCGTATCACCGGACGGGGTGGTCGTGCTGGTCTTGGTCTTCTTCGCGTGGTGCGCCATCTTGCCGTGCATCGGCGCGTGGGCGCTCACCTTGGCGGCCTCAGGCGTCGGCGACGGGGTGAACGGCTTGCCGGTCTTCGCCGAGCTCAGGCTCTCGGCGTTCAGGTCTTCCACGGCCTTGTCGCCGGCCTTGGTGGCAACGAGCTTGCCGCCCTTATGCGCCATCATCTTCTTGTGGTGCATCGGCTTCTTGGCGGACGTGTCGGACGGTGCCGGGCTTGAAGACGCGTCGGGCGCGGGCGCGCTGGGTGCCGTATCGGCAGGGGCCGGCGAAGAAGGCGCCGGGGCCGGCGCGGCCATGGGAGCGGGGGCCGCGGGCGTTGCCGCCGGAGCCTGCGCGAAGGAAGCGAGGGGCAGGGCGGCTGTCGCCAGTGCCAGGAAGGTTGCTCCGCGTAGATTTGTCTT
>CAXUOA010000383.1:0-2283 GCA_964252625.1 uncultured Acetobacteraceae bacterium | reverse complement strand
AGGCCGAGCAGGACGCCCACCTCCTCCAGCGCTCCGGCCTCGGGCTGAACGCGGCGCTGCCGGCGATGCGCGCGCACGGCGTGCCGGAGCTGTCCGCCTGCCTGCGCGGCGAGATCGGCCTGGGCGAAGCAGAGCGCCGCGCCGTGGTGGCGACCGGGCAATACACCAGGCGGCAGGCGACCTGGTTCCGGCACCGGCCCGTGGTGCCAACCGCCAGCAATGCAGCCCACGCGGAGACGCATAGGTTAGTTGCGCGCTACCGTGACGTGACGCAATTACCGGGCAGTTTCGCGCACCCTCTATGACACTTTATTTTTTCCCTGTTTGACGAGGACCGGGGTAGCGGGCTAACACCGTGCCATGAACGCTGTCACGCAAGCCACCAGCGAACCCGGACACCTCACCCAGGCCGCCTCCGGCGCCGAGGTGCTGCTGCGCTGCCTGCGCGACCAGGGCACCGAGGTGATTTTCGGCTATCCAGGCGGTGCGGTGCTGCCGATCTACGACGCGCTGTTCCAGCAGAGCGACATACGCCACATCCTGGTGCGCCACGAACAGGCCGCCGTGCACGCCGCTGAGGGCTACGCGCGCAGCACCGGCCGCGTCGGCGTGGTCCTGGTCACCAGCGGTCCCGGCGCCACCAACGCGGTGACCGGCCTGCTGGACGCGCTGATGGACTCCGTGCCGCTGGTGTGCCTGACCGGCCAGGTGCCCACCCACCTGATCGGCAACGACGCGTTCCAGGAGGCC
Organism: uncultured Acetobacteraceae bacterium; assembly: GCA_964252625.1. Lineage (GTDB taxonomy): Bacteria > Pseudomonadota > Alphaproteobacteria > Acetobacterales > Acetobacteraceae > BOG-908. Next base: position 1,533 of record CAXUOA010000383.1, on the reverse strand, counting down.
GACACCACCGGCATCACCCGGCCGGCCACCAAGCACAACTACCTGGTCAAGCGTAGCGAGGATTTGGCGCGCACGGTGCACGACGCGTTCACCATCGCGCGCACCGGCCGGCCCGGCCCCGTGGTGGTCGACCTGCCGAAAGACATCCTGATCGCGCCCGCCGCCTACGAGCCGGCAGGGACCAAGCCGCATCGCAGCTACCGGCCGGCCACGCAGCCCGACCCCGGGGCGATCGCCAGGGCGGTGCGTGCGCTGAAAGCCGCGCGCCGGCCGGTGGTGTATGCCGGCGGCGGCGTCATCAACGCAGGGCCGGAGGCTTCGCGCCTGCTGGCCGAACTGGTGCGGCTGGGTGACCTGCCCTGCACCAACACGCTGATGGGGCTGGGCGTATACCCCGCGTCCGACCGGCGTTTCCTCGGCATGCTGGGCATGCACGGCACCTACGAAGCCAACATGGCCATGCATGGCTGCGACGTGCTGTTCAACATCGGCGCCCGCTTTGACGACCGCGTCACCGGCCGGCTTTCCGCCTTCAGCCCGGGCAGCTTCAAGATCCACGGTGACATCGATCCGTCCAACATAGACAAGAACGTGGCGGTGGACGTGGCCCTTGTGGGCGACGCGGCGGCGATACTGCGGGCCATGATCGCGGCGTGGCACGCCGAGCCGGTGCAGCAGGACAGCGGCGCGGTGGCCGCCTGGTGGCGCGAGATCGCCGGGTGGCGGGCGGTGCATAGCCTGCGCTTCACCCAGGACATGTCGCCCGACGCGGTGATAAAGCCGCAATACGCCGTGCAGCGCCTATACGACCTGTGCAAGCTGTCCGGACGCGAGACGTTCATCAGCACCGAAGTGGGCCAGCACCAGATGTGGGCGGCCCAGCATTTCCACTTCGAGAAACCCAATCGCTGGATGACCAGCGGCGGCCTGGGCACCATGGGCTATGGCCTGCCGGCGGCCGCCGGCGTGCAGGTGGCCCACCCTGATGCGCTGGTGATCGATATCGCCGGCGAGGCCAGCATCCTGATGAACATCCAGGAGATGGGCACGCTGGCGCAGTACCGCCTGCCGGTGAAGATCTTCATCCTGAACAACGAATACATGGGCATGGTGCGGCAGTGGCAGGAGCTGCTGCACGGCTCGCGCTATTCCGAAAGCTACAGCGCCGCGCTGCCGGATTTCGTCAAGTTGGCGGAAAGCTTCCACGCGCACGGCCTGCGCGCCCGCAATTTCGGCGAGCTGGACGGCGTGATCGAACAGATGCTGGCGATAGACGGCCCGGTGATCGCCGACATCTGCGTGGACCGCGCGGAGAACTGCTACCCGATGATCCCGTCGGGTGCGGCGCATAACGAGATGATACTCGGCCCCGAACATGCCGGCCGCACCGCGAGCATCACCGACGAAGGCCTGATGCTGGTCTGATGCCCGACACCGGCGAGACACTGCGCAGCGCCACCATCTCGGTGCTGGTGGACAACGAGTCCGGCGTGCTCGCGCGCGTGATCGGCCTGTTCTCCGGCCGCGGCTACA
>CAXUOA010000382.1:0-2306 GCA_964252625.1 uncultured Acetobacteraceae bacterium | reverse complement strand
CCGCCGAGGAGGCCGCCACCGCCACACGCCAGCACAGGGAAGGCGCAGCCCAGGCCGCCCGCACGCGCCAGGCGGCGCTGGCAAGGCCGTCCGGCCCGGCGCTGGCGCAATCGGCAGGCCTGCTCGTGGCCCCGGTTGCCGGCCCGGTGGTGCGTGCGTTCGGTGCCGAGGCGGAGGACGGTCCGGCTACGGGCATCACCTACGCCGCCGCACCGGGCGCCTATGTCAGCAGCCCCTGCGCGGGACGCGTGGCGTTCGCCGCCCCGTTCCGCAGCTACGGCCAGCTCCTGATACTCGAATGCGGCGCCTATGACGTCGTGCTCGCGGGCCTGGCAACACTCGCCACGCACCCCGGCCACCCGACCCGTATCGGCGAACCGCTCGGCCGCATGCCGGCCGGCGGCAAACCCGCGCTTTACGTCGAATTAAGGGCGCAGGGCCGTCCGGTCGATCCGGCGCCCTTTCTTCGCGCGAAACTCTAGCAGGCTTGCGGCTGACGCAGAGAAAGCAAGCAGTCCTTTTTTGAAAAAAAGGACCAAAAAACTTTTGCTTCCTGTCGCATCTGCAGCAGCCGTGTGCCGCCTGACAGATCGAGGCGCCTGAGCCTGCGCAAGTAGCAAAAGTTTTTTGCTTCTTTTTTTCAAAAAAGAAGGCCTTGCCTGCTTGCGCAAGTGTCAACCGCAGAGCGGGTTGATATAAATAGCTACCGGCAGTAGCGGGAGACAGAACTCTACCTGCTGCTTTTTTCAAAAAAAGACGACCGTCCTTGCTTCCTTAACCGTCCCCCAAGCGCAATCTACCCGAAACTACAGCCCGCCCTAAGGATCAAGGCATGAAACTCCGCACCGGCCTTCTGCTTGGCGCCGCCTTCACGATAGGCCTCGCGTCCGGACCCGCATTCCGCACCTACGCCCCGCATCTGGTAGGCACCGCCCATGCCGACGACGACACCGCCGCCCCGCAGGACACCTACCACCTGCTGACCCTGTTCGGCGAAGTGTTCGAGAAGGTGCGCGCGGATTACGTGGCGCCGGTGAAGGACCGCGACCTGGTCGACAACGCGCTGAACGGCATGGTCAGCTCGCTCGATCCGCACAGCAGCTACATGGATGCCAAGCAGTACAAGGACATGCAGGTCACCACCCGCGGCGCGTTCGGCGGCCTGGGGCTGGAGGTCACGTCCGACCAGGGCCTGGTGAAAGTGATAAGCCCGATCGACGACACGCCGGCCGCGCGCGCCGGCATGAAGCCCGGCGACTACATCCTTTCGCTGAACGGCAAGTCCGTCGAAGGCCTGCCGCTGAACGACGCGGTGGACATGATGCGCGGCACGCCGGGCAGCACCATCACCATAAACGTCAAGCGCGAGCACATCGACAAGCCGTTCGACGTGACGATGACGCGCGAGCAGATCCACGTCCAGATCGTCAAGTCCGCGCTCTACGGCGACGTGGGCTACATCCGCCTGGCCGGCTTCAACGAGGAGAGCGACACCAAGACGCGCGAGGCCATCGCCAAGCTGCGCGACCAGGCGCACGGCCACCTCCACGGCATCGTGTTCGACATGCGCAACAACCCCGGCGGCCTGCTCGACCAGGCGGTGGACATCTGCGAGGACTTCATCCCCGACGGCGAGATCGTCAGCACGCGCGCCCGCCATCCCGAGGACAGCCAGCGCTGGGACGCCAAGGGCACGGACCTCATCGACGGCCTGCCGATGGTCGTGCTGATCAACGGCGGCTCGGCCAGCGCCAGCGAGATCGTCGCCGGCGCGCTGCAGGACCACCGCCGCGCCATCATCGTGGGCACCCGCAGCTTCGGCAAAGGCAGCGTGCAGACGCTGATCCCGATGGGCAACAACGACGGCGCCATACGCCTGACCACGGCGCGCTACTACACGCCGTCCGGCCGCTCCATACAGGGGCTGGGGATCGCGCCCGACGTGCTGGTGCAGGAGAGCCGCGAAGACGAGGTGCATTTCCTGCCCGACCGCGAGGCGGACCTGAACCACGCGCTGAAGAACGAGGGCGGCTCGGAGCCGACCAAGCCGCCGGCGCCGCGCGACGACATCCCGGCGGCGGCCAAGCAGATCGCCGCCAAGCCGCCGGCGAACTGGCCCAAGTTCGACCTGGCCAACCCGTCGACCGACTACCAGCTGCAGCAGGGCATCGGCGTGGTGCGCGACATGGCGCAGAAGCAGGCGTCAAAGGGCTAAGTAGAAAGCTTTGGTCCCCGTCGGCGGGCGCTGAAACGTTCGCCGACAGGGAGCAAAAGTTTTTTGCTTCTTTTTTGCAAAAAAGAAGGCC
>CAXUOA010000381.1:0-2315 GCA_964252625.1 uncultured Acetobacteraceae bacterium | reverse complement strand
AAGGCCTTCTTTTTTGAAAAAAAGAAGCAAAAAACTTTTGCTTCCTGCGCAGGCTTGGGCGCCTCACTCTGTCAGGAGGCACCCGGCTGCTGCAGATGCGACGGAAAGCAGAAGTTCTTTCCTCGCTGTTTTCAAAACAAGGACTGCTTGCTTTCGCTGCATCGGTCTCAACGTTGCCTGTTATAACCTGACAGGTCCGCCTCTGGCCGGGCGCCGTAGTGGGAGATGATCTCGGCCGCAGCGCGGCTCCCCATGCGGCCGCAGGCAGCCAGGTCATGGCCTGCCGTATGGGCAACGAGGAAGCCGGCGGCGTAGGCGTCGCCGGCGCCGGTGGTGTCGACCACGCGGGCCGGTTCGGCGGCAACCTTCACACGCTCGGCGCCGCACAGTATGACGCTGCCCTGTTCGGAGCGGGTGATGGCGGCCAGGGCTACGTCGCCCGCCACGGCATTCAGCGCATCCTCCAGCCGGTTCGTCTCGTAGAGGCTGCAAAGTTCGGCCTCGTTGGCGAACAGGATGTCGATGTCTGATAGAAGTTCGCGGAAGGCTGCACGGTGTCGGTCCACGCAGAACGCGTCCGACAACGACAAGGCGACCTGGCGGCGCGCTTGCCGTGCAGCACGGGCGGCGGCGCGAAAAGCGGCCTGTGCCGCCGGCGGATCGAACAGGTAGCCTTCAAGATAGAGCACGGCGGATTGGCCGATGAGGCCAGCATCCACGTCTTGGCTGGCGAAGGCGACGCTGGCGCCCAGGAAGGTGTTCATCGTGCGCTGCCCGTCCGGTGTCACGAGGATGAGGCAGCGTGCGGTGGGCGCGCCCTCGGTGAGCGGCGCGCTGGGGAAGTGCACGCCGGCGGCCTGGATGTCGCGGCGGAAGGTCTCGCCAAGACTGTCGCCCGCCACTTTTCCGATATAGGCGACGCGTGCGCCCAGGGCGGCGGCGACGGCGCAGGTGTTGGCGGCCGAGCCGCCGCTGCTCTCGCGGCCGGGCGGCATGGCGGTGTAGAGGGCTTGGGCGCGTTCGGCGTCGATGAGCGCCATGCTGCCCGGGTGCATGTCGTGGCGGGAGAGGAAGGCGTGGTCGGTTGGGGCCACCACGTCCACGATGGCGTTGCCGATGCCGATGATGTCGTATGTGGTGTCTTGCATGCGGCTGCTCTTTGCCGAGGCGCGGCTGGAAAGCAAGGCAACCGGTCCGCGACAGGCGGCGGGAATCTGGTGCGCCCTATCCTTCAGGATAGAAGGTCTTCTCTCTCTGCAGGGACACCGATGTTCAAGCCGTTCTTCCGCGCGATCGAACAACTGGACGATCCGGCCATACTGGGCGTGCTGGCGCAAAGCCTGCTGCTCTCGGCGCTGGGCTTCGCCGCGCTGTGTGTGGGCGCGGTCTACGGGCTGCACCACATGCTGGCAGGGTCGGGTTGGATGGCCTGGGTGGCCGGCGTGCTGGGCGGGTTCGCGGCCGCAGCCGCGGCGCTGTGGCTGTTCCTGCCGTTGGCGGTGGTGATCGCCTCGCTGTTCCTGGAGCCGGTGTGCCGGGCGGTGGAGCGGCGCTGGTATCCCGGGTTGCCGGCGCCGATGGGTGCAGCACTTGCCGCGCAGGTTTGGGACGGGGTGGTGGTAGGCGCACTGGTGCTTGCGATGAGCGCAGTCTCCCTCCTGCTGGCGTTGCTGGTGCCCGGCATAGGCTTCGTGCTGGGCTGGGTGATCACGGCCTGGGCGCTTGGGCGCGGGTTGTTCGTGGCGGTGGCGATGCGGCGGATGAGCCGGGCGGAGGCGGGTGTCCTCTATCGGCGGCATCGTCTCGGGGTGCTGCTGCAAGGGGCGGCGCTGGCCTTGGCAGGTTCCTTGCCGCTGGTGAACCTGCTTGTGCCGGTGCTGGGAACGGCTTGCATGGTGCACGTGCTGATGGACCGACGTGGATAGGTGGCGAGAGGCAAGGCGTTGTTCTTGCGGAAAAGCAGCATAGGAGCCTGGCGTTCCGATACGGCTGCGGCGCGGCTAGGTTACCGGGCTGCCGGCCTGGCGGGTTGTTTCCTCCGATTGCTGCGTGTTAGGCCAGGCGTCTCGCGCCGCTCTCCTTGTGGCGGCCGGTTTTAACCAGGAGGGGGGCTGCCCTTGTTCAAACGCCGCAAGCCCGATGATGAGCCGGAGGCACCGATGGATAGCACAACCGCCGCACCGCCCAGCAAAACGGAGGGCGCTGGCGTTTCCGACAACGGGCTGGGCGTGCCGCCGCGGCCGCCGGCACCGCTGCCCGCCGTCATGCCCACGCCCGCCAGTTCCGCGACAGCACAGATAAAGGACCCGATGATG
>CAXUOA010000380.1:0-2317 GCA_964252625.1 uncultured Acetobacteraceae bacterium | reverse complement strand
CGACAGCGGAGTAAAAGTTTTTTGCTTCTTTTTTTCAAAAAAGAAGGCCTTTCTTACTTCCTCCCCGGAGTCCCCAGTGTACGACCTTCTCATAATAGGCGGTGGCATAAACGGCGCCGGCATAGCGCGCGACGCCGCCGGCCGTGGCCTCTCCGTCTGCCTGGTCGAGCAGGACGACCTGGCCGGCCACACGAGTGCGGCCAGCACGAAGCTCATCCACGGCGGCCTCAGATACCTGGAATATTACGAGTTCCGCCTGGTGCGCGAGGCGCTGGCCGAGCGCGAGCGGCTGCTGGCGATCGCGCCGCACATCGTCTGGCCGATGCGTTTCGTCTTGCCGCTGGGCGCCGGGATGCGGCCGGCCTGGATGATACGCGCCGGCCTGTTCCTGTACGACCACATCGGCGGCAGGCGAAGCCTGCCCGGCAGCCGGGCGCTGCGCCTGAACGCCAGCGGGCCGGGCGCCGGCCTCAGGCAGCAATCCGGCCGGGCGTTCGCGTATTCGGATTGCTGGGTGGAAGATAGCCGCCTGGTGGTGCTGAATGCGGTGGACGCGGCCGAGCGCGGCGCCAGCATATGCACGCGCACGCGGCTGGTCAGCGCACGGCGCGACGCCGGCGTGTGGCAGGCAATGCTGGTCTCGGAGGACGGCGAGGCCGTGGTCCAGGCCCGCATGATGGTCAACGCCGCCGGCCCCTGGGTGGGCCAGGTGCTGGCCGGCGCGCTCGGGCAGAACGCGGCGGCGCGCACGCGGCTGGTGAAGGGCAGCCACATCGTGGTGAAGCGGCTGTATGAGGGCGAGCACGCCTACCTGCTGCAGAATCCGGACAAGCGGGTGATCTTCGTCATCCCCTACGAGGGTGCGTTCTCGCTAATCGGCACCACCGACCTGCCGTGGGACCGCAACGCCGGCCATGTGGAGATTTCGGCCGAGGAGACCATGTATCTGTGCGACGCGGCGACGCGCTGGATGGCGCGTCCGGTAACGCCGGCCGACGTGGTGTGGAGCTATTCCGGCGTGCGGCCGCTGCATGACGACGGCGCGGAGGATGCGTCCGCGGTGACGCGCGACTACGTGCTGGAGCTGGACGCGCCGGAGGGTGCGGCACCCGCGCTTTCCATCTATGGCGGCAAGATCACCACGTATCGACGGCTGGCAGAGGCGGCGCTGGCCAAACTGGGCGTGGGCGGCGCGTCCTGGACCGGCACGGCGCCGCTGCCTGGCGGCGACCTGCCCGGCAGCGACTTTCCACGCTTCCTTGCCGACATACGCGCGGCGTACCCGTTTCTGCCGGCCGCGCTGGCGCACCGGCTGGCGCGCGCCTACGGCACGCGCATGACGGCCGTGCTCGGCCAGGCGCAGGCGCTGGACGATCTCGGCGACGACCTGGGCGGCGGGCTGACCCGGGCGGAGGTCGTCTACCTGCGCACCCACGAGTTCGCCCGCACGGCGGATGACGTGCTGTGGCGCCGCTCCAAGCTGGGCCTGCACGTGCCGGAGGGCACCCGGGTGCGGCTGGCGGAGGCAATGGCGTGAAGCCCTACCTCGGCGCGATCGACCAGGGGACCACCAGCACGCGCTTCATCGTGTTCGGCCGTGACGGGCGGATCGTGGCCGCGGCGCAAAAGGAGCACGCGCAGCACACGCCGCGCCCCGGCTGGGTGGAGCACGACGCCTGCGAGATACTGCGCAACGTGCACGCGACGGCGGCCGAGGCGCTGGCGCGTGCCGGCCTGGAGGCCGCTGCGCTGGCCGCCATCGGCATCACCAACCAGCGCGAGACCACGGTGCTATGGGACAGGCACACCGGGCTGCCGCTGCACCGCGCGCTGGTGTGGCAGGACACGCGAACCGACACGCTGGTCGCCGAATACGCGGCGCAGGGCGGCAAGGCGCGTTTCCAGGACAGGACCGGATTGCCGCTGGCGAGCTATTTTTCCGCGCTCAAACTGCAATGGCTGCTCGACCACGTGCCAGGCGCGCGCGCGCGCGCGGCGGCCGGCGACGCGCTGTTCGGCACCATCGACACCTGGCTCGCGTGGAATCTGTGCGGCCGGCACGCGACCGATGTCACCAACGCCAGCCGCACGCAGCTGATGGACCTGCATACGCTGGATTGGTGCCCTGCCTTGCTGAAAGCCTTCCGTATCCCGCGTGCGTGCCTGCCGGAGATCGTCGCCTCGTCGGGTTTCGTGGGCAACGCCGATGCGCTGGGCGGCGTGCCGGTGATGGCGCTGATCGGCGACCAGCAGGCGGCCCTGGTCGGCCAGGTGTGTTTCGCGGCGGGAGAGGCCAAGAACACGTATGGGACAGGCA
>CAXUOA010000379.1:0-2334 GCA_964252625.1 uncultured Acetobacteraceae bacterium | reverse complement strand
GACAAGGCCGCCGCCGGCTGGCCCGCCAGACCCACATAGGCCACCAGCTCGTTCAGCACCGTCTTCGTCCCCAGCAGCGTCCCCGCCACCGCCGCCTCGCGCCAGGGCACGCCGATCAGCCAGGCCACCGGCCGGAACAGCACCCCCGCCAAACCCTGCAGGCTCCACGCCGGCCCAGCCCCATGCGGCAGCAGCGCCAGCCCTGCGTTCACCAGCGCCACCAGAGCGATCGTCACCAGCAGCGTGGTCGCGATCCCTACCAGCGGCCCCACCCCCTCCGCGGTGCCGCGCGTGATCGCATCCAGCGCGCTGGCTGGGCGCGCCTGCGCCAGCGTGGCAGGCGCGTCCGCGGACGGCACGAACGGAATCATCAGCCCCGCCACCGCCAGGGCCGCCGGCGTGCTCACCACCGAGGCCACCAGGATCGCCCCCAGCGCATCCGGCAGCACCGGCGTCAGGATCGCCGCGTAGATCACCATCACCGTGCCGGCCACGCCCGCCATCCCGCAGCTCATCAGCGCGAACAGTTCGCCGCGCGACATCCCCGCCAGGTACGGCCGTATCAGCAGCGGCGCCTCGATCATGCCGAGGAACACGTGCGTCGCCGCCCCCAGCGCCAGCGCGCCGCCCACCCCCAGCGTGCGCCGCAGCAGCCAGGCAAACGCGCCCGTCACCACCTGCAACACACCCAGATACAGCAGCAGCGAACTCAACGCGCTGATAACCAGCACCAGCGGCAGTATCTTGAACGCCAGCACGAAACTCGCCCCGGGATGCAGCTCGGCAAACGGCAACGGCGCGCCGCCCAGATAGCCGAACACGAAGCCGGCGCCCTGGTCGGTCGCGTCCTGCAACGCATCCACCAGCCGGCTCAGCAGCAGCACCGCCCGTCGCGCCACGGCCAGATGCAGCAGCACCAGCGCCAAGCCGGCCTGCAAGCCGAACCCGCCTATCACAGTCCGCCACGGAACCGCCCGCCGCTGCTCGCTCATCAGCCAGGCCGCGCCTGCCAGAACTGCCAATCCGAGAATTGCCTGCATGGGCAGGGCTTAAAGGCAGGCAAGGGAAGGAAGCAGTCCTTTTTTGAAAAAAAGGACCAAAAAACTTTTACTCCCCCGCTTGCACCGAAGCCCGCCCAGGTCCTGCCAGCACCCGCCTGTGCAGAACCGGCGCGCACTCCCATGCAGGCGCCAGGAGCAGAAGTTTTTTGCTTCTTTTTTTCAAAAAAGAAGGCCTTGCTTGCTTTCCTCCTACTTCCAGGTATTCAGAGCAAACACGCTACATCTTCCACTCTCGGGGGGTGGCCCTCACGGGCCGCCTTTTTTGTTTTGGACGCACAGGACGCACTGCTCAACCACACCGGCCTTGAGGGCCGCATCGCTGCCAGCATCGGGCCCATGCTCGAGAGCATGGGGTTCGAGCTGGTGCGCGTGGCCGTGCTCGGCCGCGAGAAACCCACGGTGCAGATCATGGCGGACCGGGCGGACGGCGCGCTGATACGCGTGGAGGATTGCGAGGCGATCAGCCACGCCGTGGGTGCCGTGCTGGACGTGGACGACCCCATTCCGGGCGAGTGGACGCTGGAGGTCAGCTCCGCCGGCATCGACCGCCCGCTCACCCGGGCAAAGGACTGGAACCGCTTCTCCGGCCACTTGGTCAAGGCGGAGACGCACATGCCGGTTGCCGGCCGCAAGCGCTTCATGGGCGTGGTCCTCGGTGCGGATGACACCCACGGCCGCCTGCGCCTGGAAGACGGCACCGAGATCGCCCTGCCGCTCGGCGACGTACGGAAGGCCCGCCTGGTCCTCACCGACGAACTGATTGCCGCCTCCGCGCCGACGCGATCCGACAACTGACGACTGGAACCCGACCATGGACACCGCTGTTGCCCGCCCAGAACTCCTGCTTGTCGCCGACGCGGTTGCCCGCGAGAAGTCGATCGACCGCGAAGAGGTGCTCGAGGCGATGGAGCAGGCGATCCAGAAGGCCGGCCGCGCCAAATACGGCCACGAGAAGGACATACGCGCCACCATCGACCGCCGAACCGGTGACGTGCGCCTCTCCCGCTGGACCGAGCTTGTCGAGACGGTGGAGAACGAGGAGACGCAGATCCCCGTCCACATCGCCAAGAAGTTCCGCCCAGACCTGGACCTCGGCCAGTTCATCGTGGACCCTTTGCCGCCGATCGATTTCGGCCGCATCGCCGCGCAGACCGCCAAGCAGGTGATCGTACAGCGCGTGCGCGAATACGAGCGCCGCCGCCAGTTCGACGAATTCAAGGACCGCGTGGGCGAGATCATCAACGGCGTGGTCAAGCGCACCGAGTACGGCAAC
>CAXUOA010000378.1:0-2348 GCA_964252625.1 uncultured Acetobacteraceae bacterium | reverse complement strand
TCTCCACGCAGCGCACCCGACGGGGTAAAAGGTTTTTCGTCCTTCTCAAAAAAGGGCTGCTTGCCTGCCTTGATACGCCGACACCAGCGCAGCCCGCAGGTGATCGGCAAACCGCCCGGCATCCATCAGCGGAGACGCCGCCACGCGCGCCCGCAGCCCGGCGCGCAGGGCGGCCAGGCGGGCGGTGTCGCGGACCAGCGAGACGGCGATGCGCACGTAGTCCGCCTCGGTCTCCGCGATCAGCTCGGGCAGCCCGGCCGCGTGAAGATGCGACGCGCTGTGACGGCCGGCAAAGGTGGCACCGCGCAACGTCACCACCGGCACGCCGCACCACAGGGCCTCCAGCGTGGTGACGCCGCCGGAATAGGGGAAGGTGTCCAGCGCCACGTCGATCGCGGTGTAGCCGGCGAGGAGCTCCTTTTGCGGACCGCCCGGTTCGAAGACGATGCGTTCCGCATCCAGTCCGGCTTCGGCCGCCATCTCGCGGACGACGGCACGCGTCTGCCCCTCGGCGTAGCAGCCGTAGCGCAGCACGAAGCATGCGCCGGGGATTGCATGGGCGATGCGGGCCCACACGCCCAGCACTTCCGTGTTGATCTTCGGCGCGCGCTGGAAGCAGCCGAACCGCACGGGGGCGCCGTCCAGCAGCGGCAACGGCCCGGGCTCGGGGGCGCAGGAAGGCGGCTCGAAACACACGTAGCAATCGGGCAGGCGCAGGATGCGCTCCGTGTAGAAGGCGTCCTCGCCGTCGGGCACCTCGCGCGCGTCGGCGACGAGCGCGTCCATGCTCGCCAGGCCCGTGGTTCCGGTGTAGCCGGCCCAGCTGACCTGGAACGGCGCGGCGCGGCGCGCGAACACCGCGAACCGGTTGCGCGCGGTGACGCCGCTCAGGTCGAACAGGATGTCGACGCGTTCCTGCGCGATCAGCGCGTGCAGGGCGTCGTCGTCCAGCGTGTTGACCACGTGCCAGCGCTCGCTCGCGGCACGGTAGCGTTCGGCGTAGTCGTCATGCTCCGGCTGGTTGGCGAAACACACGATCCTGCAGTTCCGCGCGGCCAGCGCCTCGAAGGCCCGCAGGGTGAGCACGCCCACGGCATGGCGCCGCAGGTCGCCCGAGACGATGCCGATGACGAGTGAAGCCGTGCCCTGGCCGATCCTGCCGGCCGCGGCGGCCGGCGCGCCGCTGGGCAACGTCGCCGCATAGGCGGTATGTTCCGCATGCAGCCTGGCGGCGGTGATGCCCGGCAGATGTTGCAGGGCGAACAGCCGGTTGGTCTGTGCTACGGCGTCGCGCGGGTTGAGCCGGCGTGCGCGATCGAGTGCTTCGATGCACGCGGCCACGCGGCCCTGTGCCAGCATCGCCCAGGCCCGTGCCGTATGCAGGTCGGAATCGGTGCTGTGGCGCACCGCCGAATCCAGTATGGCAAGCGCGCGGTCCGGCTCACCGGTGCGTGCCAGGGCCATGCCGAGACAGAGCCTTGCCTGTTGCAGCGACGGGTCCGCTGCCAACGCCTGGCTCAGCACGCCCACGGCCTCCGCATCGCCACCCATCTTCAGCAGCGTGACCCCGAGATCGGCCTGCGCCCGTGCCGAATCGGGCGCCAGGGTCAGGGCGGCGCGGAACATCGCCACCGCATCGCCCAGCCTGTCGAGGCGTGCGAGGCTGAGGCCGAGCAGGCGGCGCAACTCCGCGTCGGCAGGACTGGCGCGTACCGCCTTGCGGAACGACGCCGCCGCATGGCGCCACTCCCCGCGTTCCAGCGCGCCGCGCCCTTGCCAGTACAGCTTCGCCGCGTCCGGCAGGGGCCTAGAGGAACGTGCGCCCATCCCTGATCTCCTAGAAAACGACAGCGCCGGCACCCGCGGGCTGCAGACGGGGCAGTAAAGAAACCTGATCCGGGCTTTATTGCAGAACCAAGTCAGTATTAAGACGCTTTTCGCGCAAAACGATATTCATGCAGATGTAACACGGATGCAAGGACACGGCATGGCCGCAGTGCTAAGTGCACCACCAGGACGGGAATACTGAACAGCAGCCGATTCCGGCGACAGTAGAGCCTGACCTGTACTGCGCGACGCAAGCGTGTTGCGCGCCAGAAGATTTATCGAAGGATACAGAAATGTCGTTGAAAACCATCCTCGTCGGAGCCTCTGCGCTCGCCGTGATCGCCACCACGATGCCCGTGGCCAAGGCAGCCTCGACCACCACCGTGTTCGGCGGCGGCGGCACGCTGGCTGCCAAGCTGTATCGTGACCTGTTCAACTGCTACTCGGCGTCCAGCTACACGATCTTCGCCACGTCGCCCGACAATCCCAGCAACGTGACCTACCCCACGGCGCAGAACGCG
>CAXUOA010000377.1:0-2353 GCA_964252625.1 uncultured Acetobacteraceae bacterium | reverse complement strand
GCGCAAGGCGGCAAGGGGCCGCGTCTGGCCGCCGCCCCCGGGCACGCGGCCGGGCCGCCGCATCTGCTGGCGGCCGGGCCCAGCCCGCTCGCCCGGCTGGCGGAGTGCCACGCGCCGGCCGGCATCCAGGTCGACAACCCTGTGCTGTTCGCACGGTTGCGGCCGGATTTTCCCGGCCGCCTATCGCTTGTAGCGCAGGCCTTCGATGACGGCCTCGAAGCCGACGTCGAAGCATTGTCCAGCCCTCGCGTGGCGCTGCCCGGCGGGCTGTCGGCCACCATCACGCCTACCCCGGCGTTGACCGCGATAGACGTGGATGGCGGGGCCAGCACCGCCGCGCGCGGCGGCAAAGCCGGCATCCAGTTTGCCGCCAACCGCGCGGTTCTGCCCGCGCTGGCCCGCCAAATCAGGCTGCGCAACCTTTCCGGCGCGATACTGCTGGACCTGGCCGGCGTGCCGCCGCGCCGGCGCCACGCGCTGGGGCCGGAGCTGGCCACCTGCCTGGCGGGCGACCCGGTCCAACCGCGGTTTGCCGGTTTCACCCAATTGGGCTTTGCCGAAATCCTGCGCCCGCGGCTGGCGGCACCTCTGCACGAGCTGCTCTGCGGACCCCATGCAGCCGGCCTGGTGGCCTTGCGGTCGCTGGCCACCGAACCCGGCAGGCGGGCGGTGCTGCGTGCCGCACCCGCCATCGTGGCGGCGCTGCAGGCCGACACGCAGGCGCTGGCGGACCTTGCACGGCGGGCAGCCTATCCCCTGATCCTGCACTCGGACCCGGCGCTTTCCCCACAGACATGGGTCATCGAGGACGCGCCGTGAGCCAAACCTGCCCGATCTGCCACAAGCCCTCCGCACCGCAGACGCGTCCGTTCTGCTCGCCACGCTGTGCGGAAATCGATCTGGGGCGGTGGCTATCCGAGCGTTACGTGGTGCCCGGGGAGGATGACGAGGTGCTGTTGCAGGAGACGACGGAGTAGGCAGTCGGGTCATTTCTGGCCGGAAAGAAGGGCACGCTGCCGCCAATGGCGCGCATGGCGCCGCGCGGCAAAGGTTTCTTGATCCCCGGTTCGCGCTGGGCTAAGCCTCGCCTCCCGACGGCGCCCAGGTAGCTCAGTTGGTAGAGCATGCGACTGAAAATCGCAGTGTCGGTGGTTCAATTCCACTCCTGGGCACCATCGCCCCCTCAATCCGGCACTCCTTGTGCACAGGCGGGCATGATCGTGGCCGTGTCCGGCGGCCGGACGGGCCTGCGGAGCCACGCACCGACGATGATCCGTGCGATCAGCGCCGTGACGCCGGTGAGCAACCCGGCAAGCCAGAGCGCAACGGCCACCCGCGCGCACAAGCCGGCCAGCTGCCAGACGAATGACCAGATCACCAGAAGAACGTGTTCCATGCAGGCCATGTCGGCCGCCATTATGTCCGCCGATTGCGGGAATTGCGGCGAAATCGGGATGAGCGGGCAGCGTTTCTCTCTGCAAAGATATGTAGCGTTCGGGATACAAACGCGCGGCTGTCAGCGCGCGCGTCCTCCCAGTCGGGACGGCATGCAGGTGCCTGCATTGGGACAAGACAGCCGGACGATGCCGGACTCGCAACTTCTCGCGCTGTCGCTCCGTTAGCCGATGCTGCAAGCCAATCTTGGAGAGATCACGTGAAACGTATCCTACTCGGTGCCGCAGGAACCCTCCTGTCGGCCAGCCTCGCCTTCGCGCAGACGAGCACCATGTCTGCACCGGCCACCAACAACGCCGGTGCGCCGACCACGAGCATGGGTGCTCCGGCGAGCGCCAACCCGATGGGTGCGACGCATGACAGCGGCAAGGCGGCGGCGTCCGGCGATGTCAACCAGGCGGTAACGACCACCGGCGCCAATGCGGACCAGCCAGCCAAGGGCGCCAACAGCTTCACCAAGCGCCAGGCCGCAGGCCGCATCGGCAAAAAGGGTTACACCCATGTCACGGGCCTGACCAAGGACGGCGACGGCGTGTGGCGCGGCACCGGCATGAAGGGCGGCCAGTCCGTCCAGGTGTGGCTCGACTACAAGGGCAACGTCGGCCAGCAATCGTAACCGGGGACGCAGACCATGACCACACGCACACTGACACGGTTGTTCGACAACCATGATGACGCCGTTGCCACCGTTCACGCGCTTGAAGCCGCGGGTTTCGGGCATGAAAGCGTAAGCGTCGTCGCCAACAATGCAGACACACGCTACCAGACTCCCGGAACCGCCACCGCGGAAGACACCGGCGCCACCGGAACCGGTGCGACGGCGGGCACCATCTTCGGCGGCGGACTCGGCCTTCTTGCCGGCATCGGCTCGCTCGCGATACCGGGTGTAGGCCCGGTG
>CAXUOA010000376.1:0-2358 GCA_964252625.1 uncultured Acetobacteraceae bacterium | reverse complement strand
AAAAAAGAAGGCCTTGCTTACTTACTTGACCGATCCAGCCGCAACGTCATGCAATAAGCCCCACCACCCGATAAAATAAACGGATCCAGATCAACGTCGGATACCTGGTATCCCCGCTCCGTCAGCATCCCTCGCACGTGGTCCGGCGCGCGGGCCATCACCACGGTCCGCTCGATGTTCACCGCATTCACGCAGAAAGCGGCGGCATCCTCGGCCGATGCCTCCAGGCGCTGCTCCGGGGCTACGTGGGTGTGTATCAAGGCCAGCGAATCCGCGGTAAAAGCGGGCGGGTAGAACAGGACTTCTCCGCCGGTGAGCGGGCAGAAGCAGGTGTCCAGGTGGTAGAACTGGTTCGTGGCGAGTTCCAGCGCCACCACCGGCCTGGCAAAGAAGCGGGCCACTTCGGCGGTGGCGGCGTGGATGGAGCGCTGGCCGTAGCCGCACCAGAAATGCTGGCGCGTGCGGTCCCAGATGGCATCGCCGGCGCCTTCCTGGAAGCAGCCTTCCGGGAAGCTGGCCACATCGTCCAGTAGCCCGCGGGCGCGGAAGGCTTCCAGGGCGGCGTGGTTGGGGCCTTCCTCGCCGCGGCGTTCGGCGCAGGCAAAGCGGGCGACGATGGCGCGGCGGTCCAGCACGATGGCGGCGTTGGCGGGAAACACCATGTCCGGCTGGCCAGCCACGCCTGGCACGATCTCCAGCGTGGCGCCGGCGGCTTGCAGCGCGTGGCAGAGCGCATCGAAGCTGGCCCGGGCGCCGGCGGCGTGGCCAGCGGGGTCGGCGGCCCAGTCGCCCGGCTTCATCCAGGGATTGATCACGTAGCTGACATCAAAATGTGCAGGATCGACGAGCATGATGCTCGGGGAGACGGTCATTGGGGCAGCCTTATGGGGAAAGAGCGAGGGTGCGCGACAGGACGGCTCGAGCGCTGGCACCGGGCGTGTAGCCGATCGCGCAACGGATGTCAGGCGCTGAGTTCCCGGCAGGGCGCAAAAGATTCGGAGCTTTGCCGGGAAGGACGGCATGCTTGCTTGCCTAACTTACGACGCCTGCTAAGCCGCCTGGAAAAACCGCCGGAACACCGTGACAACAGACCTACTGATCGCCCGCGCCGCCAGGCTTCGTCCCATCACCGAGGTCGCCGCCGCGGTCGGGATAGACGCGGCGTTCGTCGAGCCGTTCGGCCGCTACAAGGCCAAGATCAGCGAGGCGATCCTGCCGGGCCTGCCGGAGCGCCAGGGTGCCCTGGTCCTGGTGAGCGGGATCAGCCCCACGCCGGCCGGCGAGGGCAAGACGACGACGACGATCGGGCTGGGCGACGCGCTGCGGGCGGCCGGCCTGCGGACGATGATCTGCCTGCGCGAGCCGTCACTGGGACCGTGCTTCGGGATGAAGGGCGGGGCCACCGGCGGCGGGCGAGCCCAAGTGGCCCCAATGGAGGACATCAACCTGCATTTCACGGGTGATTTCCACGCCATAACCTCAGCCAACAACCTGCTGTCCGCCATGCTGGACAACCATGTCTACTGGGGCAACGCGCTGGGGATAGACACGCGCCGGGTGACCTGGCGGCGCTGCGTGGACCTCAACGACCGCGCGTTGCGGCAGGTCGTGGCAGGTGTGGGCCAGGGCGCGAACGGCCAGGTCCGTGAAGACGGGTTCGACATCACGGTGGCCAGCGAGGTGATGGCGGTGTTCTGCCTGGCACGTGACCTGGCCGACCTGGAGGCGCGGCTGGCGCGGATGATCGTGGCCACGCGGCGGGACGGCTCGGCGATTACGGCGGCGGACCTGCAGGCGCACGGCGCCATGGCGGTTCTGCTGCGCGATGCGCTGCGGCCGAATCTGGTGCAGAGCCTGGAGGGCACGCCGGCGCTGGTGCATGGCGGGCCGTTCGCCAACATCGCGCATGGCTGCAACAGCGTGGTGGCGACGAAGCTGGCGTTGCGGCTGGCCGATGTGGTGGTGACGGAAGCGGGCTTCGGCGCCGATCTGGGCGGCGAGAAGTTCCTCGACATCAAATGCCCCAGCGCCGGTCTGATGCCGCGCGTCTCCGTCGTGGTGGCCACCATACGCGCGCTGAAGATGCATGGCGGGGTGGCGAAGGCGGCGCTGGGCGGGGAGGACGCCGAAGCGGTACGCCGTGGCGCGCCGAACCTGCTGCGCCATGTGGAAAACATGCGCGGTTTCGGGCTGCCCGTGGTCGTCGCGCTCAACCATTTCACCGGCGATACGGAAGCGGAAATTGCCGCCGTGCACGCGGCGCTGGCACCGCTGGCCGTGCGCGTGGTGCTTTGCCGGCACTGGGCGGACGGTGCGGCAGGCGCGGCGGCACTTGCCGTGGCTGTTCAGGAGCTGCTG
>CAXUOA010000375.1:0-2367 GCA_964252625.1 uncultured Acetobacteraceae bacterium | reverse complement strand
ATGCTGTTCGCGCTCCTGGGCGTGGTCGTGCTGTGGGCCGCCTGGCGCATTGTCACCTTCTGCGTGGCGGGACACCTCACGCTTGCCGATCTCGGCACGGCATTCGTGCTCGGCCTCTACACGCTCACCCGCGTCATCATCCTGATGACGCTCGCCACGCTGGTGTGGGTGCCGGCGGGCGTGCTGATCGGGCTCTCGCCGAAATGGTCCCGCGTGCTGGGCGGTGCCGCGCAGTTCCTGGCGGCGTTCCCGGCGAACCTGTTCTACCCGATCTTCGTGGTGCTGATCGTGCGCTACGCGCTGAACCCGGACGTCTGGCTCACGCCGCTGATCATCCTGGGGACGCAGTGGTACATCGCGTTCAACGTGATCGCCGGTGCTGCCGCGTTCCCCGGCGACTTGCAGGAGGCGGCGAAAAACTTCCGCGTCGGCGGCCTGCTGTGGTGGCGCCGCGTGATCCTGCCCGGTATCTTCCCGTATTTCGTCACCGGCGCCATCACCGCCTCGGGCGGCTGCTGGAACGCCTCGCTGCTGGCCGAGGTGGCGACCTGGGGTAACGTGACGCTGCGCGCGCACGGGCTGGGCGCCTACATCCAGGAGGCGACGTTCAGGGGTGATACGGCGCGCGTGCTGCTGGGCATGGTGGTGATGGCCGGGTTCGTGCTGACGTTCAACCGCCTGGTCTGGCGGCCTATGTATGCGTATTCGTCAAAGCGGCTGCGGATGTAAGGAAGCAAGCAGTTCTTTTTTGAAAAAAAGAACCAAAAAACTTTTGCTCCCTGTCGGCGGCATGCCCCACAGCGCGCACCAAACAGATAAAAGTTTTTTGCTTCTTTTTTTCAAAAAAGAAGGCCTTGCATTCTTTCTTTCAGGGCCGCACCCATGAACCTCTTAGAAGTCCGCAACTGCAAGCAAGCCTACCACAAGGACGCCGCCAGCGACTTCGTGGTGCTGGACAACGTGGACGTCACCATATCCAGCGGCGAGATCGTGGGCCTGCTCGGCCGTTCCGGCTCCGGCAAATCCACGCTGCTGCGCATCGTCGCCGGCCTGCTCAAACCCACGGCAGGCGACGTGATCTGGCGTGGCGCGCCGCTGCGCGGCCCGGCCGAAGGCGTGGCGATGGTGTTCCAGAGTTTCGCGTTGTTTCCCTGGCTCACCGTGCAGGAGAACGTGGAGCTCGGCCTGGAGGCGCAGGGCGTGGCGCGCGCGGAGCGGTCCAAACGCGCCGAGGAGGCGATCGACCTGATCGGGCTGGGCGGCTACGAGGACGCCTATCCGAAGGAGATGTCCGGCGGCATGCGGCAGCGCGTGGGCCTGGCGCGCGCCCTGGTGGTGCACCCCGACCTGCTGCTGATGGACGAGCCGTTCTCCGCACTGGACGTGCTGACGGCGGAGACGCTGCGCACGGACCTGATCGATCTCTGGATGGAGAGCAAGCTGCCCGTGCGCTCCGTTCTGATGGTGACGCACAACATCGAGGAGGCTGTGCTGATGTGCGACCGTATCCTGGTGTTCTCGTCGAACCCGGGCCGCGTGGCGCAGGAACTCTCCGTCCCGTTCCCGCACCCGCGCAACCGCCACGATGCCGCATTCCGCAAATTCGTCGACGACATCTACGCCCTGATGACCCGGCGCGCCACCAGCGTGCCGGCGCCGGCTTCCGGCGAGGCAGCGAGCGCGCAGGCAGCCGAGACTGTGCACGCGCTGCACCCGGTCAACATCAACCTGATGGCGGGGCTGATCGAGACGCTGCAAGGCGAGCCGTATCGCGGCCGCGCGGACCTGCCGCCACTGGCCGCGGCGTTGCAGCTGGAGCTGGACGAATTGCTGCCGCTGGGCGAGACGCTGGCGCTGCTGCACTTCGCCGTGCTGGAGGAAGGCGACATAAAGCTGACCGACGAGGGGCGCCAGTTCGCCAACGCGGACACCGACGAACGCAAGGTGCTGTTCGCAACGACGCTGCGCGCGCATGTCAAGCTGGCCGACACCATACGCGGGGTGCTGGACGAACGCTGGAACCACCGCGCAAGCGCCGTGCGGTTCCGCGACGAGCTGGAAGACCACATGTCACCCGATTACGCCGAGGATACGCTGCGCGCGGTGATCGGCTGGGGACGCTTTGCCGAGTTGTTCAATTATGACGAGGAGGCCGACCAGTTCTTCCTGGATGCGGACGGCTAGCAACGTCGTGCGCTATGCTTGCGGCTGACGCAAGGAAAGCAAGCAGTCCTTTTTTGAGAAAAAGGACCAAAAAACTTTTGCTTCCCGTCGCACCTGCAGCAGTCCGCCGCCTCCGGATCAATCGAGGTATCTGAGCCGGCGCAGGAAGCAAAAGTTTTTTGCTTCTTTTTTTCAAAAAAGAAG
>CAXUOA010000374.1:0-2368 GCA_964252625.1 uncultured Acetobacteraceae bacterium | reverse complement strand
GGGATGGGTTATACCGGCGCCGCAACGATCGCGGATTTGCGGACGAACACGCAGTTCCGGCGCATTACCGGGGCCGGGTTGCGGGAAAGTCACGTGCACGACGTGGCTATTACGCGTGAGGCGCCGAATTACCGGCAAGAGTAAGAAAGGGCTTCTTTTTGAAGCCTTCTGCGCTTGTTCTGCCGCTCGCTTATCCTGAGAGTTCACGATCGCTAAGGCAGGTCCCGCGACAGCGGAGCAGAAGTTTTTTGCTTCTTTTTTTCAAAAAAGAAGTCCTTTCTTAGGCTGTTCCAGTGACCCCCTCCGCCCGCCTGCTCGCCGCGATTGAACTTGTAGAACAGATCGACTCCTCCGGCCGCAAACCCGCCGACGCGGTTGCCAACAACTTCTTCCGCGAGCGGCGCTTCATCGGCTCCGGCGACCGCCGGGCCGTCTCGGACCGCGTCTGGGGTGTGCTGCGCGCCAGGCGGCGCCTGGGATGGTGGCTGGCGAAGGCCGGGGCGTATCCTTCGGCACGGCTTCTGGCAGGCGCCTCGTTGCTGCTGGAAGGCTGGACGATGGAGGGCGTTCTGCAGGGTTTCTCCGGCGGGCAGTTTGCGCCGGCGCCACTGGAAGCGGGAGAGCGCGCCGTGCTGCGCCCGCTGGAGGGCCGGACGCTGGACCACCCGAGCATGGGCGCGGCTGTGCGTCTGGAGGTGCCGGATTGGATACTGCCGCATCTGCAGGCCCGCTTCGGCGAGGCGCTTGACGACGAGATGGCTGCAATGGGCGAGCCGGCGCCGCTGGACTTGCGCGTCAACATCCTGAAGAGCGACCTGGAGACGGCCCGGGCGGCGCTGCTTTCGGAGGGCATTGCGGCAGAGCCCACGCCTTTCTCGCCCTGGGGGCTGCGGGTGGCGCACCGGCGCGCCGTGACGTCCGGTGCCGCATTCCAGACCGGCGCGGTGGAAATACAGGACGAGGGCAGCCAGTTGGTGGTTCATCTGGTGGGGGCAGCGCCGGGCATGCGCGTGGCCGACTGGTGCGCCGGCGCCGGCGGTAAGACGCTGGCGATTGCAGCGTTGATGGAAAACCGCGGGCACGTGGTGGCGTGCGACGTGAGCGGGGCTCGCCTGGAAGGTGCGGTGAAGCGCCTGCGCCGGGCGGGCGTGCACAACGTGGAGCGGCATTTGACGGCGGAGGGCGACAAATGGGTGAAGCGCCGCGCCCAGACTTTCGACCGGGTTCTGGTGGACGCACCGTGCACCGGGACCGGAACATGGCGGCGTAACCCGGACGGGCGGCTGCGGCTGAGCGAGACGGACCTGGCCGAGCTGTTGCCGAAGCAGGCGCGCATTCTGGACACGGCTGAGCGGCTTGTGCGCCCAGGGGGGCGGCTGATCTATGCGACCTGCTCTCTGCTGGACGACGAGAACGAGCGGCAGGTCGAGGGATTCCTGGCACGCCATCCCGCATACCGGGTGGTGCCGGTGAGCAAGGCGTGGGGGCTTGCGGCGGCGGTGCCGTGCCCCGATCCGTATCTGGTTCTGACGCCGCTTCTGCACGGGACGGACGGCTTCTTCGGCGCCGTGCTGGAGCGGGCGGCCTAACGACGCGGTCCTGTCCGCGGATGCCGGCCCAGGAGCAAAAGTTTTTGCTTCTTTTTTCAAAAAAGAAGGCCTTCCTTGCCCCGACATGGAATACGCGCAGTGACGCATGGGTTGCCTATGATCAACGTTCGCCGGGCTGAACTGACGGACGCGACCGCGATCGGCGCGGTGCATGTGGCGGCCTGGCGTAGCACCTATCCGGGGATACTCCCCGACGACTATCTGGCCCGGCTCTCGCCTACCCGCATGGCGCTGCACTACAGGGCAACGATTGCATCCGGCGCGACGGTGATGGTGGCCGCGGCGAATGGACAGGGACCGCGCATCGTCGGGTTCACGACGGCCGGACCGCCGCGTACGCCTGGGCTGGGTGCGGCGGAGATCGAGACGCTCTACGTGCTTGATGACTGGCGCGACCAGGGCGTGGGGCGCCTGATGATGCAGGGCGCTGCGAGCCAGCTGGCGGCGCGCGGTTATGGCTCGGTTTTCGTTTGGGTGCTGCGGGACAACCCGAGCCGGTGGTTCTACCAGCATCTGGGCGGCCATACGGCGGCGGAGGGACAGACGCGCCTGGCCGGGGTGGCTTTGGCGCAGGTGGCGTATAGCTGGGACCCTATCGGGCGGTTGTTTCCGGAACAGCGGGGCGCTGATACCGACCGCCTTTGATGTTGATCTGCGAAGAAAGGCCCGGGGCGCCATGCAGGGCTAATAGATGGGGGTCGGGGGGCGGGGGGCCCCCGCGGGGGTTGGGGGCGCGCCCCCGCGGGGCCCCGCCGGTT
>CAXUOA010000373.1:0-2377 GCA_964252625.1 uncultured Acetobacteraceae bacterium | reverse complement strand
GAGGAGCAGGTTGTGCCCGCCGGCGGCCGCTATCTCCAGGGCGCGCCGGGCGGTCTCCATGCCGCGCACGTCGGCCAGGTCCGCAGCACCGTCTGCGCAGGCGAGACCGGCGGTGGTGGGTGGCGTCAGCACCTGGGTGCCGCGAAAATGGTTGATCAGCGAGAGCAGGTCGGGCGGGGCAAGCACTTCGACGTTGCCGGCCCAGGCGGCCTCGCCGCCCTGGCTGCCGGGGCAGATCAGGCCGAGTTCCAGCGCGCCGGCGCTGATTGCGGCAGGCAGCACGCCCGCCACCGGGTTCAGCGTGCCGTCGAGCGACAATTCGCCGATGGCAGCGTAGTGGGCGATGTCCTCGCGCGGCAGGACCTCCATGGCGGCCAGCACGGCCAGCGCCATCGGCAGGTCGAAATGCGAGCCTTCCTTGAGCAGGTCGGCGGGGGCGAGGTTGATCAGCACGCGGCGCGGCGGCAGGGACAGCCCCATGGCGGTCAGCGCCGCGCGCACCCGCTCGCGCGCTTCGCCGACCGCCTTGTCGGCCAGGCCCACGACGAGAAAGGCGGGCAGGCCGGAAGAGATCTGCACCTGCACCTCCACCGGCACCGCTTCGATGCCGGAAAAGGCGAAGCTGCGTATCGAGGCCAGGCTCACAAGACAGGCTTATTTGTCACGATACCATAACAACAACACGCGGCTTACCATGCAAGCAAAATCAGCGCGTGGTTGTCACTGGGCGGAGCTGGAAGCGGGCACGCCGGCGGTGACGAGGTCGCCGCCGACATTGGCTTTGGGATAGTTGGAGGCGTAGGATGAGGTGTCGAAATGCAGGGTCAGTATCCTGGCCGGGATGTTCAGCGAAGCCACCGCGTTGCCGCGTGCCGATACGAACGAGATGGTATAGGACCCGACCTGCACGGCGTAGCTCTGGATGGTGATCGCCGACGAGCCGTCCGGGTTCTTGGTGATGATAAGGCTGTCATAGGAACTCTGGCCGATCGTTGCGTTGCCGATCTGCGTGGACACGATCGGATCGTCGGCACCACTTCCATTATAGATTTCCGAATTGCCGGAGACGCTGCCCGGAGCGTCCGTGTTGACGGTGACGCGCAGGGGAATGATGGTGCCGTAATTGGCCGGCCGGGTGGCGGCGCCATTCGGGCTATGCTCCACGAAGGCGCGGAACACGTAGGTGACCGTCCCGGCAGACGCGGCGAGTGGCGACGCGAGCAGCGCGGTGGCGAGAAGAAGCGTTTTCATGGTGTCCTCCAGCGTTGTTTTGGTGCGGACGTCTCTCCTGCCGCCACGGCGGCAACCCTACACGGCGGCGCGTCCCCGGAAGCGTGACGTTGCCGCGAGGCCCCCGTGGCTGGACACAGCCACGCAACCAAGGTGATCTGGCCGCCTTACTCGCCCGCCGAACACAGGATACCCAGCCCTTGCCCGCACCCCTTGCCAGCCGGCGCAACCTCGATTTCATCCTCTACGAGTGGCTGGACATCGAGGCCCTGACCGCGCGCCCGGCCTATGCCGACCACGCGCGCGCAACGTTCGACGCGCTGCTGGATTTGTCGGAGAAGATCGCCACCGACCTGTACCTGCCCACGCTGAAGCCGGGTGACCGCCAGGAGCCCTGGCAGGACGAGCAGGGCGACGTGCACGTGCTGCCCGCCATACGCGACGCGCTGACCGCCAGTGCGGAGGCCGGCCTGTTCGCCTGCGGCTTTCCCGCGGAACTGGACGGCCTGGCGGTGCCGGCCACCGTGTACTGGGCCGCGATGGGGCTGCTGAAGGCGGCCAACGTGTCGGCGGCCGGCTTCATGATGCTGACGGTGGCCAACGCCCGCCTGATCGCCGCCTTCGGCACGCCGGCGCAGGTGGAGGCCTTCGCCAGGCCGCAGATCGCCGGGCGCTGGTTCGGCACCATGTGTCTGTCCGAGCCGCAGGCCGGCAGCTCGCTGGCCGACGTGACCACCCGCGCCGAGCCGGACGGCACGGACGCGCTGGGCGAGCGCTACCGCCTGCGCGGCAACAAGATGTGGATCTCGGCGGCCGACCACGACGCCAGCGAGAACATCGTCCACCTGGTGCTGGCCAAGGTGCCAGGCCCTGACGGCCGCCCGATTCCTGGAACGCGCGGCATCTCGCTGTTCATCGTGCCGAAATACCTGCCCGGCGCGGACGGTGCGCCCGGGGAGCGCAACGACATCGTGGTGGCGGGCCTGAACCACAAGATGGGGTTCCGCGGCACACCGAACTGCCTGCTGAACCTGGGCGAGGGGCGGCACAGGCCGGGCGGCGCCGCGGGCGCGGTCGGCTACCGCGTCGGCGCCGTGGGCCAGGGGCTGGCGCAGATGTTCCAGATGATGAACGAGGCGCGGGTGGG
>CAXUOA010000372.1:0-2397 GCA_964252625.1 uncultured Acetobacteraceae bacterium | reverse complement strand
GGCGAAGCAAGCAAGCAGTCCTTTTTTGAAAAAAAGGACCAAAAAACTTTTGCTCCGTTCGCTGCCGCCAACACGGATGCTCGCCGAAGAGAGACGACTGCTTGAGCCGCGTCAGTAGTAAAAGTTTTTTGCTTCTTTTTTTCAAAAAAGAAGGCCTTCCTTCCTTTTCCGAGGCGCACAATTGACCAGACCCCACCTGCTAGACGCACTACGCGACCAGGTTCTCCTTTGCGACGGCGGTACGGGCAGCCGTGTGCAGAGCATGGATCTGGACACCGAGCGCGACTACTGGGGCCAGGAGAACTGCACGGACGTGCTGAACCTTTCCCGCCCGGACCTCGTGCGCGAGATCGCGCGCGGTTATTACGCGGCCGGTGCGGATATGGTGGAGACGAACACGTTTGGCGCCTCGCCGATCACCCTGGGCGAGTTCGGGCTGGAGGCGCGGGCGCGCGAGATAAACCGGGTTGCCGCCGAGCTGGCGCGTGAGGTGGCCGGCGAGTTTGCCGACGGGCGGCACCGCTGGGTGCTGGGCGGCGTGGGGCCGGGGACGAAATTGCCCTCGCTCGGCAACGTGGATTACGACACGCTGGAGGCCGGGCTTGCGGAACAATGCCGTGGGCTGATGGACGGTGGCGTGGACGCGTTCCTGATCGAGACGTGCCAGGACACGCTGCAGATAAAGGCGGCGGTGAACGGGGCGAAGATCGCGCGCGCCGAGTTTGGGCGCGACACGCCGATTTTCGTGCAGGTGACGGTGGAGACGACAGGCACGCTGCTGGTGGGGCCTGACATCGCAACGGCGGCTACCGTGGTGCACGCGCTGGACGTGCCGCTGATCGGGCTGAATTGCGCGACGGGGCCGCAGGAGATGGCCGAGCATGTGCGCTGGCTGTCGGCGAACTGGCCTGGGCTGATCAGCGTGCAGCCGAATGCGGGCTTGCCGGAGCTGGTGGACGGGGCGACGCGCTACCCGCTTGGGGCGGCGGAGATGGCGAGCTGGATGGAGCGGTTTGTCGCCGAGGACGGGCTGAATTTGATCGGCGGGTGCTGCGGGACGGACGTGCCGCACATCCAGGCGCTGGACGCGATGTTGCGGCGTCGCGGCGAGGGTTTCCGGCCGACGCCGGTGCAGCGGAAATCCTATTGGGTGCCGTCGGTGGCGAGCCTGTACAGCGCGACACCTCTGCGGCAGGACAACAGCTTCTTTTCGATCGGTGAGCGGTGCAACGCCAACGGGTCGAAGAAGTGGCGCGAGTTGCAGGAGGCCGGCGACTGGGACGGCTGCGTCAGCGTGGGACGCGAACAGGCGGCCGAGGGCAGCAACTCGCTTGACGTGTGCACGGCTTTTGTCGGGCGCGACGAGAAATACGAGATGGACGAGGTGATACGCCGCTTCACCAACTCGGTAAACGTGCCGCTGGTGATCGACAGCACGGAAACGCCGGTGATTGCCAGCGCGCTGAAGCTGCATGGCGGCAAGCCGATCATCAACTCGATCAACTTCGAGGATGGCGAGGGCGCCGCGACGGACCGCCTGGTGCTGGCGAAGAAGTTCGGCGCCGCGGTGATCGCGTTGACCATCGACGAAGTGGGTATGGCGAAGACGGCCGAGGACAAACTGCGCATCGCCACCCGGCTTGTTGAATTCGCCTGCGGCAAGTTCGGCCTGCCGCAGAGCGATCTGCTGATCGACCCGCTGACGTTCACCATCGCCACGGGCAACGAGGACGATCGCAAGCTGGCGGAATGGACGCTTGACGGCATCAGGATGATACGCGAGCGGTTTCCCGACATCCAGATCATCCTCGGCCTGTCCAACGTGAGTTTCGGCCTGAACCCGGCGGCGCGCGCCGTGCTGAATAGCGTGTTCCTGGACCACGCGGTGCGCGCCGGCATGACGGGCGCCATCGTGCATGTCAGCAAGATACGGCCGCTGCATCTGATCTCCGCCGAAGAGGTGGAGGTGGCCGAGGACCTGATCTTCGACCGCAGGCGTGAGGGCTACGATCCGTTGCAGCGCCTGCTTGCCATCTTCGCCGACCGCAAGGCGACCGAAGCGACCAAGCGGGCGAAGAGCGAGACGGTGGAGGGGCGCCTGAAGGACCGCATCGTCGATGGCGACCGCAAGGGGCTGGAAGCGGAGCTGGACGACGCGTTGCAGACGCACAAGCCGCTGTCCATCATCAACGACATCCTGCTCGGCGGCATGAAGGTGGTGGGCGAGCTATTTGGCGCCGGCAAGATGCAGTTGCCGTTCGTGCTGCAATCGGCCGAGACGATGAAGACGGCGGTGGCCTACCTGGAGCCGATGATGGAGCGCATCGAGGGCCAGGAGAAAGGCACCATCGTGCTGGCCACCGTGAAGGGCGACGTGCACGACATCGGCAAGAACCT
>CAXUOA010000371.1:1564-2414 GCA_964252625.1 uncultured Acetobacteraceae bacterium | reverse complement strand
CCGTCCGCTCTATGCGCCGGAGCTCGGGCTGGTGGAGAAGATCCGCCGTGTGGCGCAGCGTATCTACCGCGCGCGCGATGTTGCGGTCGAGCCGGCGGCCGCCCGCAAGCTTGCCGCTTGGCAGCAGGCCGGCTACGGCCACCTGCCCGTCTGCATGGCGAAGACGCAGTACAGCTTCTCCGCGGACCCGGCGCTTGTGGGCGCGCCGGAAGGGTTCACGCTGCCGGTCCGTGACGTGCGGCTATCCGCCGGTGCCGGTTTCGTGGTGGCGCTGTGCGGCGACATCATGACGATGCCCGGCCTGCCGCGGGTGCCGGCCGCCAACAGCATAGGCCTGGATGCGGACGGGTTGATCACGGGGCTTTTCTGAGAGGCCTGCTTTTGCCGCCGCCGTCGTTTTCGGGGCGAGGCACCGCGCGCTGAACGTTCCAGAAGCGGCAACTTTCCGCACGCCGCGCAGTTTCAATGTCACTTCGCGACTATTGCAAGGGGATATGCACGATGGGCCTGATACTTCTGATCATACTGGTGATCCTGCTGTTCGGCGGCGGGCTTGGCACCACGTTCGGCGGCTGGGGCGGCGCCGAATACGGACATTACGGCTATGGCGGCATCGGGCTCGGCACCATCCTGCTCATCATTCTGATCGTCATGCTGCTGCGCCGCGCATAACGGTCTGACGACAAAACCTTTCGCTCCCTGCAGATGCAGCGCCGTGTGAGTCCCCCTGGAGACGCAAGGCGACGCAGCCGCAGGGAGCGAAAGTTTTTTGGTCCTTTTTTTCAAAAAAGGACTGCTTCCTTGCTTACTCCGCCCGTTCGATGAACCCGCCCCCAAGCACGCGGTCGCC
>CAXUOA010000371.1:0-1554 GCA_964252625.1 uncultured Acetobacteraceae bacterium | reverse complement strand
CGCCCGCGTAGAGCACGCACCCCTGCCCAGGTGCAGGCAGCGCCGGTTCGTCCAGCACCACTTCAGCACCCGCACCAGGCACCGGCATCACCCGAGCCAGGCGCATCCCGTCACGCGCCCGCAACTTCACATGGCAGGATACGCCGGACTCCGGCGGGTCGATCAGCCAGTTCGTCTCCCGCAGGCGTAGCCGCGTGGTGCCGGTGGCCCGTGGCCCCACCACGACCCGGCGCGTGCCGGGTTCCAGGCGGACGACCACCCTCGCCTCGCCGCCGGCAGCGTTGACCGTGCCCAACCGCCTGGCCTGACCCACGGTGTAGCGGCCCACGCCCTGGTGGCGGCCGAGCACGCTTCCGTCCTGCGTCACGATGTCACCCGGCTCGGCCGCTTCGGGGCGAAGCCTGGCCACCAGATCCGCGTAACTGCCGTCTGGCACGAAGCAGATGTCCTGGCTATCCGGTTTCTCCGCTACCGCAAGGCCCAGCCGCATTGCCGCCTGGCGGGTGGCGGCCTTGTCCTGCATGTCGCCGAGCGGAAAGCGGCAGAACGCCAGCTGCGCCCGCGTGGTGGCGAACAGGAACCAGCTCTGGTCCCGCTGCGGGTCAGCGGCCCGGTGCAACTCGGCGCCGCCTGGCCCTTCCACGCGGCGCACGTAGTGGCCGGTGGCCAGCGCCTCGGCGCCCAGGTCGCGCGCCATGCCGAGCAGGTCGGTGAATTTCGGTCCCTGGTTGCAGCGTACGCAGGGCACCGGCGTCTCGCCGGCAGCGTAGGCTGCGGCGAAGTCATCGATCACCGCCACCCGGAAGCGGGCCTCGGCGTCGATCACGTAATGCGGGATGCCGAGCCGGTCCGCCACGTCACGCGCGTCATGGATGTCCTGCCCGGCGCAGCACGCGCCCTTGCGGGCGGCGGCAGCGCCGTGATCGTATAACTGCAGCGTTATGCCAATGACGTCATGCCCGGCTTCGTGCAGCAGGCCGGCGACGACACTGCTGTCCACGCCACCGGACATGGCTACGACTATGCGCACGGGTCATGGGACTTTCGGGGAAGGCCAGGCACGTAAGCAGTCCTTTTTTGAAAAAAAGAAGCAAGAAACGTAATTGCTCACCCCGGGTCTCGTGGTGCTTCGGGGCTGGGGTGAGCGATCTTGTTTGACGCGCCTGGGGACGGTTCGATTCAAGCTTTGTGTGCCGTCCGACAGTGATCTTGGCAAGCTGAGCCACGCCGAGAAGGACGACCTGATCCGGGCGCTGTGGCCGTCGGCGGGTCAGCTGGAAGTCGCCCTGGCGCGCATCGCCGCGTTGGAGGCGCGTCTGGCCAGATACGAGCGGCGGGCTCTCGCCATCGGGCGACGGCGAGAGCAGCTGGCCGACACCACACGGAAGCGCCATGCACCCGACCGGGACCGCATCACCCCGGCCGGGCCCGTGGTGCCGACGGCGTCAGGCTGCGCAAGCGCGTCCTGGCCAACCGGAGCCTCCTGTTCGTCCTCGTCGGCGACCGCCGGGTGCCCGCCACCAACACCATCTCCGAGCGAAACCTGCGCCCCAG
>CAXUOA010000370.1:0-2418 GCA_964252625.1 uncultured Acetobacteraceae bacterium | reverse complement strand
CGCCAGGGGCGCCAGCGCGGCCAGGCCGCCGCCCAGGGCACGCCGGCCGATCTGCGCCAGCCGCTGGACACGCTCGGGCTGCACTGGCCCGTCTCGCTGGACGAGGTGAAAACCCGCTACAAGGCGCTCGCCAAGTGCCACCACCCGGACGCCAACGGCGGCGACCGCCGCGCCGAGGAACGCTTCAAGGTGATAAACCTGGCCTACGCCCAGGTACGCTCTCATCTCTCTCCGGAGCACGCCGGCGCATGACCGGCACGAACGCGGGCGTGACTTTCCCGCCCGCCCCGGCACGCGCTACACGAGACGCACACCGGCAGCACAGCCAAGGACCGACCATCCGATGAACAAGATTGCCGCCCTGCAGCCGTCCGACCCCCAGCCAGGCGAGCCGGAAAGTTCAGCGCGTGCGCATTCCGACACGAACGCGGCCGCGGGTCCCGACATGAAAACAGACGCGCGTCCCGACACGGCTGCGACCGCGCGTCCCGACACGACCATAAACGCCCGTGAGGTGTTCGGCATAGAGACGGACATGGTGGTGCCCGCCTTCAGCCACCGCGCCGAGCAGGTGCCCGACCTCGACCCCACCTACAAGTTCGACCGCGAGACCACGCTCGCCATCCTGGCCGGCTTTGCCTTCAACCGCCGGGTGATGATCCAGGGCTACCACGGCACCGGCAAGAGCACGCATATCGAACAGGTGGCCGCCCGCCTGAACTGGCCCTGCATACGCGTCAACCTGGACAGCCACATCAGCCGCATAGACCTGATCGGCAAGGACGCCATCGTCCTGAAGGACGGCAAGCAGATCACCGAGTTCCGCGAAGGCATCCTGCCCTGGGCGCTGCAGAACACCTGCGCCCTGGTGTTTGACGAGTACGACGCCGGCCGGCCGGACGTGATGTTCGTCATCCAGCGCGTGCTCGAGGTGGAAGGCCGCCTGACCCTGCTGGACCAGAACCGCGTCATCCGCCCGCATCCGAGCTTCCGCCTGTTCGCCACCGCCAATACGGTGGGCCTGGGTGACACCACCGGCCTGTATCACGGCACCCAGCAGATCAACCAGGGCCAGATGGACCGCTGGAACATCGTGGCCACGCTGAACTACCTGCCGCACGCGCAGGAGACGGCGATCGTGCTGGCGAAGATGGGCGTCGATCCGAAGGACGCACCAACACGCAAGCAGATCGAGAGCATGGTGGCGCTGGCCGACCTGACACGCGCCGGTTTCATCAACGGCGACATCTCGACGGTGATGTCGCCGCGCACGGTCATCACCTGGGCGGAGAACAACCGCATCTTCGGCGACATGGCGTTCGCCTTCCGCTTGACATTCCTGAACAAGTGCGACGAGGCGGAGCGTTCCACCGTGGCCGAATACTACCAGCGCTGCTTCAACGTGGAGCTGCCGACCGGATCCCTGGTGCGGCGGGCGGTCTGAAGAGGAAGAAAGCAGTTCCTTTTTGAAAAAAAAGAATCAGAAAACTGTCGTCTCCGCTGTCGCGCCGTGCCGGCCAAGTCCGCGACAGCCGGATAAAAGCTTTTTGCTTCGTTTTCTCGAAGAAGGCCTTGCCTGCTTTGGTCGGTCAAACTTCCGCATCAATCGCCTGGCCTACGGCCGTGCCGCCTGATGCGCGTCTCCCTCTTCATCACCTGCTTCAACGACACGCTGTTTCCGCAAACCGGCCAGGCCGCCGTGGCCGTTCTGGAACGCCTGGGCCACGCGGTCGAGTTCCGTCCGGCGCAGACCTGCTGCGGCCAGATGCACAGCAACTCGGGCTACCCGCGCGAGGCGCTCACGCTCGTTCGCCGCTTCGTGGAAACCTACCGCGACGCGCCGCTGATCGTGGTGCCCTCGACATCCTGCACCAGCACCATACGCGTCCAATACCCGCGTCTGGCCGCCGGAGACAGCGCGTTGCTGGCCGAGCTGGACACCATAATCCCGCGCGTGCACGAATTCACCGAGTTCCTGACGGGCGTCCTGCATGTGGAGGACGTCGGTGCCTACTACCCTCACCGCGTCACCTATCACGCGTCCTGCAACGCCTTGCGTGCACTCAAACTCGGCGACGCCCCGCGCGCGCTACTGGGCGCCGTGCGCGGCATCGATTTCGTCGACCTGCCGGACATCGAGCAGTGCTGCGGCTTCGGCGGCACCTTCGCGGTGAAGAATGCCGAAGTCTCCACCGCCATGCTGACCGACAAGATGCGCGCGGTGCTGGCAACCGGCGCGGAGGTGGTCACCGCGGGTGATAATTCCTGCCTGATGCATATCGCCGGCGGGCTGTCGCGTTTGCAGGCTGGCGTGCGGGCTATGCACATTGCGGAGATTCTGGCTTGTACTTAGGCACGGAAGAAAGGCCTTCTTTTTTGAAAAAAAGAAGCAAAAAACTTTTGACTCCGCTGTCGCGG
>CAXUOA010000369.1:0-2420 GCA_964252625.1 uncultured Acetobacteraceae bacterium | reverse complement strand
GGCTCGGGCGCCGGTGCCGCACCGGACGCGGGCGCCGCCCTGCGCCGTATCGGCCGCGGGCTGGACATCCCGCGCCTGACCCCGCTCACCTCGGCGCACGTGCTGGCCCGCGCCTTCTATCTGCTGGCCGATTTCCCGGGCCGCTTCGACGGCGACACGGTGTGGGTGCAGCAGGACCAGGACCGCAGCAACGACAGTGTCAGCCCGGTGATCGTGGGCTCCAACGACTGGGCCGCCGCCTGGGCGCAGGACGACGACGGCAACCCGCTATTTGCCACGGTGCCGGGCGGGGCAAGGCAGCGCACGCTGGCGTTCCGGTTCGGGGTGAATCTGGTGATGTACGCGCTGACCGGAAACTATAAGGGCGATCAGGTGCATGTGCCGGCGATTCTGGAGCGGCTGGGGCAGTGACAGGAAGCAAGCAGTCCTTTTTTGAAAAAAAGGACCAAAAAACTTTTGTCTCCCCGCCTGCACCACGACGCGCGCCAGTCCCACTGGCGCGCGTGCTGGCGGCGGCGTGGGAGCAAGAGTTTTTTGCTTCTTTTTTGCAAAAAAGAAGGCCTTGCTTTTGACCCAAGCCATCAGCGCCCTGCGCTTCGCCCCGGCGCTCCCGCTCTGGCTCCTGGTACTGCTCGCCGCCGCCTGCATCCTGGCCGCCGGCGCCGGACACTGGCGCCGTGCACGCGGCGCCTGGTGGCGAACCGCCGCTTTTGCCGTGCTGCTCGCCTGGCTCGCCGGCCCCACGCTGGTTCAGGAGACACGGCAGGGCCTGTCGGACATCGCCCTGCTGGTCACCGACGGCTCCGCCTCCATGCAGGTGGGCGACCGGGCCGCGCTGGCTACCAAGGCCGCGGCCTCGCTGACGGCGCAGGCGGCGCACCTGCCCGGGCTGGAGCTGCGCCACGTGACCGTGCCGGAATCCGGCCATGACGGCACGCTGCTCTGGGCCGGCATGCGGCAGGCGCTGGCCGACATCCCGGCCGACCGCCTGGCCGGCATAGTCGCCATCACCGACGGCCAGGTCCACGACCTGCCAGCCGACCCGGCCGCGATCCCCGCGTCGCTGAACGTGCTGATCCCCGCCCGAGGCGAGGAGTGGGACAGGCGGGTGCGGGTGATCGAGGCGCCCGGCTACGGCATCGTCGGTCGCACGCTGATGCTGCGCGTAGCCGTGGAGGATCTGGGACCGCCGGGTGCGGCACCGCCGGGACCGGCCACGCTGGCCGTGCAGGTGGACGGCCAGCCGCCGGACCACGTCGAGGTGACGCCGGGCGAGGTGCAGAGCGTTCCCATCGACATCACGCGCGAGGGCCGCACGCTGGTGAAGCTCTCCACCGACCCGGTTTCTGGCGAGGCCTCGCCGCTGAACAACCAGGCGGTTGTGGAGATCAACGGCGTGCGCGACAGGCTGCGCGTGCTGCTGGTCAGCGGCGAGCCGAACCAGGGCGAGCGCACCTGGCGCCGCCTGCTGAAATCCGACCCCGCCGTGGACTTGGTGCATTTCACCATCCTGCGCCCGCCGGAAAAGGACGACACCACGCCGCTGAACGAGCTGGCGCTGATCGCCTTTCCCACCCGCGAGCTGTTCCAGGACAAGCTGTCCGGGTTCGACCTGATCATCCTCGACCGCTTCACCGACCGCGGCATCCTGCCGCACATCTATCTGCGCAACATCGCCGATTACGTGCGCCACGGCGGCGCGCTGCTGCTGGTTGCCGGCCCGGAGTTCGCCGGCAGCCGCAGCCTGGACCAGACGCCGCTGGGCGACGTGCTGCCCGCCCACGCGCCGCCGGGCGACGACAAGCGCGACGATCCGGGCCAGGGTAGCGACGGCCAGGGTAGCGGCGGCCAGGGTAGCGGTGGGGGCGTGAGCACGGGCGCGTTCACCCCGCTGGTGACCGAGCTTGGCACCCGCCATCCGGTGACGGAGGGCCTGGCAGCCGATCCGAATGCCCCTGGATGGGGCCCCTGGTATCGGGCGATCCAGCCGGAGGACGTGTCCGGCCAGGTGCTGATGACCGGGCCGAACCACGCGCCGCTGCTGATCCTGAATCATGTGGAGCAGGGCCGCGTGGCCATGCTGATGAGCGACCAGATCTGGCTGTGGTCGCGCGGCCAGTCATCCTCGCCGGGCGGGGGTGGCGGCCCGCAGGCCGAGCTGCTGCGGCGTGCTGCGCACTGGCTGATGAAGGAGCCGGACCTGGACGAGGAACGGCTGACCGCGCGCATGCAGGGCGGTCGGCTGCAGGTGGAACGCCAGTCCGTCTCCGGCAGCGCCGCCGGTACCGTCACGGTCACCCCGCCCGAGGGCGGCAAGCGCAGCCTCGTCCTGGCCGCGTCCGGCGCCGGCCGCGCCGTGGCGCGCAGATCGGCGTATTCCAGCGGGTTATCCAGGCCCACGGCGGCGGCGTGTCCTGGCT
>CAXUOA010000368.1:0-2421 GCA_964252625.1 uncultured Acetobacteraceae bacterium | reverse complement strand
GGCGGAGGCGGCTTGTCCTCCTGCACGATCTTGGTGTCGAGCGGCTGCTTCATCTTCTCGATGATGTTCGAGCCAAGACCCTCGACCAGCGCGTAGATAAGCAGAATATGAAACGCGACGACGATCCCGGCCCCCACCAGGTGGCGCGTCGGGCTTCTGCTTTGCTCGGCGTAGTTCATGCCGCGCACTCCTTCATACGATCCCGTCTCCTGCTTCCCGGATTGCTTGTCCGCCAGCCGGGCTGAACCTGTTGCGTAAGATGCCGATGGTGCACGCTGCCACCCCTGCGCTCAAGGCCTGAGAAAGCGTCATGCCTCGATTGACTAGCAAATACCATTCCTCGTTTCAGGCGGAGAGTCCCAGACGTGAAGCGCATGCAACATCGCACGCGTCCGGATCGCACCACGCCGATACGCCGCTGTCCGCCCTGCCGCCCAGGCAAAAACAGGGCGTGCGAATTTTCCCCAGTTCAGGATGTTTCAAGCGTTTTTTCATTATTGCTTGTCGGAGCTTTATCAGGTTTCAAACCGGCGGCAACGTCCACATGGCACGCCGCCGCGTCAGCCCGGGCGCTTGAACATGCCGCACAGGCTTTTCAGTTTCGCCGCAAGTTCGCCCGATGTGTCGGAAACCGGATCGTCGATCTGCGTCAGGGTTACCGTGTTGTCAGAAACTATGGCGTAGAATTGATGATAGCCCACGTAGGTTTGCTGGGCGGACTGGAAATTTACCCAACCGCAGACAACCCGCTCACCACCGACATAGGGTTTGTCCCCGTCGAAATGCCAGATCGTCGTCTGCGGGATCAGGAAGCCGTCGGAAAGCTTGGCCTCGATCTGGTCCTGTACCGGGGTGCTGACCTCCTCGGCCGCCACCTGCCAGAATGGAACCGCAGGCACCACGAAACCCAAGGCGCCGACGACACCACATTCCGCCGCGCCAAAGCGTCGCCCCCTTGCCGCATAGCCCGGCGCGCGCCACGTTGGAACCATGCGCGACAGGGTGCCCCAAACCATCGACATGACGGCTGGCGGCGCGTTCGTGGCACCGCCGGCACGGTCCACCTGGCCGCTTCGCCTGGGTCTGGGGGCGGCCCTCGTCGCCGTGGCCGCCGGCGCGGTCAGCCTGGCCGCCCTCTTCCTGTGGGTCGCGTCCATCATGTTGCCCGTGGCCCTCGTGGCCGGCGTCATCGCTTACGCGGCGTTCCGCCTACAGGGGCGGCAGCGCCGCCTCTAGCGGGCTCTGCGCTACCGCAGCCGCAGTCACTCTGCCGCCAGGCACGCCTGATTGCCCAGCCCGAACGCCTCCGCCAGCAGCGTGAACGAGTGTCGCCGCGCCGCCGGGTCGTGCAGCGCCGTCACCAGGGCGATCTCGTCCACCGCATGGCTGCGCCCGATCGCCTCCAGCCGCTCGCGGACGATATCGGGCGTGCCGTAAGCGCTGCGCGCGCGTATGGCGCCGTTTCGTGCGATCTCGGACTCGGTGAACGGGTAGGCGGCCGCCTCTTCGGGGGAGGGCAGGGGGACGAACTGGCCGCGCTCGCGTTCCGCACGCCAGACTTCGCGTGGGGCGAATAGCCGCTCGGCTTCCGCCTGGGTGTCTGCCGCAAGCCCGAACACGGCCATGGCGCTGTAGGGGTGCGGATACGCCTGGCTCGGCCGGAAGGTGGCGCGATACAATTCGAGCGCTTCCGCCGCTCCCTGACCTTCGGTGAAGAAATACGCGTAGCAATAGGGCAGGCCGAAGAAGGCGGCGACCTGCGCCCCGTAGGTGGAACTGCCCAGCATCCAGACATCCGGCGCCGACGGGCCGGACGGCTGCGCCATCACGCTGCGGAACGGGTGGCCGTCCGGCAGGGCACCGCCGCTGACCCACGCCATCAGGTCGCGCAGTTGCGCAGGGAAGGCACTGGCGGCATCGGCGGCATTCGGATTGAGCGCGAACGCGGTGCGCCCGTCGGAGCCCGGCGCGCGTCCCAGGCCGAGGTCGATCCGCCCCGGCGCCAGTGCCTCCAGCACGCGAAACTGCTCGGCCACCTTCAGGGCGCTGTAATGCGGCAGCATGACGCCGGCGCTGCCCAGCCGGATGCGCGCCGTCACCACGGCCAGCGCGGCCAGCAGCACCTCGGGCGCCGAACCCGCTATGCTGTCGCTGCTGTGGTGCTCGGAGACCCAGAAGCGGTGGTAGCCCAACTCGTCGCACAGCCTGGCTAGCGCCACGGTCTCGCGGATGGAGGCATCGGGAGAGCGGCCGGAGACGATCATCGATTGGTCTAGGACGGACAGGCGCATGGATTGTAAGTGGGGCGGCTGCGCGGGCAGGGCAGAAAGAAAGGCCTTCTTTTTTGAAAAAAAGAAGCAAAAAACTTTTGCTTCTGGCGCAGGCTCAGGGGCCTCGATCTATCAGGAGCTAGCGGGCTGC
>CAXUOA010000367.1:1785-2435 GCA_964252625.1 uncultured Acetobacteraceae bacterium | reverse complement strand
CGGCGATCCTGCTGCGCTCGTCCCTGCGGCCGCTGGCGGAGCTTCCGGCCTGCGGGCTCGGCTGCGTGCCGGCGCTGACGCGCGCGCTGTTCGGGCCGCTTCTGGTGGCGGCCGTGCTGCTGTTCCTCCTGCTCGGCGGGCTGGACCTGGGCGTGCAGCGCTTCCTGTTCCGGCGCGAGCTGCGCATGACCCGCAGCGAACAGAAGCGCGAACGCAAGGAGGCGGAAGGCAACCCGCTGATCAGGCAGGCGCATCGCCAGGAGCAGCGCGCGGCAATGCGCAGCCAGATCCGCACGGGGGAGAGCAACGCCACCTTCGTGATCCGCGGCGAGCGCCTCGCGCTGGCGCTGCGCTACGCGCCGCCGGATGTTCTGGTACCGGTGCTGGTGGCGCGTGCCTCAGGAGAAGGCGCCGCGGCGCTGGTGGACGAGGCGTCGCGCGCCGACCTGCCGTCGGTGCTCAATCCCGCAGTGGCCACGCTGCTCTCGACAAGGATGCAGGTCGGAGGGCTGTTGCCCAGGGAGCTGTTCACCCCGGTGATCGCCTGCATGCGCGAGGCAGGCGTCCTTTGAAGAACCGCTTGTATCGTTACAGGAAGCCTTCACCGGCATGGTCGCGGAACAGCTCGGCGTCGCGCACGTAATCGGCCA
>CAXUOA010000367.1:0-1775 GCA_964252625.1 uncultured Acetobacteraceae bacterium | reverse complement strand
ATCCCGTCCGGCTCTTCGGGTTCATAAACGCGAACCAGGCCTGCGTCCGGTTGCCGCCTTGGCCCGCGTACTAGGCGTGTCCAAAGCTGGCGCCTTAGCTGCTGCCGTTCGACGGACACGAACCCACAGCTGATACCCAGCAAGTTCTGACAATTCAGCACGGCTATAGGAAGCCTTCCCCCGCATGGTCGCGGAACAGCTCGGCGTCGCGCACGTAATCGGCCAGCACCTGCATCGACTTCTGGCGTGAGACCTCGCGCATCTTGAACACGGACGCGCCTGCGCGCGCGGCAGCCGTCAGGAAGCCTGCCCGCAGCGAGTGTCCCGCAAAGTCCGCCGCCACATACCCTGCCTGGGCAACGCGTACCTGCACCAGCCGCGCCACGGCACGGTCCGACATGGGCAAGGCAGTGGCTGCTCCCGCAGGCCCCGGGACCAACTTGCGGAAAAGGAAGCCATCCGAGATCCCACCGCGCTCGATCCAGGCCTCGAGCAGCGCTTTGGGCCGCAGCCTGCGTCCTTCGGGGATGGCGATGGTGGCACCGGCCCCGTCCTGGTCGGTCTTGCTGCGCCGGATGGTGACGCGCAGGCCCTCCGGCACGCGCTCAACATCCGCAAGCCGGAGCGCCACCAGCTCCGAGCGGCGGAACGCCCCGGCCATGCCGAAGGCCAGCAGCGCCCGGTCGCGCACCGAGCGCAGGTCGTCGCCGGCGATGGCGCGCAGCACGTCGCGGAGCACATCGGCGTCGGCGGCGTGCTTCCTGACCGGGGCGATGCCGTGGCTGCGACGGATGCCGGCCATGACCTCGAGGATGGCGGCGGCGCCTTCGCGGGCTTGGGGCGGCTGAAGCCCGGCGCGGCGATGCATCCAGCCGATCGCTGCCAGACGGCGGCCGACAGTGAGCGGAGCAGACCCGGCCTGTGCCTCGGCCGAGAGGAACACGGCGACGACACGCGGATCAGCGGGCAGGCTCTCGAGCTGCCGCGCGAAGCACCAGGCGGAGAAGCGCCGCCAGTCACTGGCGTAGGCGCGCTGGGTGCTGGCGGCGCGCGAGGCGTCGGCGTAGCGCCGCGCGGTGGCGATCTCGGCGTGGTGGAGGCTCGGCAGGTCGGCAACAGCCGGCCCTGGCGCGGCCGGCTCTGACGGAGTGGCCGGGACGACCAGGGTAGTGCCGCCGGCATCGGTGTCGGCGGCTTCGGCGGGGTTCTCAGAGCTGCTCACGATACCCGTCCTACCACCATCATCTCTGTCCGAGAATCAGACAACACAGCAAAATCGCGCGTACCGCCCAGCGTTTACCTGCCGTTGCAAGAACAGGCCTGGAATGCTTTGCAAACAGGTTTAATCAAGCTGGCGAGACCCCAAAACCGGTGACGCTCTGGCCGCCGCCTCCCGACTGTTCGCTTTAACGTAATGAAACGACTGGCCGCGTGTCCGTGCTTCCTCGACCCAAACATAATCGAAAACTTATAACCCATCGTTCATGACGCGGCCCGTAAGTTTCTGGATGAGGCTGCCAGGATTCAAGACGTGATACAAACATTCTGACGAAAAAAAGAGGTTTAGCAGTCACCGCATCACAAAAGAAAGAATTCTGCTCATTGGTTTTAGAAATATAAGTTAAATATACACAGGTTTGACACAATTTGCATCTATCTCAATATAAGGACATAGATGTTGTTAACCTCTTGTTAAGGTTTTTGCGGGATTGTGGACCCTCGTGAATTCAAGCTTCAAGGAAGGATCCAGACCAGATGGTATCATACGCTAGTGT
>CAXUOA010000366.1:0-2471 GCA_964252625.1 uncultured Acetobacteraceae bacterium | reverse complement strand
GCATCTGAGCCTGCGCAGGAAGTAAAAGTTTTTTGCTTCTTTTTTTCAAAAAAGAAGGCCTTGCTTGCTTGCCCGAACGTCAACCGCAGAGCGGCTTGATCTTACAGCGCAACCGTGGAAGTTCATTGCAATGGCTGATGCAACACGCTTCTACATCGACGGCGCCTGGGCGGACCCGCTCTCGTCAGCCCGGGCTGACGTCATCGACCCTTCGACGGGCCAGGCCTTCGCGCAGGTGGCGCTGGCCAGTGCCACGGACGTGGACCGTGCCGTGCCGTGCAGGCCGCCCGCGCTGCCTTCCCCGCCTATGCGCGCAGCACGCGCGCCGAGCGGCTGGGGCTGCTGTCCCGGATCGTGGCCGGCTACGAAAGGCGCATGGCGGACCTCACGGCAGCTTTGGTCCGTGAACTCGGCGCGCCGCTGGGCTTTGCGCGCGATCCGCAGACCTCGATCGGCCTGGCGCATTTGCGGGCCGCGCTGGATACCCTGCGGGACTACATTTTCGCCTACAGCCGCGGACCCACACGGATCGTGCGTGAGGCGGCCGGCGTGGCCGCCCTGATCACGCCGTGGAACTGGCCGTTGAACCAGATCGTGGTCAAAGTGGCGCCCGCTCTGGCCACCGGCTGTACCATGGTGCTGAAACCCAGCGAACTCACGCCCATCAGCGCCGGCATCTTCGCCGAGATCATCGACGAAGCCGGCGTGCCGCCAGGCGTGTTCAACCTGATCCACGGCGACGGTCCGGGCGCCGGCCGCGCGCTGGCCGCACACCCGCAGATCGACCTGGTCTCCTTCACCGGTTCCACCCGCGCCGGGATCGACGTGGCACAGGCCGCCGCGCCCGGGGTGAAGCGCGTGCTGCAGGAACTGGGCGGCAAATCCCCTTTCATC
Organism: uncultured Acetobacteraceae bacterium; assembly: GCA_964252625.1. GTDB lineage: Bacteria > Pseudomonadota > Alphaproteobacteria > Acetobacterales > Acetobacteraceae > BOG-908. The sequence goes on along the minus strand of CAXUOA010000366.1, from coordinate 1,577 downwards.
GTGCTGCCCGACGCCGATCTCACCGCCGCGGTCGCGAGTTGCTGCGCCGTCTGCTTCGCCAATACCGGCCAGTCCTGCGACGCGCCGACGCGCCTGCTGGTGCCGCACGGCCGCCAGGCCGAAGCCCAGGCGCTGGCCCGCGCCGCCGCGCAGGCGATACAGGTCGGCCCGCCGGCCAGTGCCCACACCACGATGGGCCCGTTGATCAGCCAGCGGCAGTTCGACCACGTGCAGCGCCTGATACGCGGCGGCCTGGAACAGGGCGCCACGCTGGTCGCCGGCGGGGCCGGGCGCCCGGACGGCTTCGCGAACGGGTTCTTCGTGCACCCGACGGTGTTCGCCGGCGTCACACCGGAGATGGACGTCGCGCGCGAGGAGATTTTCGGCCCCGTCGTCACGATCATGCCTTACGACAGCGTGCAAGACGCCATACGCATCGCCAACGACACCGACTATGGCCTGGCCGCCTACGTGCACGGCAGCGACATCGGCCAGGCGCGCGCGGTGGCAGCGGAACTGCGCGCGGGAACGATCTACGTGAACGATCCGGCGCTGGATCTGTCGGCGCCGTTCGGTGGTTACAAGCATTCCGGCAATGGCCGGGAATATGGCAAGTTCGGGTTCGACGACTTTACAGAGATCAAGGGCATTCTTGGGTTTGGCTGATCAAGACAGCAAACAGTCTTTTAAAAAACACCAAAAAGCTTTTACTCAGCCGCATTTGCAACAGCCGGTTGCTTTGGATGAAGGAGGCTGCTGACACAGGGCGCAGGAGCGAAAGTCTCTTGCTTCTTTTTTTAAAAAAGAAGGCCCTGCTTCTTCTCAAACATCCTTTGCCAACCGGAGCGCATCGAAAACAGCCGCATGGATGTTTCGGCTGGCCACCGCATCGCCAATCCGGAACAGCGTGTAGCTGCCCTCCGAATTGCGCACCACATCCTGCCCTCGGCCGCCCAGCAACGCCGCGTGGTCCACCTCGCCGCCATTGCGCGAGCCCGGCTTCAGCGCCTCGTAGACCTCGTCCAGCGGTGTCGTCCCGTGCTCCACCACCACCTGGTCCACCCGGCGTTCTTCCTGCTCCGCCCCGTAATCGCTGCCCAGCACCGCCACCAGGCCGTTGCCCTCGCGGCGGACGGACAGCAGCCGCGTGTTCACCGTCACGCGGACGCCGCGGCGGCGGAAGATGCGGGCGTAGGCGGCGTGGTTCAGGCCGCCGATCTCGGGTGCCAGCATGCGCTCCGGTGTCACCAGCTCCACCTCTGCGCCGGCCTCGGCCAGCACCTCGGCCGCCTGCATGCCGGGATGCGCGCCGTTGTCGTCATACACCAGCACGCGCGCGGACGGGCTGACGGCGCCGCCCACCACGTCCCAGCTGGAGACGACGAGATCATCGCCGGCTTGCAGCACGGCCGTGTCCGGCACGCCGCCGGTGGCCACGAACACGGCGTCGGGCGTCAGCGCCAGCACGTCATCGGCATCGGCGTAGGTGTCGAAGCGCAGCTCGGCACCCAGGCGGGCCAGCTCGGACACCCGCCAGTCCACGATGCCGATCAGCTCCCGCCGGCGCGGCGTGCGTG
>CAXUOA010000365.1:0-2496 GCA_964252625.1 uncultured Acetobacteraceae bacterium | reverse complement strand
GGCAACGAGATACCAACCTCAAGGCACATACGGTGAAGGCAAGCAGTCCTTTGTTGAAAGAAAGGACCAAAAAACGTTTGCTTCCCCGCCTGAGCACCAGCCGGGCGCCTCTGGATTGATCGAAGCGACCGAACCTGCGCAGCAACAAAAGTTTTTTGCTTCTTTTTTCCAAAAAAGAAGGCCTTTCTTGCTCGCGCAAACGTCAAAGCCAAAGCGGGACACGCAACAAGGTTTCGCCCTCCTCCTCGTGCTCTGGACGATGTCGCTGCTGGCGATGCTGGCTACCCAGGTGACCGGACGCGGGCGTGCCGAGAGCGTGGCCGCGCACGCACTGACCCTGCAGGCGCAGCTGCAGGCAGCCGCCGACGGTGCCGTGGCGGAGACCATCTGGCATCTGCTGCCCGGGGCCGTGTCGGCCTGGACGCCGGAGCAGCCGGACCACGTCCTGCGTGAAGGCCGTTTCGAGGTTGCGGTTCACATCGTCGACGATCGCGGCCGGATCGATGCCAATTACGTCTCCGCCGGCCTGCTCGCCTCCCTGTTCACCGTGCTCGGCAGCGACCGCCAGTCGGCCGCGGCGCTCGGCCGTGCCATCTATGCCTGGCACGGCGGGCAAGCGCCCGAGAACACGCCCGCCGCCATCACGCCGCCGGACTGGCCGTGGGGCGCGCCGAACCATGATTTCGAACGGCTGGACGAACTGCTCCTGGTGCCGGGCATGAAGCCGGATCTCTACCGGCTGGCCAGGCAGCACCTCGTCCTGCACATGAACCAGGGGCCGTTGCAGCGCGCGGCCGATCCGGTGGTGGAGGCGGCGCTGCAGATGAACACGCGCGAACACCACGAGACACCGGCCGGCTTCCAGCTGGACGGCACGGCGGTGATCGAACTGGAGGCACGGGTGCGCCTGGAGGATGCGGCGTTCACGCGGCGGGCGACAATCCAGCTTGCCGGGTCGGTCAGCGCCGGCGATGCCGCCTACCGGATGCTGGACTGGAGCGACGGCGCCGCGCCCTGAACGGCTGCTTCGGCAACCGCGGCCATTGCGCGGGCGACGGCTTGCCGCCAGTCGCCGGGCTGTGTCTGCCGGAACAGCCGCATCGTGGGATACCAGGGCGAATCGTCGCGGTCCAGCAACCAGCGCCAGTCCGGCGAGAACGGCAGCAGCAGCAGCACCGGCTTGCCCAGCGCGCCGGCCAGATGGGCCACCGCGGTGTCGACGCTCACCACCAGGTCCATCGCCGAGATTGCCGCCGCCGTCTCATGGAAATCCGTCAGGTCCGGGGCCAGATCGTCCACACCGCACGGGTCGGCGTGCATGTCCAGCACTGCGTCACCCACCTGAAGGCTGTGGAAGACCGGGCCCGGCACGCGGGCGATGTCGCGGAACACCGTCCAGGGCACGGACCTGTTGTGGTCGTTGCGGTGCAGCTTGTTGCCGGCCCACACCAGCCCGATTTGGAGGCCGCCATGGGGGCCGGCCGCCCCCAGCCTCGCACGCCAGCGTGCCACGTCGGCATCCGGCACCTGCAGATAGGGCACGGCTGCCGGGATCGTGGCCAGCCGTGTCTCGAACAGCATGGGCAGCGACAGCATCGGGACGTCGAAATCGTAGCCGTCCGGGCACTCGCCTTCCTCATGCACGTCCGTCACGCCGTGCGCGCCGGCCAGCACGCGCCGCAGCGCCGGCTGCACGCGCACACCCACGCGCCCGCCGCGTGCCGCGAGCAGGCCGGCGTAACGCACGAACTGGATGGTGTCGCCGAAGCCCTCCTCGGCGGTGATCAGGATCCGCTTGCCGGCCGGGTCCTCTCCTGCCCAGCGGGGCGCCACCGGCACCGCACCGGGTTCGTGGTCACGCCCGACCGGGCCGCTGCGGACCCGCGACTCCAACTTGGCCCAGCCCGCCTCGAACCTGCCAAGCAGCAGCAGCATCAGCGCCTCGAACCGCTCCACGCTGGCCTCGCCCGGGAAGTCGGCCGCCATGTCCCTGATCGCCGCCAGCGCCGCCTCGAACCGGCCCCGCTCCAGCAGCAGTGTCGCGGCATTCGCGCGCACCATCAGGCTGTGCGGCTGCAGGCGCAGCGCACGCCGGTTGAACGACTCGGCGCGGTCGAGGTCTCCCAGGTTGCGCCACGCGGCCACCAGCAGCGCCACCACGGGAGGGCACTCCGGTTGCAGCCGGTCGGCCCGTTCCAGCGAGGCCAGCGCCTCCCGCCTGCGCCCGAGCGCGAGCAGGGCGCCCCCTTGGTTGCCGAGCGCCGCCACCCAGTCCGGCCGCACCGCGAGCGCCCTGTCGTACAGCGTGACCGCCTCGTCCCACATCTCGGCGCTGCTCATCGCATCGGCGAGCTGCACGATCGCATCGGCGGCATCCGCGACGCCTGCGCGCGCTTTCAGCAATGCGGCGCGGGCCGCCTGCCAATAGCCCAGCCGCCGCGCCACCAGGCCGAACAGCATGAGCGCGTGGGCGTCGTCAGGGGCGCGGGCCAGTGC
>CAXUOA010000364.1:0-2497 GCA_964252625.1 uncultured Acetobacteraceae bacterium | reverse complement strand
CCGGCCGTCACGATGTCCCGCCCGTCCGGGCCGGCCACCGCGCGCAGCGTGGTCCTCAGCGCGTCGTCCAGAGGCTGGGTCTCGGCCATGACTTTGCAAACTCCCGGGCCGGGGCCATATCCGTGCCACCGCCGGGTTATGACGCAGCTTGCCGCTTGCGCAAATGCGCGCCCGTCCAGGAGCAGACCTTCCTTATGCCCTCCGATCAGAACCCCTGGAACATTGGTGGCGGCGCACGCCGTCCGCCCAACCCGCCTATCAAGGGACCCTGGAGCGGCGGTGGCGGCGGCAACGGCGGCGGCTCCGGCGGCCCGATACCCCCCGAACTGGAGCGCCTGCTGGACCAGCTGCGCGCGCTGGCAAGGCGCTTCTTCGGCCACGGTTCGGCCGGGCTGGCCGTGGTGGCACTCGTGGCCGCGGCAGCACTTTGGCTGGCCACCGGCATCTACCGCGTGGAGCCGGACGAGCAGGGCCTCGTGCTGCGATTTGGCGCCTATGTCGGCAGCACGCCGCCCGGCCTGAACTACCACCTGCCCTGGCCGGTCGAGACGGTGCAGGTGCTGCCCGTCACCCGCATCAACCGGGTGGAGATCGGTTTCCAGAGCAGCACGGACGAGCCGGACGTGACCGCGCGCACGCTGGGCGGCGGGCGCGAGGAACCGGTGCGCGGCCTGCCCGCGCGTGACGTGACGGCCGAGAGCCTGATGCTGACCGGCGACGAGAACATCGTCGACATCAACGCCGCCGTGTTCTGGCGCATCTCGGACGCGCCAGCCTACGCCTTCAACACGCGCAACCCGAACTACACGGTTAAATCCGCCGCCGAAAGCGTGCTGCGCCAGGTGATCGGCCATACCCCGATCCAGTCCGCGCTGACCGAGGGCCGTGCCGCCATCGAGGAGGCGGTGACCAAGGGCACGCAGGCCATCCTGGACCAGTACAGATCCGGCATCGAGATCACCCAGGTGCAGCTGCAGAAGGTCGATCCGCCGGCCGATGTGATCGAGGCGTTCCGTGACGTGCAGCGCGCAACCACGGATGCCGACACCGCGCGCAACGAGGCGCAGAGCTACGCCAACGACATCGTGCCGCGCGCCCGTGGCGAGTCGGCCGCCATCCTGGCGGAAGCCAACGGCGCCAAAACGGCCGCCGTGGCCACGGCAAGCGGTGAGGCGCAACGCTTTCTCAGCGTCTATGCCGCCTACAGCCAGGCCAAGGACGTGACGCTGCGGCGCCTCTACATCGACACCATGCAGGACGTGCTGGCCCACACGCCCACCATCGTGGTGGACGACAAGGTGCGCAGCATACTGCCGACGCTGGGGCTGAACGCACCTGCCGCCGACCAGGGAGCGCCGAAATGAACCGCGCCATCGTGGCCGCCGTCGCTGGCCTGCTCGCCGTCTTCGTGGCGCTCGATCTGTGTTTCTACGAGGTGAACCAGACGGACATCGTGCTGATCACCCAGCTGGGCGAGCCGCGCCAGGTGGTGACCACGCCCGGCCTGCACTTCAAGCTGCCGCTGATCCAGACGGCCAACACGTTCGACAAGCGCCTGCTCGATTACGAGGCGCCGCAGGAGGAGGTGATCCTGGGCGACCAGCGCCGGCTGATCGTCGACAGCTTCACCCGCTATTTGATCACCAACCCGCTGCAATATTACCAGTCGGTGGGACCCACCGAGGACGGCATACGCGCGCGGCTGAACTCCGTGGTCACCAGCAGCCTGCGCCGCGTACTCGGCAACGAGACGCTGCTGGACGTGCTCTCCAACCAGCGCCAGCGCATCATGACCGCCATACGCAACCAGGTGAACGAGGAGATGCACGGCTTCGGCGTGCAGATCGTCGACGTGCGCATACGCCGCGCCGACCTCCCGGAGGAGAACACCGACGCGATCCTCCAGCGCATGCAGTCCGAGCGCAAGCGTGTCGCCGCCCAGGCGCGTGCCGAAGGCGCGGAAGCCTCGGCGCGCATCAAGGCGGACGCGGACAGGCAGAAGACCGTGCTGGTGGCACAGGCCCGCGCGGATGCGGACCGGCTGCGCGGCGAAGGCGAGGCGCAGGCGATCGCGATCTACGCGAACGCCTTTCAGCGGGACCCGAAGTTCTTCGCGACCTGGCGGACGCTGCAGGCCTACAGAACGGCGTTCGAGGCGGGAAAGTCGCGGCTGGTGCTGTCGCCGCAGGATGATTTCCTGAAGCTGATGCAGGGGGTGCCGGCTCCGTAAGATAGGAAGCGAGACCTTCTTTTTTGAAAAAAAGAAGCAAAAAACTTTTGTCCGTTCGCGCTTCGGCCGCTTCGGTGTTTCATGCGCCGCCCGGATGCTGCAAATACGGCGCAGCAGAGGGTTATGCTTCTTTCTTTACAAGCGGCGGCTTTATACCAGCCAGCCTTGCGGCTGACGCAGTGAAAGCTGTTAGTCCTTTTTTGAAAAGGACCGCAGCAGCCGGGTGCCTCCGGATAGATCGAGGCAGCTAAGCCTGCGCAGGAAACA
>CAXUOA010000363.1:0-2514 GCA_964252625.1 uncultured Acetobacteraceae bacterium | reverse complement strand
GCGACAGCGGAGTTAAAAGTTTTTTGCTTCTTTTTTTCAAAAAAGAAGGCCTTGCTTCCTACTTCATCATCGCCAGCAACGCGGTGCGTTCCTCACGCACCACCTCCGGCTCCTGCGTGGCCTGCACGTCGAACGCGCGCAGCTCCTCCGGCACGTACCAGTGCAGCTTGTCCTCGTGATACGCGCGCCATACCGTCTCCGCCACCTCCGCCGGCTGCACCAGGCGCCACATCCCTTCCGCGGGCGCCATCTTGCGCATGGTGTCCGACAGGATGGGCGTGTCGATCAGGCCCGGCAGCAGGTCGGACGCGCGCACCCCGAAGCGCTTGAACTCGATCGACAGCGCCTCCGTCAGGCCGCGCACCGCGTGTTTGGTTGCGGAATACACCGCGATACCGGCGGTGCCGAAGATCGACGACGAGGACGAGTTTATCAGGCACAACGCGCCAGGCGTGCGGCGCAGCAACGGCACCGCCGCGCGCGTGCCGATCATCACGCCGAGGAAGTTGACGCCCACAACCTTCATGATATCGGCCCAGGCCATCTCGTCGAACAGGCCGCCTATGGCGATGCCGGCGTTGCTGAACATCAGGTCCAGCGTGCCGCCGGTGGCTTGCCCGAAGCCGGCGACGGCAGAGTCGAACGCGGCAGGATCGGTCACGTCCAGCGTGGCGAAGATGGCGTGCTCCGCGCCGATTTCGGCTTTCAGGCTTTCCAGGCCGGCCGCGTTCACGTCATAGGCGCCGACGAACCAGCCGCGCGAGGCGAACAGCCTGGCGGTGGCCAACCCCATGCCGCTGGCGGCGCCGGTGACGAAGATGGATTTGCGGCTGTTCGACTGGCTCATGAGTGTGCTGCCTCTGTTTCGCGGGCCGGCTTGCCGTCGAGTTCGAGGCCGGCGAAATCACCTTGTTCCCGCCATTTCGACAGCAGCTCGATAAAGGCGACAGCGCCGGGACCGTAGGGAAAGCTTCTGGCTGCGGCTTCGGACATGCCGCGGCCCTCGTTGTTGTAGTAGCCGGGCGTGCAGGCCTCGAGGAACTGGCGGCGGCCTTCGCCCATATTCACGATGGTCTGCACCCAAGCCTGCTCGGCGGCTTCGCTCGTCTCCACCGTACGTATGCCGTGCTGCACGCTGTGGCCCACGATGTGGGCGATGTGCTTGGCCTGCTCGCTGAGCATGTGCGGGAAGTTCGGCGACATGCCCGACTGCGCCTGGCTGAGGACGAAGCAGTTGGGGAACCGCCGGCTATGCATGCCGTGCAGCGTGGACAGGCCGGCAGACCATTTCTGGGTGAGCGAGATGCCGTCCACGCCGTGCATCTCGAAGCCGGAGCGTTTCGAATAATCCGTGCTGACCTCAAAACCGGTGGCGAAGATCAGGCAGTCCAGTTCGTATTCGCGGCCGGCGACGACGACGCCGCGCTCGGTGATGCGCTCCACGCCGCGGCCGGCGGTATCGACCAGAGTCACGTTCGGGCGGTTGAAGATGCCGAGGTAATCGTCATGAAAGCAGGGCCGCTTGCAGAACAGGCTGAACCAGGGCTTCAGCGCCTCGGCGGTGGCGGGATCGTGCACCTGGCCGTCCATGCGGGCGCGTATTTCCACCATCTTTTCCGCGTCGGCCTGTGCCAGCATGGCCGTGAAATCGGTGCGGCCGGGCTCCTGGGCGAGTTTCTCGCGCACCTTGCGGGCGAGCGAGGTCCAGCCGTCCGCCACCTCGTCGGGAGTTTGCAGGTGGCCGGCCATCTGCTCGGTGAAGTTGGCCATGCGCCGGGCCTGCCAGCCCGGTTGCAGGCTGGCCGCCCATTGCGGGTCGGTGGGGGCGTTGTCGCGCGCATCCACGGAGGAGGGGGTGCGCTGGAACACGGTGAGGTGCTGCGCCGCGCGCGCCAGCGGCGGCACGCATTGTATGGCGGTGGCGCCGGTGCCGATGATGCCGACGCGTTTGTCCGCCAGGCCGGTCATCGGTTCGGTGGCCGACCCGCCGGTGTAGGCGTAGTCCCACCGGCTGGTGTGGAAATTGTGGCCGCGGAAGCTACCCAGGCCAGGGATGGCCGCCAGCTTCGGCTTGTTCAGCGGGCCGGTGGCCAGCACCACGAAACGCGCGCGCATGTGGTCGCCGCGGTCGGTGCGTACCTGCCACAGTGCCGCCTCGGCATCCCAGTCGAACGCGGTGACCTGGGTGGAGAACAGCGCGTCCTCGTACAGGCCGAAATGGGTGGCAATGCGGCGGCAGTGCTCGCGTATCTCGGGCGCCTTACTGTAGCGCTCCTTCGGCATGTAGCCGGTCTCTTCCAGCAGCGGGAAGTAGATGTAGGATTCGATGTCGCAGGCGGCCCCCGGGTAGCGGTTCCAGTACCAGGTGCCGCCCACGTCGCCGCCGGCTTCCACGATGCGTATGCGGCCGGCGCCGGCCTCGCGCAGGCGGGCGGCGGCGAGCAGGCCGCCGAAGCCGCCGCCGACCACGAGGACGTCCACCGTGCCGGGCAGGTCCGCCGGGCGGGCCTCGAC
>CAXUOA010000362.1:0-2524 GCA_964252625.1 uncultured Acetobacteraceae bacterium | reverse complement strand
AAAAAAGAAGGCCTTGCTTCCTTGCAATGAAAATCACCCGAAGAACCGCCCTTGCCGCCGCCGGCGCCACCCTGATCGCGCCCCCAGGCCGCACCCTGAAGCAGCGCGCCGCGGCAAAGGGCCTGCTCTACGGCAGCGCCGTCTCCGCCGACCTGCTGCGCACGGACCCGGGCTACGCCGCGCTCGTGGCGCAGGACTGCGCCATTATCGTGCCGGAGATCGAGGCAAAATGGGCGGCCACCGAACCGGAACAGGACCGTTTCATCTTTGCCAAGCTGGACTGGGTGATGGGCTACGCGCAGCGGCACGGCATGGCGGTGCGCCTGCACAACCTGGCCTGGGGCGTCTACAACCCGCCTTGGCTTACCGGCGCGCTGGCGAGCGGGCAGGCGGACCACGTGCTGCGCCACCACATCGCCGCGGTGGCCGGCCGCTACGCCGGCCAGGTGCTGGCCTGGGACGTGTGCAACGAGCCCTCCGACCCGCGCTGGAACCAGGCAGACGACCTGGTGAACATCGGCTGGAAAAAGGCGCTGGGCGCCCGCTACGTCGACACCGCGTTTCTGGCCGCGCACACTGCGGACCCGCACGCGAAGCTGTTCATCAACGACGACCTGCTGGAATACGACGACGCCGCCAGCCAGGCCAAGCGCGACGGCTACCTGCGCCTGCTGCCCCGCCTGCTGGCGCGCGGTGTGCCTGTGCAGGGCTTCGGGCTGGAGGCGCATCTGCGGCCCGAGCGCAAGCTGGCCGAGGCGCCGTACCGGGACTTCCTGCGCGAATTGGCCGGCATGGGCCTGGTGATACACGTGACGGAGCTGGACATCTCCGACCGCACGCTGCCGGCGGATATCGCCATGCGTGACCGCGCGCTCGCCTCGCTGTGCAAGCGGTTCCTGGACATTGTGCTGGACGAGCCGGCAGTGCGCGCGGTGCTCACCTGGGGCCTGACAGCGCGCCACTCCTGGCTGGCTTTGGCACCGGAGGTGGCGCGCACGGACGGGCTAGCGTCGCGCGGGCTGCCGTACGACGGGGCGCTAGCACCGACGGCGGTGTGGCACGCGATCGCGTCCGCGCTGGAGCACTCACCAGGAAGGTAAGCAAGCAGTCCTTTTTTGAAAAAAAGGACCAAAAAACTTTTATCTCCGCCGGGTCCGCGTCGTTGAAAGCGTACGCCTCCGCACCCCGCGACAGCGCAGACAAAAGTTTTTTGCTTCTTTTTTTCAAAAAAGAAGGCCTTGCCTTGTTTTCTCCCCCGCATCCCGAAAGACCCCGAATGTCCCAGCAAGCCAAAACCATCCTCCTGGCCGGCGCCAGCCGCGGCCTGGGGCTGGGCCTGACCGAGGAATATCTGAGCCGCGGCTGGCAGGTGATCGCCACTGCCCGTCAGCCGGACAAGGCGGACGCCCTGGCCAGGCTGCAAGGCGATCGTCTGAGCATCGAGCAGCTGGACGTGACCGATCCGGCCAGCGTGCGCGCGCTCGCCGGCAAGCTGGACGGCCGCACGCTGGACGTGCTGTTCGTGGTGGCCGGGGTAAGCTCCAACAGCCAGATTCCGGCCCATCAGGTGCGCCAGGAGGACGTGGCGCGCGAGTTCATCACCAACGCCACCAGCCCCGTGGCACTGGCCGAAGCCTTGCAGGCCAGCCTGGCGCCCGGCGCCACCGTGGCGTTCATGACGTCCGTCCTGGGCAGTATCGGCAGCAACGATTCCGGTGGCTGGGAGCTCTACCGGGCCAGCAAGGCGGCACTGAACATGCTGGCGACGTGCTACGCGCTGCGCCACAAGGACGCGCCGGTGCTGCTGCTGCATCCGGGCTGGGTGCGCACGGAGATGGGCGGCCCGAACGCGACGCTGGACGTGCCGACGAGCGTGCGGGGTCTGGCCGACGTGATTGCCCGGAATGAGGGCACGACGGGGATCGCCTATCTGGATTATACCGGGGCTGAACTGCCCTGGTAGGAAGGCAGGCAAGCAGTTCTTTTTTGCAAAAAAGAACCAAAAAACTTTTGCTCCGCTGTCGCGGACACTGCGGCAGGCGGGCGTTCCTTAACCCAAGTTAAGGCCCGGCGACTCGCCTGGGCTGCTAGCTAGGCTCGTGCCTCCTTCCGACGACACCCGCGCGCTATCCGCCGAGCGCATTCCCGACGATTGGGCGGAGGCGTCGCTGCGCCCGCAGAGCCTGCGCGAGTTCGTGGGCCAGCGTGCCAGCCGGGAGAACCTGTCCGTCTTCATCGAGGCCGCCCGCGCGCGTGCCGAGGCGCTGGACCACGTGCTGCTGCACGGCCCGCCGGGCCTGGGCAAGACCACGCTGGCGCAGATCGTGGCGCGCGAACTGGGTGTGGGCTTCCGCGCCACTTCCGGCCCCGTCATCCAGCGCGCCGGCGACTTGGCCGCGATCCTGACCAACCTGCAGGCGCGCGACGTCCTGTTCATCGACGAGATACACCGCCTGCAGCCGGCCATCGAGGAGATCCTCTATCCGGCGATGGAGGATTTCCAGCTCGACCTGATCATCGGCGA
>CAXUOA010000361.1:1064-2540 GCA_964252625.1 uncultured Acetobacteraceae bacterium | reverse complement strand
TTCCAGGCCGGGCCGCTGAGCGTGCCGTCCAGGCGGAACAGCATGCGGCGGGTGAAGGCGGCACCGTTGGCGCCAGACGCACGCGCTTCCAGCCGCAGCACGACGGGGCCGCGCGCATCGGCCGGATCGACCGCCAGCCCCGCGTCGCGCTTGGCGCGCGCGATCGCCGCCAGGACGACCGGGCCGGCGTAGGGGACCCACGGCCCCTGCTCCAGCGCCAGCGTCAGATAGGGCAGGCTTGCGGCGTAGAGCGCGGGCGTCATGCCGAGAACCAGCTTCAGCTCGTCGACACGCTGGAACTCCTGGCCTGCCGGGCCCCAGGCGCGCCCGTCGGCACGGTAGCTCGAGACGAGCGGCGTGTCCGTGTCGCTGCCGGCCGGCTGCTGGGACCGCCAGTCGGCGATGCTGGCGGCGGCAAGCTGGGCAGCCTCACGGTTGGCGCCCACCACCGAGAACAGCGCCGACAGCAGCGCGACAGGAGACTGGTTGATGTCCAGCTTGCCCCGCTCGTCGGTCACCGTCACGCGCACGCGCCCGGCCGGCTCGTTGATCACCGCAGTCATCGATCCCGGCGTCCAGTAATCGCCGCCGCCGTCCAGCATGTGCCAGATCGTCTCGTACGCGGCGGCGTCTGCGGCGGCCTGCAATTGTGCGCCGCCGCGCAGCGCGTTGGCGAGCTTCGTCTCCGCCCGCCCTGCCCCGGTCACCTGGGCGGCCAGCAGCGACAGCAGCGCCATCGTCCATAGCACCAGCAGGAGCGCGAAACCCTGGTCGGGTGCGGGTTCAGAAGCTTCCATTGGTGTCCAGCAGCGTGGGCACCTGCATGTCCGGCCAGCGATGCTTGCCGCCCGGCAGCACGAAATGCAGCTGCACCAGCACGGGCAGCCCCGCCTCCGTCCAGGTCTTGGACCATTTACCGCCTTCGGTGGCGCCGGCGTGGTAGGCGAGGTCGATACGCTCCACGCCTTCGGCCAGCACGATCTCCTGCAACGGCGGCTCCGGCCCGATTGCCAGCGCGTTCGGGTGCGGCCTCCACCGCAGCACCAGGCGGTGGCGGTCATCCACGCCGATTGCCACCTGGGCGTGGCGCACCGGCCGGGTTTGCGGCTCGTCCGGCAACAGGGTCATCATCGTCAGGCGATGTTCCTCGCCGGTGAACGGCTTGTCGTCCGTGGAGGCGGGCGGCGAGGCCTGCTCGATGAGCCGGCGCAGCACGCGGTCCATGCGTTCCAGCTGGGCGGCGTTTTCCGCGAGGCGGTCCTCGGTGCCGCGTGCCGCCATGCCGAAGCGCAGGGATTGCGCGAGGCCGACCAGGACGAAGCCGAAGATGGCCAGGGCGATGACGACTTCGATGAGGGTGAAGCCGGCAGGCGAGGAAGGCCTTCTTTTTTGAAAAAAAGAAGCAAAAAACTTTTGTTCCTGGCGCCCGCACGACGGGCCGCGCAGGGTCTCAAGGGACCGGGGCTGCATCAGATG
>CAXUOA010000361.1:0-1054 GCA_964252625.1 uncultured Acetobacteraceae bacterium | reverse complement strand
GTAGCCGATGATGGCCATGTGGATGAGGTCTTCGATGAGTGTGAAGGGGGCAGTAAGGCAAGGCCTTCTTTTTTTAAAAAAAGAAGGCCTGTCTTCCTTCACGCCCCCTCCGCAGCCCGCACGTCGAAACGCCGCGTCGCCAGTGTCACCTGCCGCGTGCGCCCGCCCGCCTTCCAGCTCTCCGTCACCACGATGTCGTACAGCACGGCGCGGCTCGGCTTGACGTCGTTCGCGCGGTCCTGGTCGCTCAGCACCAGCTGGCGGGAGCCGGCCTCCCTGATGCGCAGGTGCCAGACGAAGCTCTCGCCGTCCGCGCCGCTGGTTTCCTGGGGGGCGATGGCGGCGCCGCGGCCGATGGCGGCCATGTGGGATTTCGCCAGCGAGATCGCCTCGTCGTATCTGGCGGCCACCGCCGTGGCGTCCAGGCCGGAGACGGTGCCGCTGAACAGCGCGCCCATGGCCAGCGCCGCGATGACAAAGGCGATCAGCACCTCGAGGAGGGTGAAGCCGCGGTCAGTGCGCATCGGCGACCGTGACCTTGCCCGTCAGCCACTCGACGGTGATGCCGATGCGGTGGCGGCCGGCGCCGAGCAGGACCTCGCCGCCGGTGGCGCTGCCGTCGGCGGAGAAGCGGATGATGCGGGCGTCGCCCGGGCCGGGAAGCGCAGGCGGGAGGACGGCCAAAGCGAGGCCGGGTGCCAGCATCTGCACCGGCGAGGCGTCCGCGGCGAAGACGTGGCGCAGCGGGTCGAAGACGACGGAGACGTCATGGTCGGTGGCGATGGCCTGGGCGCGGGCGGCGCGCAGGCTCTGCGCGATGGCAGAGGCGGCGCCGGTCGTCTCCAGGCCGCGGCTTTTCATCGAGCCGCGGCCGATGACGAGGCCCAGGGTGACGCCGAGTATGGCGAGCACGACCAGTAACTCGATGAGCGTGAAGCCTGCCTGCTGGCGCATGCGCGGGAGATGAACGCGTGTGGAGGGGGGAAGGCAAGTTAAGGCAAGGCAAGGCCTTCTTTTTTGAAAAAAAGAAGCAAAAAACTTTTGGTCCCTGTCG
>CAXUOA010000360.1:0-2569 GCA_964252625.1 uncultured Acetobacteraceae bacterium | reverse complement strand
GCTCCTCGGGGGCGGCCGTCTCCATCGCGGACGGCATGGCGCTGGCCGCCATAGGCACCGACACCGGCGGTTCCTGCCGCATCCCCGCCGCCTTCTGCGGCGTCGTCGGCTACAAGCCGACCGCCAGGCGCGTGCCGCTCGCCGGCGTGACGCCGCTCTCGCCGTCGCTGGATTCGGTGGGGCCGCTCGCCGGGTCGGTCCAGGCCTGCGCCATCGTCGACGCCATCCTGGCCGGCCAGGCGCCGCCGTCGCTGCACGCCGCATCGCCCGCCGGCCTGCGCCTCGTCTACCCCGCCAACATCGACCCCGACAGCCTGGACGCCGCAACCGAGCGCGCCATGGACCGTGCGCTGCAACGCCTCGACAGGGCCGGCGTGGCCGTCATCCACAAGACCCTGCCCAGCCTGGACCTGCTGGTGGCAGCCCACGCGCGCGGCGGCTTCGCCGTGGTGGAATCCTACGCCTGGCACCGCACGCTGCTGGCAGATCACGCCGCGCGCTACGACCCACGGGTCGCCAGCCGCATCCTCCCCGGCGCCGCCATGGCGGCCGCCGACTACGTGGCCCTCGTGGCGGCACGCGCTGGCATCATCGCGGCATTCACCGACGATATGGCGCCGTTCGACGCGCTGGTGATGCCGACGGTGCCCATCGCACCCCCGCTGATCACCGCGTTCGACCAGGAAACCGACTATTTCCGCCTGAACGCCGCCATCCTGCGCCTGCCGTCGCAGATAAACTTCGTCGACGGCTGCGCGATCAGCCTGCCCTGCCACGAACCGGGCGCACCGCCCGCAGGATTGACGCTCGCGGCAACTTCGCTGTCGGACGCCCGGCTTTTCCGGATCGCGGCGTCTGTCGAAGGTGTTGTCAGACGGAACTGATATCAGCCAATTTTGCGGCTGATGGAGAGGAAGAAAGCAGTCCTTTTTTGAAAAAAAGGACCAAAAAACTTTTACTTCCCTTTGCATTTGCAGCAACCAGGTGCTTCGGAATCAACCAGGGCATCTGAGTCCGGGCAGAACGCAAAAATTTTTGTCCTTTTTTTAAAAAGGGACTGCTTGCTTTTATCCTTCGGCATCCAGACTGCCTGGTGTAGGCAAGACTTTTTCCAGAGAAGAAGCAAACAACTTCTGCCCGCGCTGTCGCGGAGCGTTTCAGCAGCCGCCGACAGGGAGCAAAAGTTTTTTGCTTCTTTTTTTCAAAAAAGAAGGCCTTGCTTACGCTTCACCGCAAATCCGCCACAGCAGCAGACCGCCCGCGCGCGTTCCTGATGTCGCCCGCCACCTGGTCCGCCAGCCCGCCCAATAACCCGCTCAGGCTAGCCGCCAGTTCGGTAGCCCCAGGTCCGCCCGGCTGCGCGCTCAGCGCCACGTGCCGCGTCGCCAGCGGCTCGTGCGTCGTGCCGCGCTCCACCGCCACTTCCGCCTGCAACATCACCGCGCCGGATGCATCCGCATCGAACCGCAACACGTCCACCTCCACACGCACGCCCGGCTCGGCCGAGATCGCGCCGGATTCCGAGAACACGCTGCTGCCGGGCAGGCGCTGCGACAGATCCTCGGACAGCACCCGGCCGATCATGTCGCCCAACGGCTCCGCCCAGCGCAGCTGGCTGTTCACCGCCAGCTTGTAGGACGCCGATTTCAGCACGATGTCGGACCGGTCCAGGTATCCGGCCAGCCCGGGCCGCCGCACCTCCACGCTGACTGCCGGCCCCGGCAGCGCCGTCCCCGGCACCGGGTCCAACGTGTAGTAGGTGGGATCGGGCGAACTGCACCCCGCCACGCACACCAACAGGCAAACACCCAGAACCCGTCTCATCGCTCACCCGCCTTGCCGGAACGTCCTTGCAGCAGCGCCTCCGGATGCCTGTCCAGGAAGTCCGCGAGCAGCCGCAGGCTGCGTGCCGCGTCGTTCACCTGGTCCAGCACGCGGCTGACCCCGCGTTGGAAGTCCGAGTTGCCGCCATACCCGCCCTGGCCCAGCGCCGCATTCGCCCGCTCCACCGCCTGCTGCAACTCCGCGCTGATCTTCGGCAGGCGTTGCAGCACCGGCCCCAGCCCCTGATCCGTGCGCCGCACCAGATGCTGCACGTCGGTCAGCGTGTCGCTCAGGCGCGACAGCGCGTTACGCACCTCCGGCCCGCTGATCACCCGGTTCGCCGAGGCCAGCGTGGCGCTCAGGTTCTTGCCGATGTCCTCGAAAGGAATTTTGTCCAACTTGGTAGCGATGTCGCTCAGGCTCGCCAGGATGTTGTCCACGCCACCACCCTGGCTCGGCATCAGCAGCGCGTTGCCCTCGTGACCTACCTGCGCCGGCGCGGCCCCCGGCACGAATTGCAACGAGATCTGCTTCTGCCCGGTGATGAAGCTGCTGCTCTCCAGCACAGCCCGCATCCCCTGGCCCACCAGCGCGCCCGTCACGCGCTCCGGATCGGCCTCGCGTATCGACGAATCGCCGGCAAACACCCGCTCCGGCTGCAGGTCGTAGGCCACCCGCGCCCGCATCTGCCCGTGCGGCTGGTCCAGCATCAGCGTCACGTCCTCCACCGTGCCCACCTGGATGC
>CAXUOA010000359.1:2136-2583 GCA_964252625.1 uncultured Acetobacteraceae bacterium | reverse complement strand
CTCGCCACCTGCCCCAACGCGGTCCTCGATCGGGAGGTTCATGTAACCGGTCTGGCAGCGGTGTTGAAAAGGAAGCAAGGCCTTCTTTTTTGGAAGCAGCATTCCTGCTTCGTCTCCCGGCGCCGGCTGCGCGCTTGTGCAGCCAGGCGCGTGCCTGCAGAACCAGCGCGCGCCCTTCCACTGCGGATAGACAAAAGTTTTTTGCTTCTTTTTTTCAAAAAAGAAGGCCTTCATTCCTTGCCTAAAGGACCGACAATGCGCCCCTGCCTCACCGCCCTGCTCCTATGCCTGGCAGCCGCCTCGACCGCCGCCAGCGAGAGCGCGACGGTGACCAACGCAAGGGGCAGCGCCACGCTGGTCAGCGAGGCCGACAGCATCGTGCCCGGAAGGCCCTTCCGGATCGGCCTGCATCTGAAGCTGGCGCCGGGCTGGCACACGTACTGGTCC
>CAXUOA010000359.1:0-2126 GCA_964252625.1 uncultured Acetobacteraceae bacterium | reverse complement strand
GGGGGGGGGGTTGGCCACGCTCTGTCCTCCCGGGGGGGGGGGGGGGGGGCGCCCCCGACGCTGGAGGTGACGGGTGCTGCGGCGGGGCCCATCGTGTATCCGGCGCCCGAGCGGCTGCAGGAAGGGCCGTTCACCAGCTTCGCCTATACAGGCGAGGTGCTGTTGCCCGTCACGGCCAAGGCGGATGGCGCGGCTGCCATCAGCGCGCATGCGACCTGGCTGGTCTGCGCCAGCGTCTGCGTGCCGGAGGACGCGACGTTCCATCTGGACCTGCCGGCCGGCACCGGTGCGCCCGGCGCGCAGGCGGCGCTGTTCCAGGCGGCGGACGCCCGCACGCCGCGGCCAAGCCCGTTCGCCGCGCATGTGACGGCCAGCGGCACGCTGTGGCTGGATGCGCCGCATCTGTCCCTGGCCCGCGCGCAGTTCTTCCCGGCCGAGGCGGGGGTGGTCGACCAAGGCGCGAAGCAGATGCTGCACGTGTCCGCGGACCGGGTCTCGCTGGCGCTGCGGCCGCTGAAGCCGCCGCTGTCCGCCTTGTCGGGTGTGCTGCTGCTGACCGATACGGGCGGGCAGACGGAGGCGCTCAGCGTGACCGCGACGGGGGCCGCCGCGCCGCCCGACCCTGCTGCCGCAGGGCCCGGGCTGCTGCAGGCGCTGAGCCTGGCGTTTGCCGGCGGGCTGATCCTGAACCTGATGCCGTGCGTGCTGCCGATCCTGGCGATGAAGGCGCTGTCCCTGGCGCGGCTGTCCGGCGTGGCGCGCGCGCATGTGCGGCGGGAGGCGGCGTTCTACACGCTCGGCGTGCTGGCGGCGTTCTGCACGATCGGCGCGCTTACGCTGGCCGCGCGCACCGCCGGCGGTGTGGCGGGGTGGGGCGTGCAGTTCCAGTCCGCCGTGTTCACCACCGCCACGGGCTGGCTGCTGTTCGCCATCGGGCTGAACCTGTCCGGCGTGTTCGTGGCAGGCGGGCGGCTGGCCGGCGCGGGACAGGGCCTGGCTTCGCGCGGCAGCTTCTTCACCGGGCTGCTGGCTGTGGTAGTGGCCACGCCCTGCACGGCGCCGTTCATGGGGGCGGCGCTCGCCGCGGCCCTGGCCATGCCGCCCATCGAGGGCATGCTGATCTTCGTGGCACTCGGCCTGGGTCTGGCGGCCCCCTACGCGGCCCTGGCGCTCAGCCCCGCCACGGCGCGCCTGCTGCCCAAGCCCGGTGCGTGGATGGACACGCTGAAGCACCTGCTCGCCTTTCCGATGTATGCGGCCGCCTTGTGGATGGTTTGGGTGGCCAGCCAGCAGACGGACCAGGCGGGGCTGGCCGCCATCTTCGCGAGCTTCCTGCTGGTGGCGTTTGCCGCCTGGGCCTACGGTTTCGGCCAGACGCGGGCGCGGCCGGCGGTGCTGAACCTGGCGGCGCTGGCCAGCGCCGCGGGCGGGGTGGCGCTGCTGGCTGCCGTGGCCCTGGCCGCCCCGGCGGCGCAGGCGGCGCAGGGTGTCTCGGCCGACGGTTCGGAACCCTTCTCCGCCGGTCGCCTGGCCAGCCTGCGGGCGGAGCACCGGCCGGTGCTCGTGGACATGAGCGCGGCCTGGTGCGTGACCTGCCTGGTAAACGAGCGCCTGGCGCTGGCCCCGCAAGCGGTGCGCGACGCCTTTGCCGCGCACAAGGTGGCGTATCTGAAGGGGGACTGGACCCGCCGGAATGCCGGAATCACCGCCTTTTTGCAGCAATACGAACGGGCGGGCGTGCCGCTCTACGTGTATTATCCGGTGGGAGGCGAGCCGGAGGTGTTGCCGCAGGTATTGACGGCCGGGCTGGTTCTGGACCGGGTGGGACGATAAAGAACGCCCGCCTGGGTCGATGCTTGTGCAAGAAAGCTAAGGCCTTCTTTTTTGAAAAAAGAAGCAAAAAACTTTTGCTCCTGCGCCGGCTCAGCCGTCTTTACCGGTGTGAAAGCACCTGGCTGGTGCAGATGCGGGAAAGCAGTAGGAGTATGAAAACCTCAGCTTCCCACGCATCTGCAACAGCCGGGCACCTCCCGCTTGATCGAGGCAACCGAGCCCGCGCAGGGGTAAAAGTTTTTTGCTTCTTTTTTTCAAAAAAGAAGGCCTTTCTTCTTTTCCAGCATTTCCAC
>CAXUOA010000358.1:252-2594 GCA_964252625.1 uncultured Acetobacteraceae bacterium | reverse complement strand
GGGATGGGGAGTGGGGCGGGTCGCAGCGACACAGATTCCGAGTGATACCGATTCGCTTTGCGCGTCGACACTTGAGCAAGCGAGGAAGGCCTTCTTTTTTGAAAGAAGCAAAAAACTTTTGCTCCCGGCGCCTGCACCACGGACCGCCTTGTTTCTGCCGGCAGGCGCATTTGCAGAACCAGGCCGGGCCGTGGCGCAGGCGAGGAAGTAAACGTTTTTTGGTTTTTTTCAAAAAGGACTGCTTGCCTTCCTTCGTTTTTTCACCCGACGCAATCGGAGCAGCAGGCGCCCGGCGCGCATGGGACGAGCAGGTCATGCGCGGCCTGGACCAGCGCGCGCCATTTCATCAGAACGACCGGCAGGATGGTCAGGGTGGCAAACCGGCTTTCCGGCGCGAGAAGACGACGCACTGCATGTTTTTATAATCAAATGAAATTTTTTCCGCTCCCCGGGTGCGATCCCGGGCGGCAACTTGGCGCTCTGCCTCGGACGCTCGGGGATGCGGAGCGGCGGCCGGCGTGCGGCGGCGGCAGGAATCTGCCCTGCAATCGCCTTAAAAAAGAGGCCTCGCTTCCTCCCGCCGTCCTGTAGAAGCCCTGCCATGACGAAGGTGATGAGAATCGCCACCACCAGCATAGGCGTGGGCCTGCTGGTTCTGGCGTTGAAGATGGCCGCCTGGCGGGTGACCGGCAGTGCCGCCTTCTATTCGGACGCGCTGGAGACGGTGGTGAACGTGGCCGCGTCCGGCATAGCGCTCGTGGCGCTGCGCCTTGCCGCCCAGCCGGCCGACCACAACCACCCCTATGGGCACGACAAGGCGGAGTTCCTGGCCGCGGTGGTGGAGGGCGTGCTCATCGTGGTTGCCGCGGTCAGCATCCTGCAACACGCGTGGAGCGCCTGGCGCCACCCGCACGTGCTGCAGGCGGTCGGGCTGGGCGTGGTGCTGAACCTGGCGGCCACCGCGGTGAACGCGGTCTGGGCCTGGGTGCTGTTCGGGGTGGCAAGGCGGGCGCGCTCGCCGGCGTTGCATGGCGACGCGCGTCACCTGATCGGCGACGTGGTGACGTCGTTCGGCGTGGTGGCCGGGGTGGGACTGGTGCTAGCGACGGGCGTGCTGCGGCTGGATGCGGCGGTGGGCGCGGCCACGGCGCTGTACGTGCTTTGGTCGGGCGTGCACCTGATCACCGATTCGATCGGCGGGCTGATGGACATGGCGCCGTCCGACGACACGGTGGCGCGCATAGAGGCGGTGCTGGTGGCGCAAGGTGACGGCGCCATCGAGGTGCACGACTTAAAGGCGCGGCAGGCGGGCCGGGCGACGTTCGTGCAGTTCCATCTGGTCGTGCCCGGGGCGATGCGCGTGGATGCGGCGCACGAGATCTGCGACCGGATCGAGGCGGCACTGCAGAAGGACATGGACCACCTCGTGGTGAACATCCACGTGGAGCCTGAGCACAAGGCCAAGCGGGTCGGTGTCGTGGCGCTGTGAAGACGGCGGTGTTCGCCGGGAGACATGGGCTGCTTGCCTGCCTGCTCTGTTTTCCCTTTGCCTTTCCCTTTGCCGGGCACGCCCGGACCGTGTCGCTGAACCTTTGCACCGACCAGCTGCTGGTGCTGCTGGCGCCCGAGCAGATCACCGCGCTGGAGCCGCTGGCCCGCGATCCGGCGCTGTCTTTCGTGGCGGCGCAGGCTGCCGGGCTGCCGCAGGTGCGCGCGGATGCCGAGGCGGTGCTGGCGCTGCATCCGGACCTCGTGCTGGCCGGGCGTTACGGTGCGCAAGGCACGGTGGCGCTGCTGCGCGCGCACGGCACGATTGTGGTGCAGTTCGACGAGGCAGAGGATTTTGCCGCCGTAGGGCTGCAGGTTGCGCGCATGGCCGATCTGCTGGGCGTGCCGGAGCGCGGCGCACGCCTGGTTGCGGCGATGTGGCGCAGGCTGGCCAAGCTGCGCCGGCAGACGGGTACGGCACTGTTGTGGGAAGCGGGCGGGTGGAGTGCCGGGCCCGGCAGTTTCGGGGACGCCATACTGCGTGCGGCGGGCTACACCGATCTGGGCAGCGGCGGGCGCGTGGGCGTGGAGCGGCTGCTGGCGATCCGGCCGGACCTGCTGGTGACGGAGACGGCGGCGCGGTTCCCCTCGATGGCGACCGACCTGGCCTGGCACCCTGCGCTGGCCGGGATGCTGCGGCGGGTGGTGGCACCGCCGCTGCTGGTTTGCGCGGGGCCGTGGAGCGTGGGGGCGGTGGAGACGCTGGCGCAATGAACGCCCTCTTCCGTGGAACGAAGCCGTCCGCCCCTGCGGCCGGGGACATCTCCGGATGGCCACGAGGCGCGTTGCAGGCG
>CAXUOA010000358.1:0-242 GCA_964252625.1 uncultured Acetobacteraceae bacterium | reverse complement strand
GGTGGCCGGCCTGTTCGCCGCCTCCCTGCTGGTGGGCGCGGCCGGCCTGGGCGTGCCGGACTGGCTGGTGTTCTGGCAGATTCGCGTGCCGCGCACGATGCTGGCGGCACTGGTGGGTGGCGGGCTGGGCGTGTCCGGCGCCGTGTTGCAGGGCGCGTTGCGCAATCCCCTGGCCGATCCCGGGCTGCTGGGCATCGGCGGCTGCGCGGCGCTGGGCGCGGTGGTGGTGTTCTACTGGGGCG
>CAXUOA010000357.1:291-2599 GCA_964252625.1 uncultured Acetobacteraceae bacterium | reverse complement strand
GGCCGGACGCTCGGTGCCAACCAGTCCGGCAAGGCGGCCATCTCCGCCTGGCGGGACCTGGTGGGCCCCGCCTTGCGCGCAGGGGCGCGGCTGTGGCCGTTCGACGGCGGCCTGCGCGCCCTCCTGGCGCCGGGTGCGGCGGTGATCGCCGAGACCTATCCGGCGGAGGCGATGCGCCATCTGGGCGTCACGATGCGCGGCAGCAAGCGGCGGCAGGCGGACAGGGCAGCGTGCGCGCCGGCGCTGCACGCCGCCATCCTGCGTCTGCGCGTGTCGGCCGATGCCGCGCTGCAGGCCGCCCTGCAGGAAGGCTTCGGCAGCGACGCGGCCGGCGAGGACAGGTTCGACAGCCTGCTCGGCGCACTCTGCGTGCAGGGGGTGGTTGCCGGGCACCGGCCGGACGGCACCCCTGACGATCCCTGGTTGCGGCGGTGGGAAGGCTGGGTGCTGGGGCAGACGAGCCTGCCGTTGCCGCACGCATAAGCCGGACGAACGGACGCCAAATCGGTCCGGGTTCCAATCGTTGCACACTCATGCCGGGCAGGTACTGTCGAGGGGGACAACCCTGCCGAGTATTCATCGAACAGAACACCTATCGTTGCTGTTCAGGCCATGTAAAACACAGCACGATCACGTCTGCGTTTTCTTGTTCTTTAACAAAAACGTGTTGAGACCGGTACGAGACGGCCGGCGTAAAGAGCTTTGTCCAATATCGAGGAGGCTCGCATGCGTCACGCAGTCGCTTTCATTACAATTTCCGCAATATCGGCCACTGCGCTGCACGCCCGTGCCAGTACGGTGACTATACAGAACACGACGGACGTCGTGGCTTACGGCACGGGTTCTTCGGCTGGTCCCACCGATTATTTCGGCAGCTCGGCGGTGGGCTCAGGGCCGATCGGCAGCAACTTCGGGACGTCCCAGCTGGCGTATACGACCACGCTGCTCGCCAACAATCTCTATTCCATAGACCTGCAATACACGACGTTGTTTTCCGGATATGAATCGCTGAACGGACAGCAGATCTACTATCCGGACATCTTCCTGCGCAGCACGGAGTCGGGTTACAGCAACGCGCCGTTCAACTACGCCATTTCGCTCGGCGACGAGAAGGCCAATGGCGGCCTGTCGGCAGGCTTCTACTCCGTCTCGTCGTATCTCACGTCCCAGCAGGTGTGGTCCGGCCGGTCCGGCTACGTGTATGGCGGGCAGTATACCAACTCCATTGCGTACCAGCCAGGAACGCCGGGCTACAGCGGCTACAACGCGCCTGTCGTGCTCACCGCCGGCACCCAGCTCGCCGGCGCTGCCGTCACCACGGGGCAATCGGGCAGCGCCTACACCGTCTCTGCGCAGATCACGCTGACCGCGGCGGAGGCGGCCGGCTTCATCGACGGTGCCGACGTGTTCTGGGGCACCGGCGACTGCGCCAACGGCGCCTTCCTGGCCGAGGTCTCGCCGACGGGCGGCGGCAGCCCGACCGGCGTGGTGCCGGAGCCCGCGGCTCTGCTGCTGGTCGGCGTCGGCGTGGGCTGCATCGGCCTGGTCCGCCGCAAGCAGGCGCTCAGCTAACGCGAGCAGCCGGGTGGTCCGGTTGGACCACCCGGCATTTGCACCAGCGGATGCTTTCGCATCGACCGGGGCAGCTGAATCGGCACAGACAAAATTTTTTGCTTCTTTTTTCAAAAAAGCAGGCCTTCCTTGCCTGCGCATACATCAACGCCAGAGCGGATGGGACAGCCGGGCGCTGCCTGCCAGACACACTTGACGGCGAGCCGCTAACAAGAACAAAATACGAACATGCTCACCCTCCAGCCTCCCGTTACAGACCTGGACAGCCTGCGCCGACGCGTCCGCATGCTGGAGCGCCCGGCAGCCCGCCCAGGCCAGGCCATAGGCTTCGGCGTGGCGGGACTCGACTCGCATCTGCCCGAAGGCGGCCTGGCCTGCGGCGCGTTGCACGAGGTGGAAGGCGGCGGGGCGGACGCGGTGCCGGGCGCCTGCGCCGCGCTGTTCGCGGCCGGAATCCTGGCGCGCATGGGCCGCAGCGTGCTGTGGTGCGCCGCCACCGATGACCTGTTCGCCCCCGGCCTGGCCTGCGCCGGCCTGCACCCCGATCGGGTGATACATGCCCGCGCCGCCGACGAGCAGAGCGTGCTCCTGGTGATGGAGGAGGCGCTGCGCCACCCGGGCCTCTCCGGCGTGGTGGGCGAGCTGTGGCGCCTACCGATGACCGCGTCCCGCCGCCTGGTTCTGGCCGCCGAGAAATCCGGCGTGATGGCGATCGCCCTGCGCCGGCGCCGCGAGG
>CAXUOA010000357.1:0-214 GCA_964252625.1 uncultured Acetobacteraceae bacterium | reverse complement strand
TGGCGGATCACGCCCGTGCCCTCCGCGCCGCTACCGGTGCCCGGCCTGGGGCGGGCGCGCTGGCAGGTGGACCTGACGCGCTGCCGCGGCGCCGAAGCCAGAACTTGGAACATGGAGGCATGTGATGCGCAGGGTCGTCTCTCTCTATCTGCCGAGCTGGCCGACCGACCGGCTGCACAAGCAGGACGTCCCGCTGCGCGACACGCCGCATGAC
>CAXUOA010000356.1:0-2627 GCA_964252625.1 uncultured Acetobacteraceae bacterium | reverse complement strand
AAAAAAGGACTGCTTGCTTTCGCTGCGCCAGCCGCAAAACCGCATGGCATAAAACGACAAACAAAACGCCACCTCAAGCGGCTCAATCACATTTTGGCCGAAGTCTCGACCACAAAAAACCAAACCGACATGCTCGAAAAGACGTAAAATTCGCGCTTAGGGCAGCGCCCGAACCGTGCCTGCCGTCAGACCTCACGGCCGCCCGCAATCAACCGAAACCATCACCCCCGGCGCGCGCCACACATACACCGGCCGGCCGGCAAACGCGCAGGCGTTCCTGGTGAACAGGCCACCCTGCAGAAAATTGTTGTCCGCCCGCCCATACAGCACGTCCGCCGTCGTATCCGTGCCGTTGCGGCAGAAATCCGCGCTGTGCGCGGTGATCGGCACGCTCTGCCACCGGCTGATCATCAACGCGCGCGTGGGAATCAGCACCAGCGCGCGCTGGCCCGGCGGCACGGCGCCTTCCACCTGCCGCCGCTGATCCACGTACAGATGCGTGAACAGGCTGGTTGCCACCCCCATGCCCAGGAAGGCCGGCAGATGCGCCGCCGCCAGCGCCCCCGCGTCGAGCCGCCACCGCCCAACCCTCAGCCAGCCCGCCTCGCCAACGCCCAGCCCGGTCGCCAACGACAGCATCGCCGCCGGCCAGGCGAAGAACCAGTAACGCGGCCCGAACTCATGGCCGCCATTGGCCGGGTAGAGGAAGTAGAAGCAGATCGCCACGGGCAGCAGCGTGTCGTGCCAGCGTAGCCGACCGGCCCGCAGCAACCTGGCCACCGCCACCGCCACCAGGCCCATCAGCACCGGGCTGGTGAACGCCGCCAGCTCCCCCGTCCAGTGCGCCGTGCGCAGCAGCGCCGCCCCCATTGCGTCGGCAAACACCACGTGCTTGCCCCACAACCCGATATGCGCCCCCTGCGAGGCCCAGGCATAGGGCGTCTTCAGCAGCCGCCCGGTGAACGCGTGGTTGTACGCCATGAAGCACAGCGCGAACGGCAACCCTCCCGCCGCCATCGCCGGCGCATCGCGCAGCGGGAACGCCGCCCGCCGGAACCACAGCCGGTCCAGCACGAACGGCGCGGCCGCCAGCACGAACACGTCGTAGCGCGTCAGCAGCAGCACGCCGAACAGCGCGCCTATCCCCGCCCGGTCCGCCCAGCTGCGCGCCGCCTCGTCACGCGCCTGCAGCCAGATCACCCCCATGACCACCACGGCCGTCAGCATGTGCGCGAACAGGGACGCCCCGTTGAACAGCACGAACGGCGAGAACATCAGCAAAACGGCCACCGGCCCGGCCACCTGCACCGGCACGCCCATCCGCCGCATCGCCGCCAGTACCAGCGCCGCCAGCCCGGCCGTCAGCAACGGGTCGGCCAGCCAGGCCGCATGGACCGCCAGGAACGGCGCCAGCAAGGCCGGCCACGCCGGCGGATACTGCGAGAACCATTTGCCGTCGCGCACATACGTCCAGGCGATCTCGAAGATCTCCGGCGCCGGCGGCGCCGGGTTCCACAGCCGCCCGTGCAGCAGCGTGCGCGCTAGGAACACGTAGCCGTATTCGTCGGCGGAATTCGGCCACCACGTCTGCGCCGCCAGTTCCACCAGCAGCGCACAGCCGAGGCTCGCCGGCACCAGCCAGGCCGACGGCAGCCGCACGACCCCGAACCGCCGCATGCACCACAGCATTGCCGCCGACAGCGGCAGACTGACGCACAGCGTCCAGCCCAGCAGGTGGTCCCGCGCGCTCAGATAGGGATAGACGAAATTGCCGAACCCCAGCAGCAGCCCGCCGGCTAGGAGCAACGCTCCCGGCCAATGCCTGCGTGTCAGCGCCCCCAGCGATTATGGCCCAAATGGTTCAGCGGGTTGCCGACAGCCTCGCCCGTATCGGCCAACCCGGTGTCCGGCCCGTGCGGAACCATGTAGCCCGGCTCGCCCAGATCCTGATCCGGATTGCTTTCCTCGGGCGGCGGCACGGCGGCGCCGGCCAGCTTGCCATTCACCAGGTCGGTGATCACCGCCACGGACATGTCCTGCGCAATCCCCGCCGTACGCGCCTCCGCCATCAATGCGGCAAGCTTCGGCTCGAACCAGGCATGCGGCGCAACATCGGTCATTCCAGACAGGCCATTGATCGAGAGATTGGTGGAGGGGGTTGGATTCGAACCAACGTAGGCGAAGCCAGCGGATTTACAGTCCGCCCCCTTTAGCCACTCGGGCACCCCTCCGCCTGTGCGGTGAGGCAGGCGGATATGCCGGGGCGGGGCGCTTGTCAACGAAGACAAAGAAAGGCCTTCTTTTTTGCGAAAAAAAGCAGAAAACCTTGGCTCTCATCGCTGCATCGGCGGTCGTGCTGTCCCGGAGACATCCGGCTGCCGCAGATGCCGGGGGAGTGACAATCTCTCAACACCTTTTTCAGCAAACGGCTGCTTGCGTTCCTTGCCTCGCCTCCGTCAACACGCCATAGCCCGGCGATGAAGCGTCCCACACTCGCCAGCCGCCCGGAAGGCCCGCGCCCGCATCACGCCGGCCCACGCGCCCTTGCCGCTGCCCACGCCCCCGCCGGCACCATCTGGCTCTACGGCCTGCACCCCGTCGCCGCGGCTTTGGCCAACCCGCAGCGC
>CAXUOA010000355.1:0-2630 GCA_964252625.1 uncultured Acetobacteraceae bacterium | reverse complement strand
TTCTTTTTTGAAAAAAAGAAGCAAAAAACTTTTGCTTCCTGCGCAGGCTCAAATGTCTTGATCAATTCTAAGGCGGGTGGCTGCTGCAAATGCGAAGGGATGCAAGCTGTATGACAGCGTAACGTCTCAACCCGGCGCGACAGCGGCGTAAAAGTTTTTTGCTTCTTTTTTTCAAAAAAGAAGGCCTTCCTTGCTCCCGCCTCAGCTCTCCAGAAGCTTCCGCAACAGATCCACATCCTCGGCCAGCACGCTGTCGCTCTGCATCAGCTCGGTAATCCGCGCGCAGGCATGCATCACGGTCGTATGGTCACGGTTGCCGAACTTCTTGCCGATCTCGGGAAGCGAGCTTCCGGTAAGCTGCTTGGCCAGGAACATCGCGACCTGGCGCGGCCGGGCCACGGCGCGGGCACGCCGCGCGCTCACCATGTCGCCGGGGCGCATGTTGTAGCGCTCGGCGACCCGGCGCTGGATTTCGCCGATGGTGACCTTGTTGTTTTTCGGGTTGTTGAGGATGTCGCGCAGCAGTTCCTGCGCGGTGTCCAGCGTGATGTCGCGACCGAACAGGCTGGCGTGGGCGATCAGGCGGTTCAACGAGCCTTCCAGCTCGCGCACGTTCGACGTGATCTTGCGGGCAAGGAATTCCAGCACGGCCGCCGGCACCTTCGCACTGGCGCGCGCGGCCTTGGCTTCCAGGATGCTGATGCGCAGTTCGAAGGTGGTGGCGTGCAGGTCGGCGACCATGCCGCAGCCCAGGCGCGTGCGCAGCCGGTCTTCCAGACCGGACAGGTCAGACGGCGATTTGTCCGCGCTGACGACGATCTGCTTGCCGGCATCGACCAGCGCGTTGAAGGTGTGGAAGAACTCTTCCTGCGTGTTGTCCTTGCCGATGAGGAACTGCAGGTCGTCGATCATCAGCACGTCGACCGAGCGCAGGTGGTCCTTGAACTCGATCGTCTGCTGCGAGCGTATGGCCGCGATGAAGCGGTACATGAACTTTTCCGCCGACATGTAGGCGACGGTGGGGTGGGCGGCACCTTCGCGCGTCATCTCCACGCCGATCGCGTGCATCAGGTGGGTCTTGCCCAGGCCCACGCCGCCGTAGAGGAACAGCGGGTTGAACTCACGGGTGCCCGGCTTTTCGGCCACGCGGCGGGCGCAGGCATAGGCGAATTCGTTGGGTTTGCCGACGACAAAGGTGTCGAAGGTGAAGTTGGGCTCGAGCGGGGCGGACAGGTCCTCGACCAGCCGGCTGACGGTGGCCACCGGGCGCGCGGCCGGCTGGGGCGGAAGCTGCGGCGGCGTGGCGGCCGGGGGCGTGAGGCTTTCGGCCAGGCACGGCTCGGCCGCTTCGTCCAGGCGTATCTCCACCCGGCGGATCGCGGGGTTTTCGGTCTGCCAGAGCGTGGTGATCTTCTCGCCGTAATTGCTGCGCACCCAGTCGCGCAGGAAGCGGGAAGGCAGGTGCATTGTCACCTCCTCGCCGTCCAGCCCGCCCAGCGTCATCTGCTTGAACCAGCTGCGGTATTCCACCTCGCCCACATCGGCCTGGAGGCGGCAACGTATGCGGGCCCACTGGGCCGCCACCTGCTCCGCGGGACTGGCCGGCTCGCCGCCCGGCCGCGCCAGCTTCTGTGCCGTGAGCCCACCCGTGCCGGCAGGCGGTGCGAACTGGAAGGCGGTCCGTGTGATGCCTGAACTCAAGTTGAGACTTCCCCACATGTCTGCGTTCAGGCAGCCGACCGGACTCGTGCAGCGACTGGCCACCCCACCAGCGCACCGCCGCAAAACTGTCTTGAAGA
The DNA here is from genome assembly GCA_964252625.1 of uncultured Acetobacteraceae bacterium. GTDB lineage: Bacteria > Pseudomonadota > Alphaproteobacteria > Acetobacterales > Acetobacteraceae > BOG-908. The sequence continues at coordinate 831 of CAXUOA010000355.1, read as the reverse complement.
CGTTTCCCCAGGCTGCCGGGTAAAAACCGACAAGCAGAAGCTAGGTCAGAACGACGACAGTGGCAATGGAAATCTACAAAAGATTTAATAAATCAGTATTGACTGAAATCAATACTTGCAGCACTTCACTGCCGGAGTTTTGATACTCCATGCCGTTCCCGCTTGCGCGCGGGCCATCCAGCGCCGGGTCAGGCCCGCTCGCTGAATGCAGGCATACGGGCAGCATCCTGGACGGACGCCGCCTTCGATCACGCGTCAAGTGGCCGCGGATATCCGCTTGATACGCGCGGTCATGCGCGAAATCTTCCGTGCGACCGTGTTCTTGTGGATCACGCCCTTGCCGGCCGCACGCTGCATCTCGGGCTGCGCCTCACGCAACGCGGCGCGTGCCGCATCGTGGTCGCCGCCGGCGATTGCCGCCTCCACCTTCTTGACAAAGGTGCGCATGCGGGATTTGCGCGCCGTGTTGCGGGCAGTACGCACGATGTTCTGCCGGATGCGCTTGCGCGCGGAGTCGGTGTTCGCCATGTGCTCTGGTCTATCTCGCGCTTCGCAATGTATCTTCTTCCGGCACGCGGAAAGCCGTCCGTGGTGCCGGAGGAGGCAGGTTTCTAAGTGCCGCGCCCGGGTGAGTCAAGGACGATCGGCGATGCCGCGCGTGGTCCGTGCCGGCCGCCAGCCAGGCCCGCGCCGGCTGCTCGACCAGGCGGTGGGCAAGTTCGGCCGCCGCCAGCAGCAGCGCCAGGATCAGGCCGGCGGCAAGCGCGTCCGCCGCGTGCGGCGGCAGCAGCAGCCGGCCGCCTGCACCACCCTGGCATCAGGCGCACCGTG
>CAXUOA010000354.1:0-2645 GCA_964252625.1 uncultured Acetobacteraceae bacterium | reverse complement strand
AGCACCGTCTTGCCCACGCCGGCGCCGCCGAACAGGCCGATCTTGCCGCCCTTCAAATAGGGGGCGAGCAGGTCCACCACCTTGATGCCGGTCACCAGCACCTCCACGGCGGCCGCCTGGTCTTCGAAGCTGGGCGCGCTACGGTGGATCGGCATGGAGCGGGTGGCGCCGACCGGGCCGCGCTCGTCGATCGGGTCGCCGATCACGTTGAGGATGCGGCCCAGCGTCTCGGGGCCCACAGGCACGGTGATCGGCGCGCCGGTGTCGCTGACCGCCTGGCCGCGGACCATGCCGTCCGTGCTGTCCATGGCGATGCAGCGCACGGTGCGCTCGCCCAGCTCCTGGGCCACTTCCAGGACGAGTTCGCGCTCACCTATCTTGCTGGTGAGCGCGTTCTGGATGAAGGGCAGGTCGCCTTCGAACTGCACGTCCACCACGGCGCCCAGCACCTGGGATACGCGGCCTACTGAGTTGGTTGCCATGTTTGTGCTCCGTTGAAGGCAAGGCCAAGGGCTCTGCCCCTGGACCCCGCTGGGGCCAGTCGGCCCCAGACCCCGTTAATTTCAGGGGTTCTTAGGGAAATGTGGTGGGATGCGCTAGGGGACAGCGCCAGAAATCAGCCTTCGATGCAAGTCAGGGGCTATGCTCGCTCGCGAGGTGTTCCGTGCTCAAGAGGTATCAAAGAAACGCCTTGCTCAGCGGAGCGGCTGTCCTGCTGGCACTTGCGGCCATGTTCGTAGCCGCCGCAACGTTCCAGATCGATGTCCGAAACTGGAACACCGTATGCGGCGCGCGCGTGCGGACATACGACCCGTCATTCGCCGCACAGCTGACCGTTACCGGTTTCTCGGGACGGCTACCCTTACTAGCGGAATTGCTCTTAATACTCGCTGTACCCCCAATCTTTACACGATCGCTCCGGGCACATTGGGCAAGCCTGATCCTGATGATCACGCTAGTTTTGCTTCTGGGTATGACAGCTCTCAGCCTCTCGCAACAAGATTACTATTACGAATGCTACAGGGGCGGACACGAGAATGGGCCAGGTGATGTCGGCTGGGCTGTGTTGGCCTCTGTAGCATTTGTGGCCTTGCTGAATCTGTTTGTTGTCGCCGTGGACTGGCTAGGCCGGTGGGGCAAGTCATCGTGAAACCTGAGCATGCCTTCTGGCAATCACACAACTCCGGCTCGGTGGCGTGAAATGGCCGAACGCTGATTAGAGAGGCAAAGCTTTCGTCCCGAAACGTTTCAACACCACAAAGGTGGCTTCCTCCGCCACGTCAGGTGCCTCCCTATGTTGCTTGAGTGATAACTTGCAGGCAGGCGTAACCCAGCGTGGGCGGCCGGCGTCTTCTTCGTTGTGCAGGTCGACGTTGCTCATCCCGTGTTGGCGTTCGAGAAGTTGCCTGGCCTGAGCGAGGTTTTCCGCATCGACCGCAACACGACGCCCGATGCTTCCTGGAACGGGCGGCCAAACCACTGCCGTGTAGGTCTTCATGGCGTCCTCCTGCTCGCTGGCACGGTCCAACCACGTCGCGAGTCCCGGCAAGGTAGGCCGCATCTGCACCAGTCGAATGCCTTTTAAAATGATCAAGGCCTCTAAGCCGGCGCAGGGATCAAAAGTTTTTTGCTTCTTTTTTTCAAAAAAGAAGGCCTTCCTTGCTTGCGCAGGTGCCACCCGTAAAACGGGTGAAACAGCAGCCGCACCAGGAAGCCGTCATCAGGCGGCAGCGGGCGCCACCAAGGCATACAGCCGTAGCGCCGCGTCAGCCACGCTTTCCACGCTTTCCGCGTAGCCCGCGCCGATCCAGGCGCGCGCGATATGCAGCCCGCCTCCTATCACGCCACGCAACAGAAGCGGAGCCTGCGGGACATCGACCGCGAACACCTCCATCAGCAGAGCGCCGAACTCATCGAGACTCTGCGAGACCAGCGCCTCCGTCGCCGCACTCACGCTTGCCATCTCAAGCAGGAAAACGCGCGCGCCTGCAGGATTGTCCTTGATCTGTTGAAAATACACCAGCAATGCCGCCCGTATCCGCTCCAGCGGCGCACGCCCGTCCGGCACAGCCGCCTCGCGCATGCGCAGGATCAGCACCCGGTTCACCTCCAGAAAGCACTGCTTCAGCAGGTCCTCGCCATTGGAAAACGATTCGTAGAAATAGCGCTCCGTCAGGCCAGCCTTGTTGCAGACGGCCTTGACACTGGCTGTCCTGAAACCTGTGTCGCCGTAGACGCTGAGTGCCGCCTGCAGGATTTGCCGGCGCCGCTCTGTCCGGCGCTCGTCGGCCGTTCTGTCGCCCCACCGCCTTTCTGCCTGTGCCACTTTCGCTGTCTCCGAGAAACAAAGGCCCGTTCCGAAGGTAGAGCACAGACCCCAGACCGTGATCGCCGTCTTCGTGTCCGGCGGCCCGGCCGGCGCTTGAACCTGACATGAACTCGTGTCAGATAGCAACAACCAGCAACCCGAGGCGCGTCACGTTGTCCGCAACCACTCCCCAGCAAACCCTTCAGGACCGCTACCTTCACGAGCGGGAACGCCGCGCGGAGAACCTGGACACCCGCAAGTACCAGGACATGAAGGAGGGCTTCTCCCACCTCCTGGCGGATCCTTACGCAGCCCCGCTCGACCGTGCGCCCGTCGA
>CAXUOA010000353.1:0-2649 GCA_964252625.1 uncultured Acetobacteraceae bacterium | reverse complement strand
CGCAGGAGAAGCGCATAGATGGCGCAGGCATCCGGCAGGTCCGCGTAGCGGCCGAGCCAGTCGGAGAGGGCCGGAGCGCGGGCGCGCAATGGCCTCAGCAGCAGCCGGTCGGCCAGAATGTGGCCCAGCAGGGTGTCGTCGTCCAGCCGCGCCGTATCCGCAACCGCCTGCGGCAGCGCGCCGGCACGCTGCAGGGCGAAGATGCGCCGCACCTTGGCCGCCTCGCTGGGTGCCAGCGGCTGTGGCAGGCCGATGCCGTTGGTCCCGGCACCCGGGTGTATCCGGGGCACGGCCATCGCCAGATCGTCAGACTGTGGCGCCAATCCACTGCCGCCGGATCCCTGGGCGGGCCGCAACGCGGTTCCGGCCAGGAGGGCAGCGCCCGCCAGAACGGCGCGGGCGGTGGACAGGCGGGAGATGGAAAACCCGATCCCTCGCATGGCGGTGCCCTTAACAGCGTTCGGCTGCCGGACGCAATCGCAAATGTAGTTTGCTGCGGCGCAAGACCAGGCGCGCCGCCTGCCAGTAAGCGCCTGGTGCAGGCGCCAATACGGAACGGTTTCGACTTTTATGTCAGGAAATTGAAGTCTTTGCACGATCCCGGAACGCCAGGTTTTCTTTCTGAAAGGCGATGCAATGAATTTCTACTCTTTCGCTGCGTCAGCAGTATGTTTGCCGGCAGCGCTTGCATTGGGTCAGAGCGCATCCAGGGCGCGGCGCAGCGTGATCAGGTCCGCCCAGGCCTCGCGTTTGCAGGCGGGGGTTGCCAGCAGATAGGCCGGGCTGAACATCGGCAGGGTGGGTATCAAGGCCGGCAGGCCTGGCACGGCCACCTGCGTCCAGCGGCCGCGCAGCTTGCGTATCGTATCGCCCCGGCCGCTCAGCGTTCGCGCCGGCAACGTGCCGGCGGCCACGATCAACCGGGGCCGCAGCAAGGTGAGGTGCCGCCAGAGAAAGGGCGCGCAGGTCTGCACCTCGGCCTCTGTCGGCGGGCGCCCGCCGGGGGGGGGCGCCCCACGGCACCAAACTGGTCAGGAGCATGTCCGCGCGGGAGAGGCCGATGCTGGCGAACATCCTGTCCAGCAACCGCCCGGACGGCCCCTGGAACGGCAGGCCCGCCAGATCCTCCTCGGCGCCCGGCACCTCGCCCACCACAACCAGCCCGGCCGCCGGGTTGCCGTCCGCAAACACCAGCTTCGTCGCGGTTGCCGCCAGCGGACAGGCCGTGAAGGTGGCCAGCGCCTGGCGCAGCGCCTCGATGGTGTTGGCACCCCCGGCCACCGTCTGGGCGTAGGCCGCCGGCGCCGGACGCGGGCCGGTTGCCGGCGCGGGCGCCGGACGCGGCAGGAGGACCGCTTCAGGCGGGGCTGCCATGCGGTCGATCGGGGCGTCGTCCAGCGCCTCGTCGGCGCCCCATTCCAGCTGCAGGCGTAGGGCGGCCAGGGTGTCCATGGGCGTGGTCTATACCAGCCCACCTTGAGGTCGACGCCTGTGCAGGCAGGAAAGGCCTTCTTTTTTGAAAAAAAGAAGCAAAAAGCTTTTACGCCTGCACAGGCTCAGGTGTCCGTCTCACGCCTGGCTGGTGATCAGCGGATCGTGCCCCCAGTTCATCAGCGAGTGGCGCCACCGCGTGTTCGTCACGTCGCCGCCGGGGCGCTGCGCCGAGTGGCGTTTCACGTAGCCGGCCACCTTGCGCATGTCCGCGTAGTCCGCCTCCGTCAGCGCCTGCTTGTGCGCGGCGCGTATCTGCAGGATGCGCTCGCCCATGTGGTGGCCGACGGACTCGCCCTGCGCCGCCTCGGTCACCTTCTCGCCCTCGGGGGTCATGCCCACGGAGCGGCTCTCCTCGCTCTGCAGCCAGTGCCGCAGCTTTGCCGGCGTCATGTTCACCAGCGTATGGAATTCGTTGTGGATGTCGGCCTTCTCGCCATCGGTGACCGCATGTGCCGCCATCACCCGAGCGCCTCTACCAGCTCGGCCTTACGCATGCGCGATCGTCCGGCGATGCCGGCCTTTTTGGCGCGCGCCCTCAGCTCGGCCATCGGCAGCTTGGCCAGGCCGCCACCGCCGTCGCGGTCCTGCGCCGTCTTGTGCGCGACGTCCGCCGGCTGCGCCGAGAACTGCCTGCCGGCTTTCGTGTCCGCCCGCTTCTTGGCGGTGGTCCTGGCGTATTCCGCCTCGCTCAGATGGGCGCGTGCCTTTTCCGGCAGATAGCGCTCGCCGGTCTCGCCGGAGGGATGGCCGGACTTCGTGCCCCAATGCTCCTCCGTCCACTGGTGCAGGTGGTTGTCGTCACCCTTCGGGCCTGTGTAGCCGCCGCCTTCGGCCTTGTAGTCGTGCACGGCCAGCTGCGCCTTGCGGGCGGACCATTGGCCGGGCTTGCCGCCCTTGTCGCCTTCGGTGACGTCGTGCTTCACCTTTTCCCAGAGGTCCGGATCGCTCTTTTCGGCAGTCTCCGTCATGGCCTGTGCTCCTGACTGATTGCCTTGCAACACGATGCAAGCGTGTGCTGTTCCCGCGCGTATCGGCGCTTGTGGAAAAAAGCCAGGCGCCGTGCGCAGCACACTTTTGCGTGACGCCAGCTTGGCCTTGCACAGATGCAAAGGAAGCAAGCAGTCCTTTTTTGAAAAAAAGGACCAAAAAACTTTT
>CAXUOA010000352.1:0-2689 GCA_964252625.1 uncultured Acetobacteraceae bacterium | reverse complement strand
GCCTGCCACTGACGCTCAGCCCCGGCAGCCTGGGCTTCCTCGGCTGCCTGGATGCCGCGAGCCCCAACCACGTGGAAGGCTGGGCGGTCGACCTGTCGGCACCCGGCCGGCGGGTGCGGCTGGACGTGCTGGTGGGCGCGGAGACGGTGGCCACGGTCACCGCCGACGAGCCGCGCCCGGACATCGCCGACCAGGGTTACGGCGAGCCGGCCTGCGGCTTCAGCGTCATCCTGCCGCCGCATCCCGATCCTTCGGCCCAGCGTCGCATCGCGGTGCGCCTGGCGGGCGAGCGGACGGAGCTGGCCGGCAGCCCGATGGTGGTGGACCCCGTGCCCGGCCTGATCGGCAGCTTCGACACGCTGCACGGCATGGCGGCGCATGGCTGGGCGCTGAACCGTGCCCAGCCAGACGTGCCGATCGAGGTGGAGATCACCGGCCCTGGCGGCGAGGTACTCGGCGCCGGCACGGCCAACCTGTTTCGCGGCGACCTGCTGGACGCCGGCCTCAACGCCGGGCTGTGCGCGTTCAAGATAGACCTCTCGGCGCATTTCGAGCGGCTGATGGACCAGGAGGTGCTGGCCCGCATCGCCGGCACCGACAACGTGCTGCCCGGCTCGCCGCTGCGCGTGGCCACCAACCGCAACATACGCCGCTTCCTGCGCCGCCGGCAGGACCTGCGGCCCGGCGTGTTGCCGCGCCTGCGCCGCGCGCTCAACCACCGCGCGGGCGATGAGGGCATAAGCTTCATCATGCCGGTGCACGAGACGCCGCGCGCCTGGCTAATCGAGGCGCTGGAAAGCGTGCGTGCGCAGTTCTGCGATTCCTGGGAGCTGATCTGCGTCGATGACGGCTCCACGGCCCCGCACGTGGCGGAGATCCTGGCCGGCTATGCGGGGCGGGACCGCCGGATACGCGTGCTGCGCTCGGCGCAGAACGTGGGCATCGCGCGCGCGATTAACTTCGGCCTGCGCGCGGCGCGCTTCGGCTACGTGGCGTTCGTCGACCACGACGACAGGCTGGAACCCGACGCCGCCTGGCAGCTGATACGCGCCGCACAGATGACCGACGCCGACCTGCTCTACACGGACGAGGCGCAGACGGCGGAGAACATCGACGCGATCACCGAGCTGCGCCTGCGCCCCGCCTTCAGCCACGACTACTATCTCAGCCATCCGTATTTCGTGCACCTCGTCTGCGCGCGCACCGAGATCGCACGGCGGATCGGCGGCTGGGACGAGACGATGGCGATTTCGGCGGACGTGGATTTCGTGCTGCGCATGATCGAGGCGTCCCGCGTGGTGACCCACGTGCCGGCGGTGCTCTACCGCTGGCGCACCCATGGCGGCAGCACCGGCCATGCCAGGCAGGAGACGGTGATGGCGGCAACCACGGGCGCGCTGCAGCGCCACCTGGACCGGCTGCGCACCGGCGCGGTGGTCTCGCCCGGCGTCTGGTTCAACCAGTTCCGCGTGGACTGGCCGCAGGCGCCCGGCCGCGTGCTCATCGTGATCCCCACCAAGAACAAGGCCGACCTGCTGCGCACCGCGATCGAATCCGTCGAGCGCACGACGCCGCGCGGCGACTACAGGCTCGTCGTCATCGACCACCAGTCCGACGATCCGGCGACCTGCGCCTATCTGGAGACGCTGGCCGTCCGCCATACGGTGATGCCGTATGCCGGCCCGTTCAACTTCTCCGCCATGAACAACGCGGCGGTGGCCGCGCATGGCGCGGGCTGCGACTTCGTGCTGTTCCTCAACAACGACGTCGAGGCGACGCAGGACGGCTGGGTGGACCGCCTGCGCCGGCTCGCCGCGCGCGCCGATGTGGGCGCGGTCGGGCCGCTGCTTATGTACGTGGACCGCCGCGTGCAGCACGCCGGCGTTGTGCTCGGCTTCAACGATTCGGCCGAACACGCCCTAAAATTCCAAAGCGTCTTCCTCGATGCGCAGGGCCGCCGGAACCTGGGTTACAACTGCGCCCTCAGCTCCGTGCGGGACTATTCCGCCGTCACCGCAGCCTGCCTGATGATGCGCCGCAGCGTGTTCGACGGCGTGGGCGGTTTCGACGAACGTTTCGGCATCGGCTTCAACGACACCGATCTCTGCCTGCGCGTGGGCCAGGCCGGCCTGCGGACGTTGTACGACGGTGCCACGATACTATACCATTACGAGTCCGCGACGCGCAGCCAGACCAAGCAGGTGTTCCATCCCGAAGACACGCTGCTGATGATCGAACGCTGGGGCGCGCTGCTCGAGGCAGGCGACCGCTACTACAACCCCAATCTCAGCCTTACCACACAGGACCACGTGCCACGCGAGAACGGCATCTGCCGGGTCGTCCATGCGCCGCGCGCGACCGTCCTCGCTTTGTCCAGGCTGAGCATTGTAAGCAGCCAGCGTTGAGGCTGACGCAGTGAAGGCAAGCCATCCCTTTTTTGAACAGGACGGCGGATCCAGGGTTCGGAGCGAACACCTCGATCAAGAGTGTGGCTACTTTCGACGCGCGATCGTCGTTCGGCCTGTTCAAGGGCAAGCCGCCTTCGACGGTCGCTGCGCGAGACTTGAGCAGTCCGGACGGCCGGACGGAGGCTGATACCAACCCGTTTTGAGATTGACCCTCGGGCAAGCAAGAAAGGCCTTCTTTTTTGAAAAAAAGAAGCAAAAAACTTTTGCCTCCTGCGCAGGCT
>CAXUOA010000351.1:0-2717 GCA_964252625.1 uncultured Acetobacteraceae bacterium | reverse complement strand
GGACGGGACCGGCCGCGTGGCGCTGGGCGGCGTGGCGCCCAAGCCGTGGCGTGCCGAGGCGGCCGAGGCGGCGCTGCCGCATGGTGCCGGCGCGGTGTCCGCTTTGCTGCTCGCGGGCGCCAGGCCGACCGAGGACAACGCCTACAAGGTGGCGCTCGTGGAACACGCGCTGGCGGCCGTCATCAGCGAAGCGAGGGCGGCATGAAGTTCGACGCACAGGCGGGCACCAACCCGATCGACGCCGGCACGGTGGTGGGCAAGCCGCACGACCGCATCGACGGACCGTTGAAGGTGACGGGCACGGCGACCTACGCCTACGAGCACAACAGCGAAGTGCCCGGCGCCGCCTACGGCTACGTCCTGGGCGCGGCGATCGCCAAGGGGCGGATACGCGCCATGGCCGTGGGCCGGGCGAAGGCCGCGCCCGGCGTTCTGGCGGTCGTCACCGCGGCCAACGCCGGAAAGCTCGGCAAGGGCCAGTTCAACACGGTCAGGCTGCTGGGCGGCCCGGACATCGATCACTACCACCAGGCTGTGGCCCTGGTGGTGGCCACGACGTTCGAGCAGGCCCGCGCGGCGGCCGGCCTGATACGCGTCGACTACCTGCGGAGCCAGGGGCGTTTCGACCTCGACGACGCGCTGAAGACCGCCCCGCTCACCGGCGGCACGACAGACGAGGGCAGTGCCGCGCCGGCGGTCGACCACACCGGCGATTTCGCGCAGGCCTTTGCCGCGGCGCCGGTCCGGCTGGACGAGCGCTACACCACGCCCGGCCACAGCCACGCGATGATGGAGCCGTTCGCCACGGTCGCTGCCTGGGACGGCGACGCGCTGACGGTCTGGACCGCCAACCAGATGATCGACTGGGGCCGCGGCGACCTGGCCGCCACGCTGGGCATGCCGAAGGAGAAGATACGCCTCCTCTCGCCCTATGTGGGCGGCGGTTTCGGCGGCAAGCTGTTCCTGCGGGCGGACGCTGTGCTGGCCGCACTGGGCGCGCGGGCGGCCGGGCGGCCGGTGAAGGTGGCGCTGACCCGCCCTTTAATCGCCAACAACACCACGCACCGGCCGGCGACGACGCAGCGCATACGCCTGGGCGCCACGCAAGACGGCGTCATCACCGCCATCGCGCATGAGAGCGGATCGGGCGACCAGCCGGGCGGCGGGCCGGAGACCGCGACCAGCCCGACCAAGCTGCTGTATGCGGGCGCCAACCGCCTGCTGACGATGCGGCTGGCCGTGCTGGACCTTCCCGAGGGCAACGCGATGCGTGCGCCCGGCGAGGCGCCCGGGCTGATGGCGCTGGAGATTGCCATGGACGAGCTGAGCGAGAAGCTCGGCATGGACCCGGTAGCACTGCGCGTGAAGAACGACACGCAGGTGGACCCCGAGGATGCCGGGCGGCGGTTCTCCCAGCGCAACCTCGTCGCCTGCCTGCACGAAGGCGCCGACCGTTTCGGCTGGAGCCGCCGCAACCCGCGCCCCGCGCAGGTGCACGACGGCCGCTGGCTGGTGGGCATGGGGGTGGCGGCAGCGATACGCAGCCACATCAACATGGCCTCGGGGGCGCGGGTCCGGCTCGGCGCCGACGGCATCGTCACCGTCGAGACCGACATGACCGACATAGGCACCGGCAGCTACACGATCATCGCCCAGACCGCGGCCGAGATGATGGGTGTGACGATGGACCGTGTGGTGGTGAAGCTGGGCGATTCCGGCTTTCCCGTATCCTGCGGCTCGGGCGGCCAATGGGGTGCCGGCGGGTCCACCTCGGGCGTGTATGCCGCCTGCGTGGCGTTGCGCGAGGCGGTCGCCCGCCGGCTCGGCTACGATCCGGCGGGCGTCGCGTTCGCGGACGGGCGGGTGACGAGCGGCAACCGCTCCGCAGCACTGGCCGACGCGGCGCAGGACGGCGCGCTGGTGGCCGAGGACACCATGGAGTGGGGGGAGTACGGCAAGGCTTTCCAGCACGCGACGTTCGGCGCGCATTTCGTGGAGGTGGGTGTCGATCGTTTCACCGGCGTCACGCGCGTGCGGCGCATGCTGGCGGTGTGCGCGGCCGGCCGCATACTCAATCCGAAGACGGCGCGCAGCCAGGTCCTCGGCGCGATGGTCATGGGCCTGGGCGGGGCGCTGATGGAGGAGCTGGCGGTCGACAAACGCCTGGGCTTCTTCGTCAACCACGACCTGGCGGGCTACGAGGTTCCGGTGCATGCCGATATCGGGCACCAGGAGGTGGTCTTCCTGGACGATCCCGATCCGACCGTCTCGCCGATGAAGGCGAAGGGGGTGGGCGAGCTGGGGATATGCGGCGTGGGTGCGGCGGTGGCGAACGCGGTGTATAATGCGACCGGCGTGCGGGTGCGCGATTATCCGATCACGTTGGACAAGCATCTGCAGCGGCTGCCGGCGGTCTCGTGACGGTGTTCGCGTGATACCAGCCAGTGTTGAGACTGACACAGAGAAAGCAAGCAGTCCTTTTTTGAAAAAAAGGACCAAAAAACTTTTACTCTCCCGCATCTGCAGCAGCCGGGTGCCTCCTGACAGAGTGAGGCGCCCAAGCCTGCGCAGGAAGAAAACGTTTTTTCTTCTCTTTTCCAAAAAGGAAGGCTTTTCCGCTCGCCCGAGTGTCAATTTCAAAGGGCTCTGCCCCTGAACCAGGCTAGTGTCCTGAACCAGAAGTTCACTGGTTCATGTGTTCGGTTTCTTTCTGGCTG
>CAXUOA010000350.1:0-2720 GCA_964252625.1 uncultured Acetobacteraceae bacterium | reverse complement strand
GTGCTGGACCTGCCGCCGCCCAGGACGCTGGAGGACTCGGCCGCCCTGCTGCACGACGTTGCCGACACCCTGCTGGCGCGCCTGGCCGCCGGCCGCCAGCTGCCGTTGCACAAGGACGCGGCCGGCCTGGCCGCGCGAATGGGCCGCGCCGGCTGGCTCTGGGCGCCGGCCATCCTGGCAGCGCTCGCAGACCCCTCGCAGTCGCTGGAGCATTTCCACGCCTACCGCCGCCTGCCGGAATGGGAGGACGCCGCCGCGCCGCCGCCGCCATCTTCCCACGCCGTGGCACCGGCCGAAGCCCGGGCGCGGCTCTCCCGCATCCTGGGCCCGCATGCCGAGCAGCGGCCGGGCCAGGCCGACTACGCCGACGCCGCCTCCGCCGCCTTCGCCCCAAGGCAGACCCAGGGCGACCCGAACTTCGTGCTGGCGGAAGCCGGCACCGGCACCGGCAAGACGCTGGGCTACATCGCGCCGGCCAGCCTGTGGGCGGAGCGCAACCACGGCACCGTCTGGATCAGCACCTACACCAAGCTGCTGCAGCGCCAGATCGACGCCGAGCTCGCACGCCTGCACCCGGACCCGGCCGAGCGCCGCCAGCGCGTCGTCGTGCGCAAGGGGCGCGAGAACTATCTCTGCCTGCTGAACCTGGAGGACCAGGTGGGCCAGGCGCTGTCCGGCCAGCATGACCGCGTCATCCCCCTCGGCCTGATCCTGCGCTGGGTGCGCGCCACGCAGGACGGCGACCTCAACGGCGGCGACCTGCCCGGATGGTTCCCCGAGCTGTTCGGCGGCCAGCTTACCGCCACGCTGGCGGACAGGCGTGGCGAGTGCATCCACGGCAGTTGCAGCCACTACAAGCGCTGCTTCATCGAACACACGGTGCGCCGCGCGCGCACCGCCGACCTGGTGGTGGCAAACCATGCCCTGGTGATGACGCAGGCTGCCTGGCAGGGCCTGGACGACGACACGGTGCCGACACGCTACGTGTTCGACGAGGGCCATCACGTCTTCGAAGCCGCGGACAGCGCGTTCAGCGCGGAGATCAGCGGGGTGGAAGGCGCTGAACTGCGCCGCTGGCTGCTCGGCGCCGAGGACACGCGCTCGCGCACACGCGGGCTGCGGCGCCGCGTGCTGGACCTGATGGTGGGCGACGCGCAGCTGGAGACCCCGCTGGACGCCCTGCTGCACGCCGCCCGTGCACTGCCCGGCCTCGGCTGGCCGTCCCGCCTTCTCGACGCCGGTCCTGACCTGCCCGCCATCGCGGCCGATGGTGGCGCACCGTTCGAAGCCTTCCTGCGCGCCGCCCGCGCACAGATCCTCGCCCGCCTGCCTGGCGACGGCGATCCTCCGGCCAGGGTGGGCGGGCTGGAGGCGGACATATTTCCGCCCAACCCTGACGTGGAAGCCACGGCCCTGTCCCTGGAGCGCGCCCTGGGCCGTCTCGCCGGACCGGCCGCCACGCTGCTCGAACGCCTCGAAGCCAAGCTCGACGCCGAGGCGGACGAGCTGGATTCCGGGTCACGCAGCCGGATCGAAGCGGCCATACGCGCGCTGCGCCGGCGCGTGCTGGACCGCGTGCAGGTCTGGCGCGCCATGCTGTCCGCCCTTGTGGCGCCACGCCCCGAACCGGGTGAACGCCCGGCACACATCTACTTTCTCCGACTCGACAGGCGGGACAATGCGGACCGCGACGTGGCGTTCTGCCGCCACCACCTCGATCCCACCCAGCCTTTCGCCATCACCCTGGTGGCGCCGGCGCACGGCCTGCTGATCACCTCGGCCACGCTGCGCGACGCCGGCCAGGACGATGCGGAGGCCGACTGGGACGCGGCCGAGGCAAGGGTCGGCGCCTCCCACCTCCCCAGCCCGGCGATGCGCGCGACCGTCGGCAGTCCGTTCGACTATGCGCGGCAGACCCGCGCCTTCGTGGTGACCGACGTGGGCACCGACATCGCGAGCCTGGCCAGCGCCTACCGCACGCTGTTCCAGGCGTCCGGCGGCGGCGGGCTGGGGCTGTTCACCGCGATCGCCCGGCTGCGCGCCGTCCACGCGCGCATCGCGCCGGAGCTGGAGGCCGCCGGCATCCCGCTGTTCGCCCAGCACGTGGACGCGATGGACAACACCACGCTGGTGGACGTGTTCCGCACCGAGGAGGATTCGTGCCTGCTGGGCACCGACGCGATGCGGGACGGCGTGGACGTGCCCGGCCGGGCGCTGCGCCTGGTGGTGTTCGAACGCGTGCCGTGGCCGCGGCCGGACATCCTGCACCGCGAGCGCCGCATCCACCTCTCCGGCGGTGACACTAGCGGCTACGACGACCGTATCGCCCGCCTGCGCCTGCGCCAGGCGTTCGGCCGGCTGATACGCACGGCGGCGGACCGCGGCGTGTTCGTCCTGCTGGACCGGCGGACGCCGTCACGGCTGTTCAGCGCGCTGCCGGCGGGTGTGGTCCTGCGGCGTGTCGGGCTGGCGGAGGCGGTGCGGGAGACGGCGGGGTTTCTGGAAGGAGAGCGGTAAGGAAGGCCTTCTTTCTTGAAAGAAAGAAGCAAAGAACTTTTGCTCCCTGTCGGCGGCTCACCGGAAAGCGCGTGCGGGAGATCGCAGGACTCTCCAGCACCTGCACCAGCCAGATGCCTCAGATTGAGCAAGGCAGCTGAACCTGCTCGGAGACAAAAGTTTTTTGCTTCTTTTTTTCAAAAAAGAAGGCCTTTCTTGCTTAC
>CAXUOA010000349.1:0-2737 GCA_964252625.1 uncultured Acetobacteraceae bacterium | reverse complement strand
CGTTTGCGCGGTTTCTGAAAGCGTGAGGAAGGCCTTCTTTTTTGAAAAAAAGGACTGCTTGCTTGCTTCCTGACGCCATATGCCCAGCAATGCCCAAAGCTCCGACGCTCGCGCTAAGCCTGCACGGCTCGATCCACGAGATCCCGCCCACCGAGTGGGATGCCTGCGCCGGGCCGGACAACCCGTTCGTCAGCCACGCTTTCCTGGCGGCCGTCGAGGATAGCGGCTCGGCCGGCGCGCGCACCGGCTGGCTGCCGCGCCATGCGGCCTTGCGCGACAGAGCGGGCGCGCTGGTTGCCTGTGCGCCGATGTATGCCAAGGGGCACAGCTACGGCGAGTACGTGTTCGACCACGGCTGGGCGCGCGCCTTCGAGCAGGCGGGCGGCGACTACTATCCCAAGCTGCAGGTCGCCTCGCCGTTCAGCCCGGTTACCGGGCCGCGCCTGCTGGTGCGGCCGGGCGCGCCGCTCGGTCAGGCGGAGCTGGCGTCCGGCCTGATGCAGGCGTGCCGGGAGATGAAGCTCAGCTCCGTGCACGTCACGTTCTGCACGAAAGGCGAGTATGACGCGCTAGGCGAGGCCGGCTGGCTGCAGCGCCTGGGCGTGCAGTATCACTGGCACAACGAGGGCTATGCCAGCTTCGACGATTTTCTGGGCGCGCTCGCCTCGCGCAAGCGGAAGTCGCTGAAGCGCGAACGGCGTGACGCCAACGCTTGCGGCCTGGTGTTCCACACGTTGCGCGGCGACGCCATCGAACGCGCGCATTGGAAGGCGTTCTACCGGTTCTACGAGAGCACGGTCGACCGCAAATGGGGCAGCGCCTACCTGACGGAGAAGTTCTTCCCGTTGCTGTCGCAATACCTAGGCGACCGGGTGGTGTTGATGCTGGCCGAACAGGGCGGCAAGTTGGTGGCCGGCGCGCTGAACCTGGCGGGAACCGACACGCTGTACGGACGCAACTGGGGCTGCCTGGGCGACTTCCCTTTCCTGCACTTCGAACTCTGCTATTACCGCGCGATCGACTTCGCCATCGCGCAGGGGCTGCGCACGGTGGAGGCCGGCGCGCAGGGCGAACACAAGATACAGCGCGGCTATCTGCCGTCCGCCACGTATTCCGCGCATTTCATCGCCCATCCCGGGCTGCGGCAGGCGATCGGCGCGCATCTGGAACGCGAGCGGCCGGCGGTGGAGGCGGAGATGGTGGCGTTGATGGAGCTTTCGCCGTTTCGGCAGGAAGAGTAAGCAAGCAAGCAGTCCTTTTTTGAAAAAGAGGACCAAAAAACTTTTTCTCCCTGTCGGCGGGTGCTGAAACGTTCGCCGACAGGGAGCAAAAGTCTTTTGCTTCTTTTCTTCAGAAAAGAAGGCCTTGCTTACTCACGCCACCGTAAAATCAAATCGGCTCTTGGAGAAGTTCGGATTGAAATGCGGATCGTTCTCCATGTACCGCGCCCAGCGCGCCACGAACCGCCGCCGCTCGTCGGAGTTCTGCGTCACCCGCTTGGCGGACGCGCCCTCGAAATGGAACAGCGAGCAGTACGGCGTGTAGACGATACGGTAGCCGCTCTCGATGATCTTCAGGCACAGATCGGTGTCGTTGAAGTCGATGGCAAAGCTCTCGTCCAGCCCGCCCACCTGGCTCATCACGCTTTTCCGGGTGGCGAAGCAGGCGCCGGTTACCGCGGAGTAGTTGCGTATCAGGTGGGTGAAGCCGTTGTAGCCGACGAAGTCGCCGGGGAACGAGTGATAGACGTGGGCGGCGCCGTTGTTGACGCCGATGACGCAGCCGACATGCTGTATCGTGCCGTCCGCGTGCAGCAGCCGGCCGCCGACGGCGCCCACTTCCGGGTCCTGGCTCAGCTCCAGTAGCGAGGTGAGCCAGTCCTCGTTGATAACCTCCATGTCGTCGTTCAGCATGACGAGGTGTTCGGTGCGGCAGACGCGCAGGGCGAAATTGGCTTTCGCCGCGTAGTTGAACGGCACGACGGTGGCGGTGTAGTTCTCCACGCGCACGCCCAGGCCACGGAAACGCGCGAGCTGCTCGGCGGAAAGCCTGCTGTTGTCGACAACGACGATTTCGTAGTTGCGGTAGCTGGTGCGGCGCAGGATCGAGTCCACCAGGTTGTCCACCATGTGGAAGCGGCCGCGGCCGGGCAGTTCCAGATCCGCGTTGTTGGTCAGTATGAGCAGGGAGACGCGCGGGCGGCCGAGTATCTTGCGCCTGACGCGGAACGTGCCCGGCAGCAGGCCGTCCTCCACCCAGGCGCGGTTGGCGTGCTTGGCGCCGACGTGGTCTTCCAGCGCGCGGAAGCCGGCGCGCAGCGCATACGGCTTGGCATCCACCACGGCGGCGGACGAGCCTTCCACCGCGCGCCAGTGATACAGCGCGCGCGCGATGTGATGCACGCGCTGCGTGCGGCGGGACAGGCGCAGCATCAGGTCGTAATCCTGCGCGCCGGAATACGCGTCGCGGAAACCGCCGAGTTCCAGGAACAGCCGTTTGCGCACGACGAGCATGTGCAGGACGTACATGACGGATTCGAGGTGTTCGGGTGACCAGTCCGGCTTGTGATACGTGTCGATCAGGTGGCCGTGTTCGTCGATCTTGTCCTCGTCGGAGTAGAGCACGTCGATGTCGGGATCGGCGAGCAGCGCGCGCGCCACTGCCCGCAGCGCGTCCGGGTGCCGCGTGTCGTCGTTGTCCAGCATGGCGACGAACTCGCCCGTGGCCATTTCGGCGC
>CAXUOA010000348.1:0-2743 GCA_964252625.1 uncultured Acetobacteraceae bacterium | reverse complement strand
AAGGCCTTCTTTTTTGAAAAAAAGAAGCAAAAAACTTTCGACTCCGCTGTCGCGGACCTATCCGGTAAGTCGCCGACAGGGAGTAAAAGTTTTTTGCTTCTTTTCTTCAAAAAAGAAGGCCTTGCTTCCTTACATCCCCACCACCCGCAGATCCGGCACCGAAGCCGGCCTGAGCTGCCTGCTACGCCGCCCGTCGACCGAGACCGGCACGTCCCCCTGTATCGTCACCCGGCGCACTACGCGGTGCTGCGTGCCGTAATCGTCGATCGCGTAATGCTGCGTCGCGCGGTTGTCCCAGATCGCCACGTCACCGGCGCGCCATCCCCAGCGGACGGTATTCTCCGCGCGCGTGATGTGGCCTTGCAGTATCTCGAACAACCGCCGCGAATCCGAGGAATTCAGCCCCACGAACTGCTTGAAGAAACTGCCCAGCACGACGGCGCGCTCGCCGCTGACGGGGTGCACGCGCACTACCGGATGCTCGGCCTCGAACACGGTCGAGATGAACGCCGCCTGGTAGGCGTCGAGATCGCCATCCTGCTCGGTCATGTTCACCGCGTAGTCGTAATCGTTGCTGTGCACCGCCCACAGCGCGTCGGCCAGCGCCTGCAGCGGACGCGGCAGGTGCTCATAGGCCGCCACCGTGTTCGCCCACATCGTATCGCCGCCAGCGGGCGGGATCGCCACCGCGCGCAGGATGGACGCCGACGGGTAGGCGGCCATGAACGTCACGTCGGTGTGCCAGACATTGGCCTTGCCGCCGTGGCGCGAGTCGAGTTCCAGCAGGAAGTCGCCTTTCTGGTCGGGTGCCGTCGGATGCGTCACCGGCATGCCCCAGCGCTTGCCGAACGCCTGGTGCCCGGCATCGTCCAGATGCGTCTGGTCGCGGAAGAACAGCACCTTGTGGCGCACCAGCGCGCGGCCCAGCGCGGCCATCGTCGCATCGTCCAGCCCCGCGGACAGCGTCACGCCGCGTATCTCGGCGCCGATCCGGCCGGCCACGGCCACCACGTCCAGGCCGGCGGCGGGATCGGGCATGTTCGGATAGGGTTTCGTGGCCTGGGTCATGCGGCGCTCCGTTCCGGGCAGGTGAAAGGTGGCAGCTCCTGGCCCGTGCCGAGGGCAAGCAGCCAGGTCTTCAGCGTTTCGACGTTGGCCGAATACGGCCGGTCGACATGTTCGGCGACGAAGTAGCCGCGCCGGCTGCGCAGCGGCTTGGTAGCCAGCCGTATCAGCGCACCACTGTCCACGAGGTCGTCGATCATCGGCTCCCAGCCGATGCTCACGCCCTGGCCAAGCAGCGTGGCCTGCAGCACGAGCTGCGCGTTGCCGAAGCTGAATTCCTGCCGCCCCGGCGCGAGTGCAATGCCATGCGCATCGAACCAATCCGTCCAGCTGAACCAGCGCCGGTCGGCCGTGTCGCGCAGATGCAGCAGCCGGAGTTCCATGAGCTGCGCCGGCGCCAGCGGCACTGTCTGCGGCCCCTGCTCGCGTGACAGGCCCGGTCGCAGCAGGCCCCGGGCTTCCAGGTAGCCGGGTGTGCACACGGGATAGACCGCCTCGCGGAACAGCAACGTCGTCCGCAGGCCGGACCACTCCCCGCCGCCGAACATGATGGACAGGTCGAAGGCGGCGTCGGTCTCCTCGAGCGGCGCCTGCGTCGTGGCCACGCAGATTTCCACGCCGGGCAGAATGTCGCCGAGTCTCCCGAGCCGGCCCATCAACCAGCCGCCGGCAAAACCGTGGTCGGTGAGGATCTGGAGGGTCTTGCCACCGGCATGCCGCCGTGCGGACGCCACGCCATCCGCCAGCGTCTTCAGTCCCTGCTGTACGCTGGGCAGGAACGCCACGCCGCCTGCGGTAAGCTCCACCCCGCGGTGCCGCCGGACGAACAGGCTGACCCCCAGTTCCGCCTCCAGCTGCGCCACGTGCTGGCTCACCGCAGCCTGGGTCATCAGCAACTCGTCGGCGGCGGTGGTGAAACGGCCATGCCGTGCCGCCGCCTCGAAGACGATCAGCGCGCGAACCGGCAGCCTGTTGAACCGGGATGACATAAGCCTGTCTTATCGCCTCCGCCAGAAACGCTGCAGAGAATGCTTGTTTGCCAAGAGAAGACTGATATTACGGAGGTGTCAAGAAAAGGCCGTCGTTGTGGAAACCACGCCTGCAATGGCCCGGAGGCTGGAGGGTGGACCGGCGCGTCAGGACAGCTTCCGCCTGCTGATCGCCATCGGCGCCGCCACCGCCGCCGCCCATATCGGCAACAATTTCACGACCTTCCTGATCGGCGGGTTGATGGACCGGTACGGCTTCACGCCCGTGCAGATGGGCGTCTGGACCATGGTCGAGACGCTCTCTTATGCGGGTGCGATGTTCCTGGTAGCGCCGCGCGTGGCCAGCCTCAGCCCGCGCCTGCTGCTGCTCGTGGCCGGCGCGCTCGTGGTCGCAGCACAATCGGCCTCCGCCGCCACCGGCAGCCTGGCGCCCCTGTTCGCCGGCAGGCTCGCCTGCGGCCTGGGCTTCGGGCTTGCCAACACCGCGCTCAACCTTGCTGCCGGCCGGACTACGCATCCGGCGCGCGCCATCTCCGTGGGCATCGCCTGCCAGACGATGCTCTACGTCCTCATCAACATCCTGCTTCCCATGACGGGCGAGCGTTTCGGCGTCGCCGGCGAGTTCATCGCGCTGGCGGTGCTCTCGGCGGTGTTCACCACCGCTGCCGCCTGGCTGCCGGGCGCCACGC
>CAXUOA010000347.1:0-2745 GCA_964252625.1 uncultured Acetobacteraceae bacterium | reverse complement strand
CTCCGCCTGGCGGTGTTTTTCCCTTGACGACCCGGGTGGCAATCCCCTCGTATACGTCTGTAACAACCGAAAGGAGGTGATCCAGTGTCTCATTGTGTCATGAAGCCGAGCGCCGTCGCGACGTGGATGAACACTGCCGGGGTCACCTCCGCGGGTTAATCCCACAAGCGAGACGGCCGCTGAAGCCGTCACACAATGCGAAGGCTCCGGGACACAGTTCCGGGGCCTTCGTTGTTTCAGGAAAGCGGAAAGCGGAAAGCTGACGGACGCTGGCCTGGAATCTTTTACCAGCCAGTCTTGCGGCTGATGCACAGGAAGCAAGCAGTCCTTTTTTGAAAAAAAAGACCAAAAAACTTTTGCTTCCCGTCGCATTTGCAGCAGTCCGGTGCCTCAGGATCAACCGAAGCATCTGAGTCTGCGCAGGAAGCAAAAGTTTTTTGCTTCTTTTTTTCAAAAAAGAAGGCCTTTCTTCCTTGCACGCCGTCACAGCCGCCTCGATCGTTTCAATTCATCCGGCTGGTGCAGACGCGGGGAAGTAAAAGTTTTTTGGTCCTTCTCAAAAGAGGACTGCTTGTTTTCTACGCTTCAGCCGCAAGGCCACCATCCGCCACCGGTGCGGGCGCCAGGGCAAGCAGCCGGTCCAGCACCGCCGCTACATCCGGAACAATTTCGTAGAGGCCGCGCGCGCTTTCCGAAGCGAATTCATCCCGGATTGCCGCCTCGAACGCGCCCAGCAGCCCGTCCGCCCAGCCGCCGATATTGCAGATCAGCACCGGCTTGTCGTGCAGCCCCAACTGGCGCCAGGTGATTATCTCCACCGTCTCGTCCAGTGTCCCCAGGCCGCCGGGCATCGTCACGAACGCGTCCGCGCAATCGAACATGCGCCGCTTGCGCGTGTGCATGCTCTCGGTGATCTCCAGCGCGGACAGGCCCGTATGGGCCACCTCCATGCGCGTCAGGAACTCGGGGATCACCCCCAGCACCGTGCCGCCGGCGTCCAGCGTCGCATCGGCCACCGCGCCCATCAGCCCCACGCGGCCGCCGCCGTATACCAGCCGTATGCCGGCCCGCCCCAGCCCGTGGCCCAGCGCGGTTGCCGCCGCCAGCCAGGCAGGATCGCGGCCCTGGCGGGAGCCGCAGAAGACGACGACGGAGTGTGCCACGCTGAACCGCTCTCCCGTCCGACCTGTACGCTGCGGCCTAGACGATCCGGCCGTCGAACGGCGGCAGATAGTCCGGCGCGTCGAACTCCACCACCCACAGATCGGGGTCGCGGCCTACCTGCCGGTCCACATAGGCATCGGCCACGTCCTGCGCCACGGGCGCCGCACCTGTGGCGCGCATCCAGGCCGGCTCGCCGTCCGCCGCACTCACCTGGCTCAGCACGCACAGTCCCGCCGCGCCGCGCAGCACCACCAGCAGCCCGCCGGCGTCGGAGTCGCCGCGCCGCAGAACGGCGCCGCCGCGCCCATCGTTGAACGCCAGCCGGAGTGCCGCCGACACCCACAGGCCGGCCTTGATACGTGCGTCAGCCATGGCGAGCCGTTTCCTTCCGCGCCGGATTGCGTCAGTTTGCGCGCTAGCCCGCCGGGATAGACCGATGACCGCCCAAAGCAAGCCGCGAAAGATCTCCAGTGCAACGGCGACCCTGTCCCGCCAGGCACGCACCTTGATGCAGGCGCGGAGACAAAAGTTTTTTGGTTCTTTTTTTCAAAAAAGAACTGCTTTCTTTCTTGTCTTCCTCTTCGCATGGTCGCCGCTTCGAGCCGCCGACAAGATCACCTTCGGCATAGACTGGCTGGCCGAGGCCGAGTACGGCGGCTACTACCAGGCTATCGCAAAGGGCATCTACGCCAGGCACGGCCTGGACGTGACCATCCGCCAGGGCGGCCCGCAGGTGAACCAGGCGCAGCTCCTGCTCGGCGGCAGGCTGGATTTCACCATCGCCGGCAACAGCTTCATCGCGCTGAACTTCGCCCGCGAGGACCTGCCGTTCGTGGCGGTGGCCGCGATGTTCCAGAAGGACCCCTCGGTGATCATCGCCCATCCCGGCGTGGGCAATGACAGCTTCCTGGCGATGAAGGGCCAGCCGATCATGATAGGTGCCGACACCCGGGTCGGCTGGTGGAACTTCATGCGCCAGAAGTTCGGCTTCACGGACGACCAGATACGCCCCTATGCCTTCAGCCTGGCGCCGTTCCTGGCGGACAAGCACGCGATCCAGCAGGGCTATCTCGGCTCCGAGCCGTTCCTGATCAAGCAGCAGGCCGGCTTCGATCCGGTGGTGCTGCTGCTGTCGGACGCCGGCTTCACCGGCTACGCCAGCCTGATCACCACCAGCCAGGCCCTGGTGCACGGCAACCCTGGCCTGGTGCAGCGTTTCATCGACGCCACAGCGGAGGGCTGGCAGTCCTACCTGGAGAGCGACCCCGCGGCAGGCAATGCGCTGATCAAGCAGGCCAACCCGGACATGACCGACGCTCTGCTGGATTACGGGCGGGAGGCGCTGCGCTCGCACGGCATCGTGGAGTCGGGCGACGCGGAGACGGGCGGGATAGGGGTGATGACGGACCTGCGCTGGCAGGATTTCTTCGCCGAGATGGTGCAGGCGGGGCTGTATCCGTCCAGCATGGATTACAAGCGCGCCTACACGCTGCAGTTCGTGCACAAGCCGGTGGCGCAGTGAAGGCAAGGAAGGCCTTCTTTTCTGAAGAAAAGAAGCAAAAGACTTTTGCTCCCTGTCGG
>CAXUOA010000346.1:1716-2755 GCA_964252625.1 uncultured Acetobacteraceae bacterium | reverse complement strand
TATACCCGTTCGGCTGCTCGCGCCCCTGGAACACCAGGTCGCATGCTGCCAGGAAGGCCGGCCCGTCATAGGCGGGCGCCATGGGAGTGTAGCTCGGATCGCCGGCGTTCTGCCTGTCCACGACGAGCGCCATGCGGCGCAGGGTCTCCTCCACCTGCGCGCGGGTCACCACGCCGTGGTGCAGCCAGTTGGCGATGTGCTGGCTGGAGATGCGCAGCGTGGCGCGGTCTTCCATCAGGCCCACGTCGTGCGCGTCCGGCACCTTGGAGCAGCCGACGCCCTGGTCAACCCAGCGCACCACGTAGCCGAGGATAGATTGCGCGTTGTTGTCGAGTTCCTGGCGCACGTCGTCCGGCGCCCAGTTGCTGGCTTCGACGGGGATGGTGAGCAGGTCCGAGAGTTTCGCGCGCGGCCGGGTGGCAAGCTCCGTCTGGCGGGCGGTGACATCGACCATGTGGTAGTGCAGCGCATGCAGCGTGGCCGCGGTCGGCGACGGCACCCAGGCGGTGTTGGCGCCGGCTTTCGGGTGGCCGATCTTCACGCTCACCATTTCCGCCATGCGGTCCGGCGCGGCCCACATGCCCTTGCCAATCTGCGCGTGGCCGCGCAGGCCGCTGGCCAGGCCGATATCGACGTTCTGGTCCTCGTATGCCTTCAACCAGGCGGTGTTCTTCATGTCGTTCTTGCGCACCATGGTGCCGGCTTCCATCGACGTGTGCATCTCGTCGCCGGTGCGGTCCAGGAAGCCGGTGTTGATGAAGAAGACGCGGTCTTTCGCGGCGAAGATGCAGGCGGCCAGGTTGGCGCTGGTGCGGCGTTCCTCGTCCATGATGCCCATTTTCAACGCGCGGCGCGGCAGCGCCAGCATGTCTTCGACGCGGCTGAACAGCTCGCAGGCGAACGCCACTTCCGCCGGGCCGTGCAGCTTGGGTTTCACGATGTACATCGAGCCGGTGCGGCTGTTGCGCAGGCGCGGCATGCCGCGCAGGTCGTGCGTGGCGATCAGCGCCGTGATCGCGCAGTCCAGCATGGTGTCCGG
>CAXUOA010000346.1:0-1706 GCA_964252625.1 uncultured Acetobacteraceae bacterium | reverse complement strand
GTCTCCGGGATCTCGGAGCCGTCCGGCAGCAGCACGGCATCCGTGTACATGTGGTGGCCGACATTGCGCACCAGCATCAGGCTGCGGCCGGACAGCGTGAGGCGGCCGCCGGAGGGCGCGGTGAAGGTCTGGTCCAGCTCCAGCCAGCGGTCCTGCTGCTGGCCGGCCTTGGTGAACACGGCCGACAGCGTGCCCTGGGTCAGGCCCAGCCAGTTGCGGTACACTTCCACCTTGTCGGCGGCGTCCACGGCGGCGACGCTGTCCTCGCAATCCATGATGGTGCTGACGGCGGATTCCAGGACCAGGTCGGACATGCCGGCAGGGTCTTCGCGGCCGATGTCCGAGGTGCGGTCGATCTTGATGAGCAGATGCAAGCCGTTCTGCACCAGCAGGATGGCGGTGGGCGCGGACGCATCACCCTGGTAGCCGGCGAAGTGGGCCGGAATGGCCAGATGCAGCGCGCCCTTTGCCGTGCTCACGGTGAGCTTGCCGTCCAGCACGGCGTAGGCGGTGGCGTCCGCATAGACACCGCCGGACAGCGGCACCGTCTCGTCCAGCACTTGGCGGGCGCGGGCGATGACCTGGGCGCCGCGCGCCTTGTTGTAGCCGCGGCCGCGCTCGGCGCCGGGCGTCTCGGGCAGTGCGTCCGTGCCGTAGAACGCGTCATACAGGCTGCCCCAGCGGGCATTGGCGGCGTTCAGCGCGTAACGGGCGTTGGAGATCGGCACCACCAGCTGCGGGCCGGCCACCTTGGTGATCTCGGCGTCCACGTTGGCGGTGGTGACGGCGAAGGGCGGCGGCTCGGGCTGCAGGTAGCCGATCTCGCGCAGGAAAGCCTCGTATTCCGCCTGGCTGAACGGCTTGCCGCGGTTGGTCACATGCCAGGCATCGATCCTGGCCTGCAAGGCGTCACGCTGGTCCAGCAGCGCGCGGTTCCTGGGCGCCAGGTCGGCCAGCATGGCGGCGAAGCCTTGCCAGAATTGCGGGCCGGACAGGCCGCTGCCGCGCACCGCCTCGTTGGAGACGAAATCATACAGGACGCGGGCGACCTTCAAACCGCTGGCTTCTACGCGTTCCATGTGTGGCGGTCCTTCAAATCAGCTATTCGGGTGTGTTTTGCTGCCTTGTGGCGATCTGGCAAGGGCAAGCCAGTAAGGCCTGCTTTTTTGAAAGCAGTAAAAAATTTTCCCGCCTAGTCGGCGGTTAGCCGCCTATAGGCGCTGTGAAACAGGAGCCTGCTTTGGCCGCGCAATTTCCCGACTGGGCCCGTCACCTTTCCGAAGGCGCCGGCGACCCGGGCAGCCCCTGGCGTAACCTGGCGCTGGGCACGGTCGGCCTGGACGGCCGGCCGCAGATACGCACAGTGGTGCTGCGCCGCTTTGCCGGGCTGGCGTTGGATGTGCACACGGACGTCCGTTCCACCAAGCATGCCGAGCTGCTGGCGAACCCGGCGGCGACGCTGCACGGATGGGATACGGCCAGCCGCATCCAGCTGCGCGCGTCCGGCTCGGTCAGCCTGCACGTGGGCGATGCGGTGGCTGACAATTCCTGGGCCGGCCTGCGGGAGCAGACCCGCGCCACTTACCGGGTGCGGCCCGGCCCCGGCACCAGGCTCTCCGGGCCGGACGACCGGACGCCGGACGCCACCGACGCGGAAGCGCAGCGCGTGTTCTGCGTCATCCGCCTGACGCTACAAACGGTGGACT
>CAXUOA010000345.1:0-2757 GCA_964252625.1 uncultured Acetobacteraceae bacterium | reverse complement strand
CGCGGCGCCGCCGAAATAGTCGTGCACCGCGGCGGACCGGTCCAGCGACATGGCGTTGATGGTGAAGTCGCGCCGGGCTGCGTCCTCCTCGAAATCGCTGGTCCAGGCGACGCTGGCGTGGCGGCCGTCGGTCTGCGTATCACGCCGGAGCGTGGTGATTTCAAACGGGCGGCCCTGGCTGATGGCGGTCAGCGTGCCGTGGGCGAGGCCGGTCGGAATGACACGCAGGCCGGCTCTGTCCAGAGCGGCCATGCTGTGCTCGGGGGCGTCGGGCGTGGCGATGTCGATGTCGGCTACAGGGCGGCCGGCCAGTGTGTCGCGCACGCAGCCACCGACGAGCCGCGCCCGCGGCAGGGCGTCCAGGACGGGACGCAGTGCCGGGCTGGCGAGGAGGGCGGCAAAGCCGGTCACGGCGTGGGGGTGACGACCTGGCCGCCGGAGAGATGGGCGGGCTCGTAACGGCCGTGGAAGCTGCGCGCTTCGCCCAGCCAGACGAGGGTGGCGGCAAGCGCCGCGAGGAGGAGCAGGGCGGTGAGGATGCCGCGCGTGCTGAGCCCGCGAACGCCGCAGAGCCAGGCGATGGCGAGGCCGGCTGGAACGAGCAGCAAGGCGAGGTCGGCGTAGCGCATGCGGGGCGCGTTCTTTTCGAGAAAAAGAAGCAAAGGACTTCGGCCCCTGTCGGGGATTCATCGGCACGCGCCGACGGGGACCAAGACCCGGCTGCGTGCTTCTTACGGTTTGCGGAACTTCAGGATGAAATTATCCGCCTCGCCGACCGCCGCGTATTTCGCATGGTCCACGGCACCCATCTCGAAGCTGGGCGGCAACGTCCAGACGCCTTTCGGCCACTTCTTGGTGTCTTTGGGATTGGCGGCCAGTTCGGACGAGCCGGCCAGAACGAAGCCGGCCTTCTGCGCCAGCGCGATCGTGTAATCCTGTCGGACATAGCCGCTATCGGCCTTGGGGTCTTGCGGCTCGCTGGTCAGGCCGCGGTGTTCTTCCACACCGAGAATCCCACCCGGCTTGAGCACACGGAAGAACGCGATGAACGCCGCGTCGGCGTAACCGTCACCCATCCAGTTATGCAGGTTGCGGAAGGTCAGCACGAAATCCGCCGAGTTCGGCGGCGCGATGTCCATCTCGCCCTTGTCCAGCGTGGTGAAGTGCAAATGCGTATAGCCCGGCTTGCCGGCGAACTTCTGCCTAAACGTGGTCTTTCCCGCCTCGGCCGGCTTGTCTTCCGGCAAAACCACGGTGTAGGTGCCGTGCGCCGCCAGATACGGCGCCAGTATCTCGGTCCAGTAGCCGCCGCCCGGCCAGACCTCAACCACGTTCGCATCCGGCCGAAGCCCAAAGAAAGCGAGCTCCTCGGCCGGGTGCCGTACAGCGTCGCGGGCCACGAACTTGCCGTCGCGTGCAGGCGAGCGCACGGCTGTGGACAGTGCGGAATCCGTGGCGGCAAAGGCAGGATGCAGGCAGGCGATCCCCGCCAAGGAAAATGCCAGGATTGCGTCCCGCAAGACCGTCCTGAGTTCCATTGTCGATGTTCCTTCCGGATTGCGTGTGGCGGCAAGCATCAACGCGCACGAAGGCGTGATGCCAAGGCCATGATCTGAACACAGGCCTGGACCATATAGCATCCAGTAAGGAGCAAGGCGATGATGAAGATTCCAGCATTCAGTTTGCGTAACGGCCTGATGGCGGTGGCTGCCGTAGGCGCCCTGACCCTGGCCGCCGCACCAGCTGAGGCGCAGCGTGCCGGCGGTGGCGGCTTTCACGGCGGTGGCGGTTTTCACGGCGGCGGTGGCGGCTTCCACGGTGGTGGCGGCGGCGGTTTCCGTGGTGGTTACGGCGGCGGCTTCCACGGCGGCTACGGTGGCGGTTATGGCTTCCGCGGCGGTTACGGCGGCTATGGTTTCCGGGGCGGCTACGGCTATGGCGGCTACGGCTTCCGTGGCGGTTACGGATATTGCTGCGGCGTCGGCTTCGGCGTGGGTGTGTATCCGCCGTACTACGCTCCGTATGGCTATGCTCCCTACGGCTACGCCCCAGGCTATTAAACCCTGATCCCGGTGTTGATCCACCCTGCACCGCCGCCCGGCCATGGGCGGCGATGCAGGGTGCTCAGCCGATGTTTTTCCCTGCGTGTGCTCACCTTGCCGGTTTTCCTGGCGCCGTGCACAGCCGCCCTGTTCCCGCAGCCTCAGCCAGGCCTCACCCTGCAGCCGGCATTGCACAGGCTAGACATCCAGTCGCAGCAATCGGTGCTACCCAGGTTCTCCGGCGAGGTCGAGAAAATCGTCGTCAGCGGTCATCGGGCCCCAATGCAGGCCGACCCGCATGCAAGGCAGCAGCCGTTTGGTGACACGCCACAGGAGCTTCAGGCGTCCGATCTTTGGGCGCAGCACATTGGCTTACCGCCATGCTGTCAGTTGCCTTTTCAGACGGACATCGGCGGTCAGCCGGACCGCCCCTAAAGGCTCACACCAATGCGGTTCGAGGTCGATGCTTGGGCAAGCAAGAAAAACCTTCTTTTTTGAAAAAAAGAAGCAAAACTTCTGCTCCCTGCGCAGACTGATACTAATCAGTCTTGAGGCTGACGCAGTGAAAGCAAACAGTCCTTCTTTGAAAAGGATTAAAAAACTTCGCGTCCCGTCGCATTCGCAGCAGCAAGCTGCCTTTGAATTGATCAAGGCACTTGCGCCTGCGCAGGAAGCAAAAGTTTTTTGCTTCTTTTTTTCAAAAAAGAAGGCCTTC
>CAXUOA010000344.1:0-2797 GCA_964252625.1 uncultured Acetobacteraceae bacterium | reverse complement strand
GGGTGAGGCCGGTGGCGAGAGCGGTGACGGCGAGGCCGGGGGCGACCGGGGTGACACCAGGGGGCCAGCCTTTGGCGGGTGCGACGTTGACCGTGGGGAGCAGGCCGGGATGCGGCGGGGGGAGTTGCGGGTTCGGGCCGATGCCGGCGGCTAGCGGGAGGGTGGCGCGCTCGCTGCAGGCGTAGAGAGCGAACAGGCCGGTGGTCAGGATGGCGGTGGCGGCTAGGGTGCGCTTGCGCATGTCTGTCCTGTGCGGGTTGGATCCGGGACGCAAGACAAGGCTTGTTCCGGGAAAAAATGAAGCGGAATTTGTGCAGCGTCCCGGGGCTGCATGTGGGGCGGACGGTATGTGTTCGTCCGGAGCCGGAACCTTGCAGGGCCGTGACGAGTTTATGCTGCAGGTTATAACAGGAGCGAGACGATGCGGCTTGGTTTGGCAGTTGCTGCGGGCCTTTGCCTGCCGGTGCTGGCGGCGGCGCAGACGGACATGATGGCGATGGCGCATGACAGCGCGGCCAACCAGCTGGGTGTGCTGGAATATTGCCACGCGCAGGGCTACACGGACGGCAGCGCAGTGCTGGCGCAGCAGGGCGTGATCGCGCGGCTGCCTGCCTATGGCGGGTCCACGGCCGCGGCAGAGGCGACGGGCAAGACGGGGACGATCGCGGCGAACGGGCAGAGCATTTCGTTGTCCGACATGGCGTCCAAGGGGCACGCGACGGAGGCTGCGACGTGCCAGCAGATGGCGGCCAACGTGAAGCAGGTGGCGGCAAGCAACGCGGCGGCGTTCGGCGCGGGCGGGATGCCGAAGATGCCGGCGATGCCTGGCGGGATGCCGATGACGCCGGGCATGCCGCAGCCGCAATAGGCAGCCCACTGTCCCAGAGCGCCCGGGCGTGCAGCCTGGGCCAAAACGCCGTCACAACCGGCGACAGCGGAGCAAAAGTTTTTTGGTTCTTTTTTTCAAAAAAGAACTGCTTGCCTACTTTCAGACCCCCGCCAGGCGCAGCGCCGCACCCAGCATGTCGAACACGTCCAGCAGGCGGGCCACGTAGTGGTCGTGCACCGCGAACCCTGACGCGGTCGGGTCAAAGAACTGGCGCTCCAGGCCGTCGACAAGGCGGGTGAGGCGGCGCTGGTGCAGGCCGAGCGCAGTCTGGATGGGGTCCGAGACCACGCCGGCGAAGGCGGCGAAGGTGGTGGCGGCGAGCATGACGGTGCCGGTTGTGGCGGCGAGCAGGCCGGCGGTGGGGCCGACCGGAAACAGGCTGTACCAGGCGCTGCCGAGCGAGGCGCCAAGAGGGAAGGCGCTTATGGCGGTCTGGTGTGCCATGAGGCCGGCCAGCGCAGGGCCGAGCGTGGCGGCCCCCGGGGTAAGCTTGTTGAGGGTGAGGGCGCCGATGCCGAGGTTCATCAGGCCGGTGGTGATCTCGGCGGCGGCGGCGCGCGAGAGGCCGTAGGTTTGCAGGGCTTCGGCGAGGCGGGCCTGGAAGGCGGGGTCGGCGCTGTGGGAGGCCAGGCCGGGAAGGGCGGCGGTCAGGGCGGCTTGCAGGTCGGGCGTGGCGAGTATGGCGTCGGCCAGGGCGTCCCGGCTGCTCTGGCGGTTCGGCTGGGTGTAGGGCAGCTCCAGGAGTTCGGTCTGGATGAGCCATTCCACCTGGCGGGTGACGGCGGTGGGCAGGATGAGGGAGCGGTGCAGGCGGGTGGCCAGGCGTTTGGCGCCGAGCTTGCGTATGGCGGCGGCGGTGAGGTGCAGGGCGATCTGCGGCGCGGCGAGGGTGAGGTTGAGCGGGGCTTTCAGGATGTCCCAGCCCAGGGCGGCGCGATGCAAAGCGAGGGTGCCTGGCAGGGAGAAATGGGCGGTGACGAACGGGGCGACGCGGGCGCGGCGATCGGCGAAATAGCCGCGGGCGCCTTGTTCCACGGCGCGCAAAGCGAGGTCTCGGTTCAGGGGCATCAGGAAGGAAGGCCTTCTTTTTTGAAAAAAAGAAGCAAAAAACTTTTGTCTGTCCGCCGTGCCAGGCGTGTGGGCCTGTCGGGACAGCAACGACTGTTTCCGATGGAAGGAGCGGAGGTTTTTTAGTCGGCGGACTCACGTTCAGGGCAGACACCTCCTGCACTGAAACGCTGATGCCAGCCGGCTGCAGTGTTTGGTTTTCTTCGATGTCAGCCCTCCGTTCGGCCGTTCGGACTGCTCAAGGCTCGCGCAGCCACCGCCGAAGGCGGCCTGGGCCTTGAACAGGCCGGACGGCCGAGCGACGGTCGCGCGTCGAGGGCTGCAGCACTCCTGATCGAGGTGTTCGCCCCGAAACCTGGCCCCGCCCTTCTTTTTTTCAGAAAAGGACTGCTTGCTTTCCCGGTTTGCCCAGGACACCTGCACCTGCATCGTGGAAAATTTCGACGTCCTGATCATAGGCGCCGGCGCGGCCGGCCTGATGTGCGCGATGACGGCCGCCCGGCGGGGGCGGCGCGTGCTGGTGGTGGACCATGCGCGGCAGGCGGGGGAGAAGATACTGATCTCCGGCGGCGGGCGCTGCAACTTCACCAACACCGGATGCGTGGCGGAGCGGTTCTTTTCGGAAAACACGCATTTCGCCCGGTCTGCGCTGGCGCGCTACACGCCGCGCGACTTTCTGGACCTGGTGGAGCGCCACCGGATCGGCTGGCACGAAAAGGGGCTGGGCCAGTTGTTCTGCGACGGGCCGGCGCGGCAGATCGTGGCGATGCTGCTGGCGGAGTGCGCGGCGGCGGGTGCGGTGGTCCGGGTGGGGCAGAGCGTGGGCGAGATCTCGCACGC
>CAXUOA010000343.1:0-2797 GCA_964252625.1 uncultured Acetobacteraceae bacterium | reverse complement strand
CTTGCTCAGCCAAACAAACCCGCCAACCAGACGACGCTTTTTCAGCAGCCTGCTAGAGCGCCCGATGTGCGTGCAGCAAACTTTTTTGCGGCGGGCTGATATGAAGACGTTGTCACGAAGACGCTTCGTTGTGCCCTCTCCACACCTGCGATTCCTGAGAGCGCTGCAACGGCTTCGAGACCGATCCTATTTTTTGGCGCGTACTTCTTGGCTTGAACTAAGGTAAGAACGTCCCCAATCGGGTCGCGTTGTAGGAAACGGATATCCACGCCGCCATCTCCACTCCCTGGTCCCATCTCCGTGACAAATCCTTGCGCCTGGAATATGCGCGACAGCAATACCTCAAATTCCCGCCAATGAAGGCGGTGAAGGTCCGCTGGGTATTGCGCGAAATGGCCGTAGAGCTCTTCATATATGTCAGCAAAATCAGGTTGAACTAAGCCGCAAATCCATTCCCAATGATAATAATTAGCGTAAGCTTCGCAACGAGATCCGCCTTCTGGGTAAAAATGAAGATTGTTCCAGGCCACGTCCTCGTAAAAAAAGCCCTGCGAGGTCACGAGTTCAAAGAATTCTCCCTCTAGATCACCATAAAGTGCAGAGCTAGCGAAGTCGGAGTTATAATACATAATCGACACCACAGGAACTTTGCCGGGCTCTCCATCGACATGCTCTTTGTATGTCTTAAAGCCGCAATCAAACCAGATATGGCGATTTGTCGCCCACTTCTGGATTGATCTCTCGAGACGATCGACATCTCGGGATAATGAGAGATCATCAAATGCTTCGGCCATACTACTAATATAAACTAGTCATTATGACCCATTTTGTCCGGATTGGATACGATTTGTGTTCCTACCTTCCGCGACATGCAGATATTTAGGTGTCCGTACGTGGGTTGCCTACAAAAATTGGCCAGTTCTTCCGGTCGATACCCGCCACCCAGAGTCACTATTAAGCATTTCGGATTTGACGATGCGGTAGTTTGCTCATTCGGCGACAGCGGAGGAAAAGTTTTTTGCTTCTTTTTTTCAAAAAAGAAGGCCTTGCTTCCTTAAACCTCCCGCCCGCGCACCCGAGCCCGAACCGCCCGCAACGGCTTCTCCACCAGCGCATGCAGGGCCGAAGCAAGCCAGAGCGCCACCGGCACGGACACCGCATATGGCACCAGCCCGCGCCTGGTCGAAACGCTCGCCAGCACGGTCAGCACTATCCCGTGGCTGATGTACAGGGGGTAGGACAGCTCCCCGAGCCGCCTGTCCCATGTTTTCATCCAGCCGAGCGGCGACGGCGCGCGGGCCAGCAGAAGCAGGGCCGCGAACAGGATTGCCAGGATCGGCAACTGCCAGGCCAGCACAGGATGCCCACGCTCGCCGCACAGCACGAAAGCCACCGGCACCAGCGCCGCCGCGAACAGCAGATGCAGGCGCGCCAGCCGGCCGCCGTCCTGCAGCGCCAGGAAGGCGCAAACGCCGAACGCGAAGAACGGTATGTTGAGCAGCTGCAGCCCGCCACCCGCCGGGCCATACTGCCAGTGCCGCCACAGAAACAGGCCGAACGCCGCATAGCCCGCCGCAAACGCCGCCGCCCCGACCGACCGCCGCCACACCGCCGCCTGGCCACGCACCATCAGCCAGCACGTGGCGAACGCCACCAGGTAGAACGCGAACTCCACACGCAACGTCCAGGCGAACGGAATGAACGAGAAATCCTGCCCGCTCAGCCGGTAGGCCGGCATACCAGGCACGATCTCCAGCACCGCAGCCAGCAGCACCCGCCCTTGCCAGGGCGGCAGCATCACCGGCGCATCGAGCGGCACCAGGCGCCCGGCGGCGAACAGCCAGCTGTCGACCAGCACGGATAGCGCAAGCGCCGCCAGATAGGGCGGCACCACCCGGAGCACCCGGTTGGTCAGGAAAGCCGCCGGCCGCCCGGCGTAGAAACTGCCGGTCGCTTCCGCCACGATGAAGCCCGACAGCGCGAAGAACACCGCAACCGCGACCGCGCCAAGCTCGAGCTGATAGAATGTTTCACGTGCTCCGCCTGGGAGCAGAAGAAGACCGTGCTGCAGGAGCACCATCATCGCGAGGGCGAAACGGAAGGCGCCGAAGGGGCGGTAGGTATTGATCATGCAAGAAAGAAAGCAAGGCCTTCTTTTTTGAAAAAAAGAAGCAAAAAACTTTTGTCTCTCCGCCTGCACAAGGGCGCGCGCCGGTTCTGCAAATACGCGCACGCGTAAGGTCAGGCGGCACGACGATGCCAGCGGGGGATAAAAGTTTTTTCTTCTCTCTTTCAAAAAAGAAGGCCTTCCTTCCTCACTTCAAAACACCAGCCAGCTTCATCGCAATCCCCGTGTTCCCCTTCACCTTCAGCTTGCCCGTCATGAACGCCATCGTCGCGTCCAGCTGCCCGTTCATGATCTTCGTCAAATCGTCAGGGCTGATCACCAGCGTGCAGTCCGCGTCGCCATCGTCGTGGCTCATCACCGCCGGCTTCTGCGTGCCGTCGATGAACAGCCGGTCGTCGCCGAAGTCGAACTTCAGCCTGGCGTCCAATTCGCTGAACTGCTCCAGCCGGCCGCCGAACGCGGTTTCGATGTCGGCTACGCTCATGTGTGATTTCCTCGCGTGAGACTGCGCCGGACGGTAACGGCGTGGCATAAGGGTGTAAACCGATCACGGCCCACCCCATGACCGCCACCTTCCTCACCGGTGCCAGCCTGCTCGCCGGTGGCGCCTGGCTTGCGGGCCACGGCGTGCTGATCGAGGGCAGCCGCATCGCGGCCATCCTGCCGGAC
>CAXUOA010000342.1:0-2804 GCA_964252625.1 uncultured Acetobacteraceae bacterium | reverse complement strand
GACCCTGGGCGACGGGACGGTGCAGCACCGGGACTGGCATTTGCGGCGTTTGGGGTGCGGGCGATTCGTGGCGAGGGCTAACGACTTTGTGGGCGAGGCGGATGGCGAGGCGGCGGGGCGTGTGTTTCATTGGAGCTGGGTGCTGGCGCTATCGCCGGGCAATCCGCTCGAGAACGTGGTGATGGACCAGTGGATGTATCTGGAAGCGGGCGGCGCGATGCTGAACCACACGACGATACGCAAATTGGGGATGACGGTGGCGCAGGTCAGCGAGGAGTTTCAGGTCGTTCAGTAGGCTCCTGGCGCCCGCACAAGCAATTTGAAGCCCGGTAAAGTGCACGAGCGGCTTAGACAGCATGGGAGCAAAAGTCTTTGGCTCCTTTTTAAAAAGAACTGCCTGCTTTTTTACGCCAATCGCGGCTGCCCGTTCGACGCGTTCACGCCGCCATCCACGGGCAGATTCACCCCCGTGATGAATCGCGCGTCATGGCCGGCAAGGAACACGATGGCGTCGGCGATCTCTGCCGGTTCCGCGGGCCGGCCGAGCGGGATGCGGTCGGCGAACTTGGCCATCAGCTCGGCATTTGCCGTGATGCCGGCGGCCATATCCGTAGCCGTGAGGCTGGGGTTGACCGCGTTGACGCGCACGCCGCGATTGCCGAACTCGAGCGCCAGCGCACGCGTGAGGTTGGTGACCGCACCTTTCGACGCGTTGTAGTAGCTGAGTCCCCAGTCGCCGCCCAGGCCGGACGCCGATGAGACGTTGACGATGTTGCCGCGGGTTTTCAGCAGATGCGGCAGGGCAGCGCGTATGCAGTACACCACGCCGTCCACATTGGTCTGCATGATGCGGTGATACTCGGTGATTTCGGTGTCCTCAATGGCGCCGAACGCCGCGGTGCCGGCGTTGTTGACAAGCACGTCGATCTGGTTGAAGCGCGCGACGGCGGCCGCGATCAGTGCGTCGCAGTCGGCCTGCTTTGCCACGTCGGTCGCCTGGACCAGAACGCGGTCTGAAGCGAGGCTGCGTGCGAGTTCTTCGAGCTTGTCCGCGCGGCGGCCGGCGAGGACGACCGACGCGCCGTCGGCCGCGAAGCGGCGGGCCGCGGCGGCGCCAATGCCTGTTCCGGCGCCGGTGACGATGATGACCTTGCCCGTGAAATCGGCCATGTGCGGTGAAATCCCTTGTCGTGGCGGGAAGAAAGACCGGTGACTTTCTTCACGGCAGTTGCGGGGCCTGGATGCGATACAGGCAGTGCCGGGCATACGGATGCCCGGGCGGCATTTGCGGATGCACGAAGTCCGCATCAAGGTCCCGCGTCATGCCGATGCGTTCCATCACGGCCAGCGACCTGGTGTTGGCCGGCACGGCTATGGCGATGATTTCGGGCAGTCCGTGCTGCCTGAACCCGTGCTGCAGGGCCGCCCGCGCCGCCTCCGTCGCGTAGCCCTGGCCCCAGGCGCCGGGGTTCAGGCGCCAGCCGATCTCGACGGCGGGCGTGAAAGACGCGTCGTAGAGAATGCGCTGTATGCCGGCCAGCCCGATGAAGGCGTGGTCCGCGTTCCGCTCGATGGCGAGCATGCCGAAGCCGTCCTGTGCGAGGCAACGTGTGTAACGGGCGATGGCGGCTTCGGTCTCGGCCCGTGTGAGGGTGCGCTCGAAATAGGCCATCACCTGCGGGTCGGCGTTGTGGGCGGCGAACGGGGCCAGGTCGGCTTCGCGCCAGGGGCGTAGGGTTAGGCGCGAGGTGTGGAGCATGAAGGAAGCAAGGCCTTCTTTTTTGAAAAAAAAGAAGCAAAAAACTTTTCCTCCCTGTCGGCGGCTGCGGACAGGCGCGCGACAGCGGAGTAAAAGTTTTTTGGTCCTTTTTTTCAAAAAAGGACTGCTTTCTTACTTTGTCAGCAACGCATCGAAAACCCGTATCCGGTCCGCCACGAAAGACGGCCGCAAATGCAGGCCATCGGAGAACACCGGCTGGCCGTCCGCGAAAAGAAACGGGCAAACCGGCCCGGTGCCGCAGATGTCGGCGAACACATCGAGCATTGTGGCACCCGTGCGGCCGGCCACCGCTTGCAGCCGCCGGTCGATCGGCTGGGCGGATTGCAGCAGGTCATGCGTTGGCACGCCGCGCAGCCGGTCCGCATCCAGGCTGTAGCCGTGCCAGCTCCTGTCCAGGACGAGCGCCGGGTTGAACCGCCTGTCCGACGGCGTGGCGCCGATGAGGTAGACATGCACGCCGGCGGCGGTCAGGCCACGCACCCAGTCCTCCAGATTGGCGTCGACGGCAGCCCGGGCCTCAGGCGTGTCGATCGGCATGCGCCGGCCGTGGCGAGAGACGAAGGTGTCGCGGCCGCCGTCCATGGCCCAGAACGCGCCCAGCACCAGCGTGGCGATATGGTGTTCGGCAATCAGCACCTCGGCCACACGCGGCAGGGCGCTGCAGGTGGCGAAACGGTCCGTGCGGGTGGCGCCCGGTATGGGCGTGCAGCTCGGCCCGGCGAGGAAATACACGCGCGCCCGGAGCTGCCCGGTCTCGTACAGGCGCTGGACACGCGGGCCGTATTGCAAAAGCAGGCTGTCGCCGGCGAACAGCACGGCGTGGCTGCCCTGCCCGATGCTGGCCAGCGTGAGGCCCTGCACCAGGCTGACCTGCATGCCGCGCGTCGGCTGGAAGATGGGGTCGCGCAGTGCGGCGTTCAGCTTGGCCACGTTCAGGCCGGCCTGCATCGTGGACGGGGCACCCCATTCCGGCGTGAACGCGATGGCGGCGCCGGCCAGCCCGGCGGCGGCCAGTGTTGCCGCC
>CAXUOA010000341.1:610-2850 GCA_964252625.1 uncultured Acetobacteraceae bacterium | reverse complement strand
TATAAATAGGTTTTAAGTGTCCGTTGCAAAACTCGCTCTGGTAGCCGCCGGAGCGAGTTTTGCAGCGGACACCAAGAACGACTGTAGCGAGCGGGGGTACAGGGGCGCCACGCATGAGCGTGCTGCGCACGACGCCCCTGGCCTCCTGCACCGCTTGATGTCAAAGACAATGGCATCAGCGCCCAGAAGCCAGTCTATGCCACCAGCTGCAGAACAGGCGATCGCCTACGCAATCCTGTGCCACCAAAATGCCGGGCAGGTCGCCGAGCAGTTCTCGATCCTCTGGTCGGCGGACGATTTCTTCTTCTACCACGTGGACGCCAAGGCACCCGACAGCCTGCACAGACTGGTGGCCATGCTCGCGGCCACACACGACAACGTCTTTGCGGTTCCGCCGCTGCTGTGCAGCTGGGGCGGTTTCAGCCTGGTGGAAGCGATGCTGGAACTTGCCGCCTGGAGTGCCGGCAAAGCAAGAACCTGGACACACCTCGTCTACCTCAGCGAGCAGCATCTGCCGCTGCGTAGCCGTGCGGCCACCCGTGCCGCGTTGAAGGCGGGCTGGAGCTATCTCGCCTGCACGCCTTTGTCGCACTTCGACGGAACGGCGCTTGCGGACATCAACCACCGCTTCGCGCGCCACGTCGTCGAAGTGGCGGGTGTCGGCGGATTTGCACTGGCGGGCGTGCACGGCGATACGCCACCTGGATTGCATCACGGATCGCAATGGATGATCCTGTCGCGCGACGCCTGCGTGCAACTCGTGCAGGACCGGGACGACGCATTCTGGCAGCCGTTCCGCTCCTCCCTGCTGGCGGACGAGACCGCGATACAGACGTGGTTCGCGCAAAGCTGTCACGCCGCGATACGGGAACGGCTGGCGCAAAATCGCACTTTCGTCTCCGCGCCGGTCGATGGCGGTTCGCCCGACGCGACTTTCAACGCCACGAATTTCTTCGTCGCCGTGCAAAGGGAGTTCCTGTTCATCAGGAAACGGCCAGCCGTTCTGCCGCTTCCGGTCAGAACGTATCTCGACGAGATTTCGCCGCCCTGCGCCAGACCGCCTCTGCCGCGCGGCGCGCGCGCGCCGTTCTGCCCGCAGGCGCCGGACAAACCGATTGTGGAAGCGATTTTTGCCTGCCTCAACGGCGCGCTGGCGCAGAGTGGGAGCGGCATTGCGGTCGACCGTATGCCGCCCGAGGTTCAGGGGCCGCCGTTCTTCGGCCTGGTCAGGACGCAGGCGCCGCTAGCCGGGCTGAACATCTTCGTCATGTCGGGAGATTTGCACAGCTTCAAGATCGCAGTGATGACGCGCGAGCCGAGCGAGAGCTACGCGCCGGCCACGCTGCGCGGCTGCGAGACGATCCTGACGAAAGTGCGCGGCTGGGGCGTCTGGCACCACCGCGAAGTGCATGTCGGCGCCGATGCAGAAAGCGGCATCCACACCATGCACGCGCTGGCCGATCTTGGCCGCCTTGCGGCCAGCCTCTGTCTTACGGTCAGAAGCGCCTTGGAACTGACGAGCTGATCCATCGTCTCGGCGAATGCGCCTGTTCGCAAAGCTGGCCGCCCGGCGGTGCCCGCCGGAAGCGGGATGCTTCGCACATGACGGCCATGCCTCAATCCAAGGCATCCCGCCGGTCGGTAAACACCACATCGCGGTGCACGTGCACCGACATCAGCAGGCCCATCGCGAACATCACCGTCAGCATCGCCGAGCCGCCATGGCTCACCAGCGGCAACGGCACGCCGCCCACGGGTATGGCGCCCACCACCATCGCCACGTTCACGAACACATACATGAACATGTTCACCGAAATGCCCAGCGCCAGCAGCTTGCCGTACTGGTGCCTGCAGCGCAGCGCCACCAGCATGCCGCCCAGGATGATCGTCAGCAGCAACAGCAAAAGCGCCAGGGCGCCTGTCAGGCCCCATTCCTCCGCCACGATGGAGAAGATGAAGTCCGTCTGCTTCTCAGGCAGGAAATTCAGATGCGCCTGGGTCCCCTGCATGAACCCCTTGCCCCACAGCCCGCCCGATCCAAGCGCGATCTTGGATTGTATGATGTTGTAGCCGGCGCCGAGCGGATCGCTTTCCGGGTTGAGGAACGTGGTGATCCGCGCGCGCTGGTAGTCATGCAAATGCCTGTAGGCGAACTCCGCCAGAAACGGCAGCGGCACCGCCAGGACCGCCATCTGCCACAAGCGCATGCCCGCGCCTACGAAGATTGAAAACCCCACGAC
>CAXUOA010000341.1:0-600 GCA_964252625.1 uncultured Acetobacteraceae bacterium | reverse complement strand
GATGAACGCGGTGCCAAGGTTCGGCTCCTTCAGGATCAGCCCTACCGGCAACAACACAGCCACCGCCGGCAGGATCAGGAAAAGCGGGTTTCCCACGCGGGCCCAGCTCGCCCGGTTGAACCAGGAAGCAAGCGCCATCGCCAGCGCCACCTTCATGATCTCGCTTGGCTGCAACTGCAACGGACCGATCACCAGCCAGCGCTCCGCGCCCTTGCCCACATGGCCCATCTTCAGCACCAGCACCAGCAGCACCAAAGCAAGCCCGTAGAACGGCCAGGAGAACTTCGCGATGAAGCGGATGTCCAGCATGGCGATCGAGAGCATCATCACCAGACTGAAGCCGAAGCGCAGGCCGTGCCGCCAGGCATACGGCTCCGGCCCGCCGCCGGCGGAATACAGCGCCACGTAGCCGCAGCCGGCCAGCGCGCACAGCAGCAGAACGTACAGCCAATTGATGCGCCAGAGCTTGGTCAGCAGGCCGAAATCGGGTTCTGCGCGCAGCAGGCGGCGTTCGGAAATCATGTGCGTAATTCTAGCCCGCTGTGAGACTGACGCTTGGGCAAGCAAGAAAGGCCTTCTTTTTTGAAAAAAAGAAGCAAA
>CAXUOA010000340.1:0-2852 GCA_964252625.1 uncultured Acetobacteraceae bacterium | reverse complement strand
CCCACGAATTGGCCCTCCCCGTCGGAAAACACCCGTTCCAGCTCTACTCGCTGGCCACCCCCAACGGCGTGAAAGTCACCATCCTGCTGGAGGAACTGCTCGCCGCCGGCCACACCGGCGCCGAATACGACGCCTGGCTCATCCGCATCAACGAAGGCGCCCAGTTCTCCAGCGGCTTCGTCGCCGTGAACCCCAACTCGAAGATTCCCGCCCTCGTGGACAGAAGCGGCCCCGAGCCGCTGCACGTCTTCGAATCCGGCGCCATCCTCCTCCATCTGGCGGAAAAATTCGGCGCGTTTCTGCCCGCCAGCGGTCCCGCGCGCACCGCCTGCCTGTGCTGGCTGTTCTGGCAGATGGGCGCCGCCCCCCTATTGGGCGGCGGCTTCGGCCACTTCTACGCCTACGCACCGGACAAGTTACAATACCCGATCGACCGCTACGCCATGGAAGTCAAACGCCAACTCGACGTGCTGGACAAGCGCCTCGCCGAAAGCCCCTACCTCGCCGGTGACGAATACACCATCGCCGACATCGCCGCGTTCCCCTGGTATGGCGGCCTGGTCAAGGGCCTGCTCTACAACGCCGCGGAATTCCTCCAGGTGCAGGACTACACCCACGTCATCCGCTGGGCGGACGCGATCGGCACGCGCCCCGCCGTGCAGCGCGGCCGCATGGTGAACCGCGTGATGGGAGAACCAGCCTCGCAACTGCACGAACGGCACGACGCGTCGGATTTCGATACGCGCACGCAGGACAAGGTAGGCAAGTAAGCAAGCAGTCCTTTTTTGAAAAAAGGACCAAAAAACCTTTGTCCCCAGCCTGCATCGATGCGCGGTCCGGTCCTGCAGGTGCACGCGCTTGCAGGACCAGCCCGCCTTCCCTCCGCCGCATCTTCGGCGCTAGGCTCTTGCCATCCAAAGGCAAGGGCGCACCATGATCTCAAGACGGCAAGTCATACGAAGCGGCGTAGCCGCGGCGGCCCTGGCCGGCACAGCCCGCGCAGCGGCGCCCTCCAACGACACCGCCATCGACACCACGCTCGCCGACTTCGCCCACGAGATCCTGCTACTCTCCCCCGAACAGGCCACCCAGCTCGGCGTGGACACCGGCCCCCTGGCCGCCCTCAAATCCCAGCTCAGCGACGCCTCCCCCGCCGGCGACGCCAAATGGGCCGCCCAGATCCGCGACATGCACGCCAGGATCGCCCAAATAGACCGCGCCGCCCTTCCAGGCCCCAGCCAGATACGCCTGGACGCGGTGCGCTACGCCACCGAGCGCGGCCTGGAAGGCACCGGCTTCCGCTACGGCGGCGGTGCCGCTTCCGGCTTCAGCGGCGGTGCCTCGCCCTACGTCATCAGCCAGCAGGGCGGCAGCGTCGTCAGCACCCCGGAATTCCTGAACTCCGTCCACCAGATACACAGCACCGCAGACGCCGAGGCCTATCTCGCCCGCGTCGCCGCCTTCGCCCGCGTCGTGGACCAGGAAACCCAGCGCTGCACCGCGGACGCCGCCATCGGCGTCATGCCACCGAACTTCATCGCTGCCACCGTCCTGATCCAGCTACGCGGCTTCCGCGCCACGCCGGCCGCCCAGCAGCCGCTGGTCACCTCGCTGAGCCGCCGCGCCGCCGCCGCAAACCTGCAAGGCGACTGGGCCGGCCGCTGCACCAGGATCGTGGAGACCGCCCTCTATCCCGCCGTGGACCGCCAGATCGCCGCCTTCGCCCGCGCCACCGCAAACGCCCCGTCCACCGCCGGCGTGCAGCGTCTGCCGGACGGCGACGCCTTCTACGCCTGGGCGCTGCGCATGGGCACCACCACGGACACCTCCGCCGCCGACATACACAAGCTCGGCCTGGAGCAGAACGCCGCCATAAAGGCCCGCCTGGACATTCTCCTGCGCGCCCAGGGCATGACCCAGGGCAGTGTCGGCGAGCGCATCCAGGCGCTTAACCACGACCCGCGCTTCCTCTACCCCGACGACGATACCGGCCGCACGGCCCTGATCGCCTACCTCAACGACCGGCTCGCCCACATCCGGCCGCTGATGCCGCAGATCTCCCACCTGAACTTGAAGGCGGACGGCACCGTCAAGCGGGTCCCGCCGGACATCCAGGACGGCGCCGCCCTCGGCTACATGAATTTCGCGGCACTCGATGGCTCCCGCCCGGCGATCTATTACGTCAACCTCAAATCGACCAAGCTCTGGCCGAAATACCAGCTTCCCACGCTCACGGCGCATGAAGGTATCCCGGGCCACACCTGGCAGGGCGCCTATCTGGCGGAGCATCACGCGGAAATCCCGCTCATCATGTCGATGATGGGTTTCAACGCCTTCGTCGAAGGCTGGGCGCTGTATGCCGAACAGCTGGTGGACGAGCACGGCCTCTACAACCAGGACCCGTTCGGCCGCATCGGCTACCTGCAGGCCCAGCAGTTCCGCGCCTGCCGCCTGGTCGCCGACACCGGCCTGCACGCCATGGGCTGGTCGCGCGCACAGACCGTGCAGTTCCTGACGACCGAGACAGGCAAGACAGCACCGGCGATGACGAGCGAGACCGACCGCTACTGCGTGGCGCCTGGTCAGGCTTGCGGCTACAAGATGGGCCATAATCAAATGCTGCGCCTGCGCGAGCAGACCAAGGCCGCGCTGGGCGGAAAATACGACGAAGCCGCCTTTAACGACGCGATCGTCAAGACGGGTGGCGTCCCGCTGACCGTGTTGGCTACAGCAATCAACGCGCATGTAGCGGCGGTCAAGGGCGGCTGATGCCAGCAGCTTTTTTTATGTATGCCAGTTAAGGAAGGCCAGGGGCTCTGCCCCTGGACCCCGCTAAGGACAAGTCCTTAGAA
>CAXUOA010000339.1:0-2853 GCA_964252625.1 uncultured Acetobacteraceae bacterium | reverse complement strand
AGGCCTTCTTTTTTGAAAAAAAGAAGCAAAAAACTTTTGTCTCCGTCGGGTGCGCTTCGCTGAAGCGTACGTTTCATCAGTCCGCGACAGCGCAGATAAAAGCGT
The DNA here is from genome assembly GCA_964252625.1 of uncultured Acetobacteraceae bacterium. Lineage (GTDB taxonomy): Bacteria > Pseudomonadota > Alphaproteobacteria > Acetobacterales > Acetobacteraceae > BOG-908. The sequence goes on along the minus strand of CAXUOA010000339.1, from coordinate 2,748 downwards.
CTTGCTTCTTTTTCTCGAAAAAGCAGGCCTTGCCTTTACTTGAAATAACTTTGCAAGGGCGCGACAGCCAGGTCCCTGGCGCGCAACGCCCCGATCGCATGCACCGCCGCCCGCGCCCCCGCCAGCGTCGTATAATGCGGAACCCCGTGCGTCAGCGCGTTGCGCCGTATGTCGAAACTGTCCGCCGTGGACTGCGCCCCCTGGGAGGTGTTGACCACCATCTGTATCTCGCCGGAGCGTATCGCATCCACGCAATGCGGCCGGCCTTCCAGCACCTTGTTGACCACCCTGACATCCACGCCCGCCTCGCGTATGCGCGCGGCCGTCCCGCGCGTGGCCATGATGGTGAAGCCCATCTCCACCAGGCGCCTTGCCAGGCCGGGCAACCCCGATTTGTCGCCGTCGCGCACCGAGAGGAACACCGCGCCCGATTGCGGCAGCACCACGCCGGCGCCGAGTTGCGCCTTGGCGAAGGCGCGCTCGAAACTGTGGTCCAGCCCCATCACCTCGCCGGTGGACTTCATCTCCGGCCCGAGAATCGTGTCCACGCCGGGAAAACGTGCGAACGGAAACACCGCTTCCTTCACCGCCACGTGCGGCCGTATCGCCGAACCATCCAGCCTGAAACTGGCGAGTTCCGCACCGGCCATGACCAGCGCGCCAATCTTGGCGATCGGCACGCCCGTCGCCTTGGCAACGAACGGCACGGTGCGGCTGGCGCGCGGGTTCACCTCCAGCACGTAGATCGCACCGTCCTTGATGGCGAACTGCACGTTCATCAGCCCCACCACGCCCAGCGCGCGCGCGATCGCCTCCGTCTGGTCCGACAGCTCGCGTATGGCGGCGGGCGAGAGGCTGTAAGGCGGCAGTGAGCAGGCGCTGTCACCGGAATGAATGCCCGCCTCCTCGATGTGCTCCATCACGCCGGCCACGTACACGGTGCGTCCGTCGGCGATGCAGTCGACATCCACCTCGATCGCGTCGTTGAGATACTTGTCGATCAGCACGGGCGTGTCGCCCGACACGCGCACCGCCTCGCGCATGTAGCGGTGCAGTTGCGTCCGGTCGAAGACGATCTCCATCGCGCGGCCGCCGAGCACGTAGCTGGGGCGTATCACCACCGGATAGCCGACGCGCTCGGCTATGGCTTCGGCCTGGTCCGGCGCGCGCGCGATGCCGTTCTCCGGCTGGTGCAGTGCCAGTTTCTGCAACAGGAGCTGGAAGCGTTCGCGGTCCTCGGCGATGTCGATGGCGTCCGCGGTGGTGCCCAGCACGGGGATGCCTGCGGCCGGCAAGGCCTGGCTGAGTTTAAGCGGCGTCTGCCCGCCATACTGCACGATGCAGCCCAGCACGCGGCCGCGCTGCTGCTCGCGCCGCACCAGCGCGATCACGTCTTCCGCCGTCAGCGGCTCGAAATACAGCCGGTCGGAGGTATCGTAATCCGTGCTCACCGTCTCCGGGTTGCAGTTCACCATGATCGTCTCGTAGCCGGCATCGCGCAGCGCGTAGGCCGCGTGCACGCAGCAATAGTCGAACTCGATGCCCTGCCCTATCCGGTTCGGGCCGCCGCCGAGTATGATGATCTTGTCGCGGTCGGTGGGATCGGCCTCGCAGACCGGCTCGCCCCAGCCGCCCTCGTAGGTCGAATACATGTAGGGCGTGGCGGAGGCGAACTCGCCGGCGCAGGTGTCGATGCGCTTGTAGACGGGGTGCACGCCGAGCCTGCCGCGCGTGGCCGCCACGTCGGTCTCTGTCTGCCCTGTCAGCTCCGCCAGCCGCCTGTCCGAGAAGCCGAGCGCCTTGACCCGGCGCAACGAAGCGGCCTCGGGCGGCAGGCCGTCCGCCTGCAGCGTGCGTTCCGCGGCCACGATCTTCTCGAGTTCGCGCAGGAACCACGGGTCGTAGCGGCAAGCCTCGTGGATGTCCTCCACCGAGAGGCCGGCGCGCAACGCCTGGGCCGCCATCAATATCCGGTCCGGCCGCGGCGCGGACAGGGCGGCCCGGAACGCGTCCCGGCCGCCGTCGCCTGGCACCGCCACCTCGTCCAGTCCGGAGAAGCCGGTCTCCATGCTGCGCAGGCCTTTCTGCAACGCCTCGGCGAAGCTGCGGCCAATCGACATCGCCTCGCCCACCGATTTCATGCTGGTGGACAGCAGCGCCGGCGTGCCGGGAAACTTCTCGAAGGTGAAGCGCGGTATCTTCACCACCACGTAGTCGATCGTCGGCTCGAAACTGGCGGGCGTCGTCCTGGTGATGTCGTTGGCCAGCTCGTCCAGCGTGTATCCCACCGCCAGCTTCGCCGCGATCTTGGCGATCGGGAATCCCGTGGCTTTCGAGGCGAGTGCGGAGCTGCGGGAGACGCGCGGGTTCATCTCGATCACCAGCATGCGCCCGTCTGCCGGGTTCAGCGCGAACTGCACGTTGGAGCCGCCGGTATCCACGCCGATCTTTCGCAGGCAGGCGATCGAGGCGTCGCGCATCCGCTGGTACTCGCGGTCGGTCAGGGTCAGCGCCGGCGCCACGGTCACGCTGTCGCCGGTATGTATCCCCATCGGGTCGACGTTCTCGATGGCGCAGATGATGATGCAGTTGTCCGCGCTGTCGCGGACCACCTCCATCTCGTACTCCTTCCAGCCGAGCACGCTCTCCTCGATCAGCACCTCCGTGGTCGGCGAGGCGCTGAGCCCCGAGGAGACGATCTGCTCGAACTCCTCGCGGTTGTAGGCGATGCCGCCGCCGGTGCCGCCC
>CAXUOA010000338.1:0-2855 GCA_964252625.1 uncultured Acetobacteraceae bacterium | reverse complement strand
GCGCGCGGCATCGGCCGGGCCAGCGCGCTGGCCATGGCGCGCGAGGGCGCGGACATCGTGGGCATCGACATCGGCGGCCCGGTCAGCGCCACGCTGGACGTCAAACCCGCGGCAACCCCTGAGCTGGAGGAGACCGGTCGCCTGGTGCGCGAAGCCGGCCAGGAATGGCTGGCCATCACGCTGGACCAGCGTGACCTGCCGGCACTCAGGCGCGCGGCCGAGCAGGTGCGCACCGAGTTCGGCGGCATGGACATCCTGTTCGCCAACGCCGGCATCCAGGGCTTCCGCTCCATACTCGAGATGGAGGATGCCGACTGGCATGACCAGATCGACGTGAACCTGACGGGCACCGCCAACGCCCTGCGCGCCTTTGCCCCGCTGCTGGTGGCGCGCGGCGCCGGCCGCATCATCCTGACCAGCTCCACGCAGGGCCGCCACGGCACCAAGAACGGCAGCGCCTACTCGGCCACCAAATGGGGCATCATCGGGTTGATGAAATCCGCGGCCCTGGAGCTGGGCGAGCACAAGATCACCGTGAACGTGGTGATCCCCGGCCTGATCGACACGCCGCTGACGCGCCACGAGGAACGCTACGCCGCCGCCATAAAGGAAAGCGGCGGCACACCCACCGGCGACGCGGCGGCGGACGAGAAGACGGTGATAGAGGCGCAGACCAAGAAGACGCCGCTCGGCGTGCCGTGGATCGCGCCGGAAGACGTGGCGCCGGCGGTGGTGTTCCTGGCGTCTGACGAGGCGCGCATGATCAGCGGGGCTACGCTTGATGTGACGGGCGGGGACAGCGCGCATTATACCTAAGCGAGCACGATCTTCTTTTTTGAAAAAGAAGACCGCGGATTCAACTTTGAACGCATAAACGGCAGCCCTGTCCGCCAGCCGGTTAGGCGGCAAGAAGACCCTAGCGGGCGACTTATAGCCCAGGATCTTGCGCGGGCGCGCGTTGGGTTTCTTTTGCACGCGGGCGACGCCAGATCATACAGCGCCGCCTGTTTGCAGCGCTGCTCATACGCCAGATGCTTGCTCATCGAAGACCTCTCCCCGCTGAGGTCTTCTTTTGCCGCCTGGCCGCCGCCGGCCGGGCTGGCGTTCATGCGTTTCAGAGTTGAAGCCGCCTTTCTTTTTTCAAAAAAGGCCTTGCCTGCTTGCGCAAGTGTCAAGCTCAGAACGGGTATTATAAAACGAACAATCCTTCACCGCTCGCATGTCCGCCGGTCGCGCCCATTCGGGTACGACGGCGGAGAAACCCGGCTCCCGGCCTCACGTATGCAGCAGACAACACAAGCAGCGACCGGATCCCGCAATGCTGCTGACCCCGAAGGAAATCCTCATGCGCAATCCTGATCACACGCGCCACACCCGCCTCGTTTGGCTTTCTGCCGCCGCGCTTTCCACCCTGCTCGTGGCGGCCCCGTTGCGCGCTGCCAACGCACAGAGCACCACCGACGGCGAGACGCGGAGAAGCAGCAACTCCGTAGGTGCGGGCGATGCAGGCGCGGACATGGCGGACGAGACGATCGACCAGCGCATCACCCGCCTTCACGACTCCCTCAAGATCACGTCCGCCGAAGAGACCGCCTGGCAGGCGGTCGCCCAGACCATGCGCGACAACGCCCAGGCGATGAAGAAGCTGGCCAGCGACAAACAGGCCCGGTCGGCTTCGGACATGACGGCGGTGGAGGACCTGCAGACCTACAGCACGTTCGCCCAGGCTCATGTCGACCACCTGAGGAAGCTCACCAGTGCGTTCGAGACGCTCTACAACGCCATGCCCGCCGACCAGAAAAAGCTGGCCGACCAGGTGTTCGCCCATGCGCACAGGGCAACCGAACAGAACAAGCAAGGCTGAACCCGCGCCCGAGGAGATTGCCCATGTCTCAACCATTCAGAGCCTGCCTGCGCCCGGCCTTGGCCACCGTCACGACACTTGGCATCCTTGCCGCCGCCGCGCCCGCTTTGGCCCAGCCGCGCCGCGATGACCGCGGTTTCCATGACGACCGCGGCGATCACCGGCATTACCGGGACTGGCATCGCCACTGGGGCTATGGCGGCGGCTACTACCCGCCGCCGCCTGTGGTCTACAGCCCGCCGTATTACGCGCCACCGCCGGTAGTCTACGGACCCGGCCTGGGCGTAAATATCCGCATCCCCTGATCTGCTTGCAATACCAACCAGCTTTCAGCCTGACACAGTGAAAGAAGCAGTCCTTTTTTAAAAGCGGACCAAGAAACTTTTGCGTCCCAATGCAACAGCCTGGTGTCTCCGGATTGATCGAGGCATCCAAAGCCTGCGCAGGAAACAAAAGTTTTTTGCTTCTTTTTGCAAAAAGAAGGCCGTGCTTGCCTGCGCAAGTGTCAACCTGACAGCGTGCTGATATATCAGAACAACGTTTCCTGAGGGCGGAGGCGGATGGGAATCGAACCCACCGCCCGCTTCAGGCGGGCCGCTGGTTTTGAAGACCAGGAGGGCCACCAGACCCCAATCGCCTCCGCAAACACGTATGCTCCGCCTAGCGCGGCACTGCCAGCACGCGCCGTTCGGCCACGCGTTTCGTGAAGTGCACGCTGTCCAGGTACTCCAGCAGCGGCACGCTGAACTTGCGGGAAATTCCCAGCGCCGCCCCGATGTCACCCACCGATAGGCCCTCCCTGGTGAGCAGCAGGGCCAGCGTGCGGCGGGCGTGGTCTATCGCGTCGCGGTGAAACAGGATGTCGCGCTTCTGCACCCGGTCCGGCGCGCGTATCACGATGCCGGCGCGCACGAGCTGGTCCAGCAGGCGGCGGCTCGGCAGGTCCGGCGCCAGGCTTGCCGCGTCCGGCGGCGTCAGTCCCGCCTTGCGC
>CAXUOA010000337.1:0-2856 GCA_964252625.1 uncultured Acetobacteraceae bacterium | reverse complement strand
TCGCCGAGGTGGCCGGCGGCCTGGCTGCGGACGGAGGCGGCGCGCGGCTCGGCGTCATTCCGCTCGGCACCGCCAACGTGCTCGCGCGCGAACTGGGTCTGCCGACGACGCCGAAAGCCGTGGCGGCCGCCCTGGCGTTCGGCCGCACCCGCGCCCTGTGGCCGGGCATCGCCAGCGGCAGCCAGCGCGACCGGCTGTTCGTGCAGATGCTGGGCGTGGGCCTCGATGCGCAGGTGGTGCACCGCCTTTCCAAACCGCTGAAGCGCGTGCTGGGCCGCAGCGCCTACGTGTTGCAGACGATGCGCGAGCTGCTGCGTTACGACTACGAGCCCATACGGCTGCGCATCGACGGGATGGCGGCCGAAGCCACCAGCGTGATCGTCAGCAAGGGCACGCTGTATGCCGGCCAGTACCTGCTCGCCCCTGGCGCCAGGCCAGGCGAGCCCGGTTTCACGGTGGCGCTGTTCGCCGGCCAGGGCCCGTGGTCCGCGCTGATGTACGGGGCGGCGCTGCCGCTGAACCTGCTGCCGAGCGCGCCCGGGCTGCGGCTGATACGCGCCTCCCGGGTGGAGATACTGGGCGCCGCGCCGGCGCAGGCGGATGGCGACCCGGCCGGGCGCGTTCCGGTGAGCATACGCGACGCGCCGGCGCCCATAGCGGTGGTGGTGCAATAGGCGGCTCCGTCTGCCTTACCGCCAGTTTTGCGGCTTTTCTTCGTTTCGACCAAACCAAACCGGCCCGGCGCATGTTGCACCCGGCAAGGCGGCATCCCGGCGCCCAGGCGCTGCGAAGGATAGACGGCCATTCCCGACATGCATCTCGGCGCGCGCGATCTTGCCCCGGCGGCCTCAGCCACGACGCGCCGGTTCAACAGCGCGAGGCTGCACCGGCTGATCGCCAGCAGCCGCATGATACGCTCCCTCTCCATAGGGTTGCTGGCCCGCCTGGAACTGGCTTTCCTGGCCGGCCACAAGCAGCCCGGCATGCTGGCGACGATACGGCGGGCCCGCAGCGGCCGCGAATCGCTGCTGAGCGGCAATGAGGCCTTCACGCTGTATAGCGTGGCGCGCGCCCAGGCGGCGCTGGGGGGCGAGATGGCCGAGGTGGGCGTGTACCAGGGCTGCTCGGCCAGGCTGATCAGCCTGGCCAGCGACGGCGCGCCCCTGCATCTGTTCGATACGTTTTGCGGGCTTCCCGCGCCGGACCGGCAGGAACACGACCGCATGCGGGAAGGCCATTACGCCGCTTCGGTGGACGGCGTGCGCGCCTATCTGTCGGACCGGCCGGCGGTCGCATTCTACCCCGGGCTGTTTCCCGACACCGCAGGCCCGGTCGCGGAGAAGCGGTTCTCCTTCGTGCACCTGGACGTGGACCTCAAGGCAGGCACGCTGGCCTGCCTTGAATTCTTCTACCCGCGCATGCTGCCGGGCGGGGTGATCATCACGCACGACTACTCGTATCTGGACGGTGTGCGCGCCGCCTTCGACGCGTTCCTGGCAGGACGGCAGGAACGGGTGATCGAGCTACCGAGCTCGCAGGCGATGCTGGTGAAGTTGCAGTCCTGACCGCTGACCGTTCCGATACGGTTTCGATTGACCGCCGCGCGGCACCATGGTATGTCATACCGGTGCCGTAACATAGGAGCTGGACATGGCTTGGAAGATGCCGAAAATCGTCGAAGTGGCGCTGGGCGCTGAGATCAACAGCTACGCGTGCGCCGAAGCCAAGAAGTAACGGCAGGTTTCGGTGAGGCCGGGCGTCGTGTGCAGCAAGCCCAGGTGACGCCTCTGATCCCCGTTTGCGGCTGACGCACAGGAAGCAAGCAGTCCTTTTTTGAAAAAAAGGACCAAAAAACTTTTGCTTCCTGTCGCATCTGCAGCAGCAAGGTGCCTCCTGGTAGATCGAGGCAGCTGAGCCTGCGCAGGAAGTAAAAGTTTTTTGCTTCTTTTTTTCAAAAAAGAAGGCCTTGCTTGCTTGCGCAACCTTGCCAAGCCAAGGCCAGCGACACGTCTCAATCCGGCCGCGCGAGTCCCATGCGGCGAAGCTTCCGGTGCAATGTCGCGCGGCTTATTCCGAGCGTCTTTGCCGCCGCTGACACGTTGCCGCCGCAGCGCGCGAGCGCGCGCTGCAGGACACCGTGTTCGGCGCGTTCGAGATCTTCCCGGCTTTCGTGCTGCGGCGCCAGGACGGACTGGGCCGGCATGCCGCGCTCCAGCATCGCGTCGGTGATGCCGCAGGCCTGCCGGGCCGCATGGGTGGCGCCCAGGACGAGGTCATCGTCGCCGATGGCGAGAAGTGCCCCGTTGCTGCAATCCGTGTCGGTCACGAGCACGATGCGCGTGCCGGGGAACGCCTGGGCGAAATGACGCGCCTCTATCTTGCGGGCGGCCTCCAGCACGGCTGCGCCGATCAGGCGCACCATCTCCTCGCTGAGGTCGTCGCGGCAGGACGACACGTCCAGAGCGGCGGCAAGCTGGCCGCGGTGGTCGTAGACCGGGGCCACGGCACAGGTCAGGCCGATGTTGCGGGCGTGGAAATGCTGGTCGCGGTGAATGGTGAGCGGGCGGGATTCGGCCAGGCAGGTGCCGATGCCGTTCGTGCCCTCGCTCTCCTCGCTCCAGATGGCGCCGGGCCGCAACCCCCATTCGCGGAACTGCCCGTCGTCGCCGCAGGCGCTGCGCCGGTCCACCGGCACGCCGTTGCGGTCATTGAACAACACGCAGCAGCCGCTGCCGCCCACCGCGGCGAACAGCCGGTCCAGCGTGGCGGCGCCGGCGCAGAGCAGCGGCGGGGGCCCCCCCCCCCCCCGGGGGGCGAGCCGCGGGGCGCCCGGGCGGCGGGGGCGCCGGCGGGGGG
>CAXUOA010000336.1:0-2860 GCA_964252625.1 uncultured Acetobacteraceae bacterium | reverse complement strand
GGCTACAAAAGCGCTCAACCTACGCATGATCCCACCTCCGAAAACCACATGCCTGACCATGTCGGGCGCGACCCATGGCGCATCGGCCAGGCCTCGCCGTGCCGGGCGGTCAGGCGCATGTTTTCCACATCCCAAGAAGGCAAGGCCTTCTTTTTTGAAAAAAAGAAGCAAAAAACTTTTGCTCCTGACGCTGGCTCAGCCGCTTCGGCGGTTCCGGCCAGGCACAATCGCGGCAGATGCGGGAAGAATCGCCGCCTTCACCATCCCCGCCACCCTGATGCTGAAGCGGCATAAAGCCGCAACAAAGAAGCAAAAGACTTTTGCTATCTCGCCTGCCCTTCGGCGCGCTCTGGTCCTGCAAAAATACGCCCTGGCAGGCGCGGGTCGGATTGCCTGGGCCTGTTCGTTTCGCTATCAGTGTTCCGCATTTCGGATGGACATCCCATGACATTGTCGCTTCACTGGCCCGAGTTCCACATGCCGATGGTATCGCGGGATTGGACGATCGGCTCTACGGGAGGCGGGGGTATCAGCGTCGGCACACCGGAAATGAAGGTGGCGATCGACCTCAACTATCTGCGGTTGCCGATGAACCACGTCGCCGGCGGAAAAATCACCAGGACCTACAAGCTGCAGGGTGCCGGAGGCGGCGTAGGCGTGGGCGTGGGCATCTCGGTGCCATTCGTGAACGCGAGCGGCTCGCTCGACTCCTTCTTGGGCGCCGGGTCCAAGGTCTGGCTGGCGCCGAATTCGAAGATCCACCCAGACATCTCCGACTTCTGCCAGTTCGCCTATGTGACATCCGTGCAAAGGACGAACACGGCGATGCAGGGCAGCGCCGCCCTGGTGATCTTCACGAAATACCAGAGCCTGGACCCGATCTCGGTCACCGCGGCGGCCGTCTGCGTCAGCACGTCCATTGCCAGCTCGGTGGTGGCACTGGGAGCGGATTGCGTGTGCTACAAAATCTGGTTGAAGGATGGCGGACACTGGATGGTGTAATACCGACCAGTCTTGCCACCGACGCAGTGAAAGCAAGCAGTCCTTTCTTGAAAATCAGGGACCAGGAACGTTTGCGTCCTTTCGCATTGGCAGCAGCCACCTGCCTCAGGATCAATCGGGGCCTCTGAGCCTGCGCAGGAAGCAAAAGTCTTTCGCTTCTCTTTTTTCAAAAAACAAGCCCTTCCTTCCTCCCGTCCCGCCCGCTACGAACGCACCATGAACAACGACCTGTTCGGCGGCCCAGCCGACAAGCGCGCCACCCAGGACTACTCCGCAAAAGACATCGAAGTCCTGGAAGGCCTCGAACCCGTCCGCCGCCGCCCCGGCATGTACATAGGCGGCACCGACGAGACAGCCCTGCACCACCTTGCCTCCGAGATCATCGACAACGCCATGGACGAGGCCGTCGCCGGCCACGCCAGCTTCATCGAGGTCTCGCTGGCGCCGGCCAACACCCTGACCGTGCGCGACAACGGCCGCGGCATCCCCACCGACCCGCACCCCAAATTCCCCAGGAAGAGCGCCCTCGAGGTCATCCTCACCACCCTGCATTCTGGCGGCAAGTTCGGCGGCCGCGCCTACGAGACCTCAGGCGGCCTGCACGGCGTAGGCAGTTCCGTCGTCAACGCCCTGTCCGAAACGCTGGACGTGGAAGTGGCGCGGGACCGCGTGCTCTACCGCCAGAGCTACGCCCGCGGCGTGCCGAAAACCAAACTGGTCAACGCCGGCCCCACGCAGAACCGCCGCGGCACCACCATACGCTTCAAGCCGGACACGCAGATCTTCGGCCCGCTGCAATTCAGCCCAGCCCGCCTCTACAAACTCTGCCGCTCCAAGGCCTACCTGTTCCGCGGCGTGGAAATACGCTGGTCCTGCGACGCGTCGTTGATACGCGACACCACGCCCGCGGAAGCCGTGCTGCATTTCCCCGGCGGCCTGAAGGACTCCCTGCAAGCCGACATAGAAGGCGACACCCGCGCGCTGCCCGAAATCTGGGCCGGCGAGGCCAACCTCCCGGACAGCCCCGACGGCCGCCCAAGCGGCCGCGTGGAATGGGCCGCGATCTGGCTGGAGCACGGCGAAGCCTTTCTGACTTCCTACACCAACACCGTTCCCACCCCCGCCGGCGGCACGCACGAGACCGGCTTCCGCAACGCGTTGCTGAAATCCCTCCGCGGCTGGGGCGAGCAGCGCGCCAACAAGCGCGCGCTCGCGATCACCGCCGAAGACGTCACCGGCCAGCTCGCCGCCAAGCTCTCCGTCTTCCTGCGGGACCCGCAGTTCCAGGGCCAGACAAAGGAAAAACTCACCAGCCCTGAAGCCACCCGCCTGGTGGAGACCGCCTTGCGTGACCGCTTCGATCACTACCTCGCCGCCGACCCCGCGCAAGCCGACAACCTGCTGACCTTCGTCATAGAACGCGCCGAAGAACGCCTGCGCCGTAAGGAACAGAAAGACACCCCGCGCAAATCCGCCACCCGCCGCCTGCGCCTTCCAGGCAAGCTCACCGACTGCACAAAGGAAGGCGTGGCAGAAACCGAACTCTTCCTGGTCGAAGGCGACAGCGCCGGCGGCTCCGCCAAACAGGCCCGCGCCCGCGAAACCCAGGCCGTGCTCCCCCTGCGCGGAAAGATCCTCAACGTCGCCAGCGCCAGCACGGAAAAACTGCGGCAGAACCAGGAACTGAAGGATCTCGTCGAAGCCCTGGGCTGCGGTGTGGGCGACCGCTTCGACGCCGCCCGACTGCGCTACGGCAAGATCATCATCATGACGGACGCCGACGTGGACGGCGCCCACATCGCCTCGCTGCTGATGACGTTCTTCTACCGGGAGCTGCCGGAGATCGTGCGCGGCGGCC
>CAXUOA010000335.1:2284-2888 GCA_964252625.1 uncultured Acetobacteraceae bacterium | reverse complement strand
GAATCCGGTCACGCTGGCTGCCGTACAGGCCGTGGGGAGACAGGCGCTGGCCAATCCCGCTCTCGTGGTGGACGTCACCGCCTGGGCGCCCGGCACGGCCGACGACCCCTCCACCGCCCGTCGCCTGTCGCTGGACCGGGCGCTCGCGATACGCGCGGTCATGATACAGGAGGGCGTACTCTCGGATCGCATCCGGGCGGTGGCCAAGGGATCGCTGGACATCGGCGCGCTGCCGGCGGACCGCGCGGATGTCGTGGTGGAGGCGCCGGGCAAATAGAAAGAGCCAGAAAGCGAGCAGTCCGTTTCTGAAAAGACGGCACCTTTTCTGCAAAAAAGCCCTGTTTGCCTTGCCTTCCGTTTCCGGCAGGCCAATTCTGCCACATGATCGCCCAAACCCTTCCCAAACCCGGCATCCTGGCCCGCCGCGGCGAAATCGTCGCCGCCCTGCAGGCCATACTCCCCGGGGACGGCGTGATCGCAGAAGCGCGCCGGCTCAAGCCATACGAGACCGACGGCCTCTCGGCCTATCGCCAGCCGCCGCTTGCCGTGGTGCTGCCGGAGACCACGGAGCAGGTGGCCGAAATCCTCCGCTACTGCCATTCGG
>CAXUOA010000335.1:436-2274 GCA_964252625.1 uncultured Acetobacteraceae bacterium | reverse complement strand
AGGACGAGGCCCAGGATCATGCCGCGCCCGTCGTCCTGAGCGGCGGCGCGCTGCCGCTCGAGGACGCCGGGGTGGTGGGCATGATGCGCATGAACGCCATCCTGGACATCGACTACGCGGACCGCTGCGCCACCGTGCAGGCCGGGGTCACCAACCTGGCGATCACCGGCGCGGTGTCGGCAGAGGGCTTCTTCTACGCGCCAGATCCGTCCAGCCAGCTCGCCTGCATGATCGGCGGCAACGTGGGGATGAACTCCGGCGGCGCGCACTGCCTGAAATACGGCGTCACCGCCAACAACCTGCTCGGCCTGCGCATCGTGACGATCGAAGGCGAGATCATCGACATCGGCGGCGCGCATCTGGACGCGGCCGGCTACGACTGGCTCGGCCTCCTCACCGGCAGCGAGGGTATGCTGGCGATGGTGACCGAGGTGACCGTGCGCATCCTGCACGCGCCGGAAGGCGCGCGTGCCATGCTGGTCGGCTACGGCAGCAACGAGGTGGCCGGCGCCTGCGTGGACGCGATCATCGGCGCCGGCATCATCCCCGTGGCGCTGGAGTTCATGGACAAGCCGGCCATCCACGCCTGCGAGGCGTTCGCCCATGCCGGCTACCCGATGGACGCCGAGGCGCTGCTGATCATCGAGGTGGAGGGCAGCGTCGCCGAGCAGGACGCGCTGCTGGCGCGCATCGGCGACATCTGCGGGCGTTTCAACCCCGTGAGCCTGCGCATCTCCCAGTCGGCCGCCGAGAGTGCGGCGATCTGGAAGGGCCGCAAGGGCGCGTTCGGCGCGGTGGGGCGGATCAGCCCGGACTACCTCTGCATGGACGGCACCATCCCCACCAGCAGACTGCCGGAGACGCTGCGCCGTATCGGCGAGATGACGGAGGCCGCGCGCCTGAAGGTGTGCAACATCTTCCACGCCGGCGACGGCAATCTGCACCCGCTCATCATGTTCGACGCCAACGACCCCGACAGCTTCCACCGCGCCGAAATGCTGGGCGCGGACATACTGAAGTTGTGCGTGGAGGTGGGCGGCTGCCTGACCGGCGAGCACGGCGTCGGCGTCGAGAAGCGCGACCTGATGTCCGTGCAGTTCACCGTGCCCGAACTGGATCAGCAGCGCGCGCTGAAGAGCGCGTTCGATCCCGGGTGGCTGCTCAATCCGTCCAAGGTGTTCCCGTTGACGGATGTGCGCGAGCCGGTTCTTCTTTGAGGTGGAACCAGGAAGCCCTTGCACCTCCCCCATTGTTGCCTGCACATTCGTTCCGGTTCCAGCGCAGTGCTGAAGCCGCGTCTTCATGCGGGTGTCCCGGTTTTCTGCTTTTCAGAAGAACGGCTTTGCCGCCATGCTTGAACCCGCCGACGAAGCCGAACTGGCTGCCGCCGTAACCGACGCCTACGCAGCGTCCGAACCGGTGCTCGTGCAGGGCGCCGGCACCAAGCTAGGCATGCTGCGCCCCGTGCAGGCGGCCCGCAGCCTGTCCACACGCCGCCTGGCCGGCGCCACGCTCTACGCGCCGAAGGAGCTGGTGTTCTCGGCCCGCAGCGGCACCCTGCTGACCGCGGTGCAGGACATGCTCGCCGAACATGGGCAGCATCTGATCGCCGAGCCGCCCGATTATGCGGCGCTGCTCGGCGCCGATCCCGGCGCCCAGACACTGGGCGGCGTGGTGGCCACCAACCTGTCCGGACCTAGGCGGGTGGCCTGGGGTGCCACGCGGGACCACGTGCTCGGCATGCGCGCGGTCGATGGCACGGGCGCCGTGCGGCGCTCCGGCGGCCGGGTGCTGAAGAACGTGACCGGGCTGGACGTGTGCAAGCTGCTGACCGGCAG
>CAXUOA010000335.1:0-426 GCA_964252625.1 uncultured Acetobacteraceae bacterium | reverse complement strand
ATGGCACGCTGGGCGTGATGACGGAGATCACGCTGAAGGTGTTGCCCGCGCCGGAAGCAAGCGGGTCGCTCGTGCTGCCCGGACTGGACCCGGTTGGCGGCGTGGCGGCGCTCTCCGCGGCCCTTGGGAGCCCGTACGGCGTGTCGGGGGCGGCCTACCTGCCGGGCGAAGCCGCAGCCCGGATCGGCCTGGCCGGACCGGCGGCGCTGATCCGCATCGAGGAGTTCAGGACGAGCGTGGCCTACCGGCTCGCCCGCCTGCGCGCCGGGCTGGCGGCCTATGGCACGGCGGACATGCTGGGCGAGGCGGAAAGCGTGTCGGCCTGGGCGGCGATCAGGGACGCGGCCGTGCTGCCGGCCGACCCAGGCGAGGCGGTGTGGCGGGTTTCGGTGCGGCCCTCGGCCGGACCGGGCCTGCTGGCGGCCG
>CAXUOA010000334.1:0-2948 GCA_964252625.1 uncultured Acetobacteraceae bacterium | reverse complement strand
GTGGCCAGGCAATGCGTGAAGGGGGCGGACCGCGTGCCCTACGTGTTCGCCTATCACGAGATCCTGCGCGCGCCGGCCGAAGCCACCGACAGGCTGGGCCGCCTGTTCGAGCCCGGCCGCTGCGACATCTTCTACCAGGGCCGCCTCTCGCCTGATTTCTACGGCTGGGTGTTCCCGCATGGCGACACCGTCAGCGTGGGCTCCGGCTCCGCCAAGAAGGGCTTCTCCATACGCGGTTCGGTGACCGACCTGCGGGCGGCCGCCGGCCTGACCGATGCACAGACCCTGCGCCGGGAAGGCGCGCCGATCCCGATGAAGCCGATGCGCCGCTGGGACAACGGCCGCGACGTGGTGCTCGCCGGCGACGCCGCCGGCGTGGTGGCGCCCGCCTCGGGCGAGGGCATCTACTACGCCATGGAAGGCGGCAGGCTGGCGGCCCAGGCGGTGGACAATTTCTGCCGCACGTCCGACCCGCGCGCCCTGCGCGAGCCCCGCCGCCGCTTCATGAAGGCACACGGCCAGGTGTTCCTTGTGCTGGGCATCATGCAGTGGTTCTGGTATAGCAACGATAAGCGGCGCGAAAGCTTCGTTGCCATGTGCCGCGATCCCGACGTGCAGAAGATGACCTGGGACAGCTACATGAACAAGAAGATCACCCGCAACAGGCCGGCGGCGAAGGCGAAGATATTCTTCAAGGATCTGGCGCATCTGCTTGGGTTCGCCTCGCCGAGAGCCGGTTAAGACCTTCTTTTCGAAAGGAAAGGAGCAAACGAATTTTGACTCCGCTGTCGCAGGCCTGTCCGGTCAGCCGCTGAGAGGGCGTAAAAGTTTTCCGATCCTTTTTTTCAAAAAACGCCTGCTTGCTTTCTGGCCATCGATAATCAAGGACGCCAATCGTGCTGCTGGATACCGCATTTTTCCAAGACGACGAGGTTCTGCCCGCGCCCAGGCGGCGTACCAAACGCCATTCCCGCACGCTGCCGCTGCGCGTCGGCACCCGCCGCTCGCCGCTGGCGCTCGTGCAGACACGCAACTTCCTGGACCTTCTGCGCGGCGTCTGTCCGGTGCTGCGCGGCATGGACGTCTTCGAGGAACACGCCATCCAGACGACAGGCGACGCCGTGCTCGACCGCCGGCTGGCCGATATCGGCGGCAAGGGCCTGTTCGCCAAGGAGATCGACGAGGCGCAGATCGCCGGCCGCATCGATTTCGCCGTGCACAGCCTGAAGGACCTGGAGACCAGGCTTCCCCCAGGCATCGTTCTCGCCTGCACGCTGAAACGCGAGGACGCGCGCGACACACTGATCTTCGGCCATCCCGTCGAACACACGGACGATCCCTACGCGGCACTCCCGTACGGCGCGCTCGTGGGCACCTCCTCAGTGCGCCGCCAGGCGCAGTTGCTGCACGCGCGGCCGGACCTGCGCATGGGCCTGATACGCGGCAACGTGGCCTCCCGCCTGGCGAAAGTCCGCGCGGGGGATTGCCAGGCCAGCCTGCTGGCGCTCGCCGGCCTGAAGCGTCTCGGCATGGAACACGAGGCGTCCGTGATCCTGGAGACCGACGTGATGGTGCCGGCCGCCGCCCAGGGCATCGTCGGCATCACCGTGCACGAGGACGATCTGGAGCTGCTGGAAATGCTCGCCGCCATCGAGGACCCGCAGGCGCGCGCGGTTGCCACCGCGGAACGCGCGCTGCTGGCCGTGCTGGACGGCAGCTGCCACACGCCGATCGGCGGCCATGCCCGCATCCTGCCGAACGGCCGGCTGCACATGGTAGGCCTGGTGGCGCGCGGTGACGGCACGTTCCTGCTGCGCCGCTCGCTCGAGGGGCTGCCGAAGGATGCCGAACGTATCGGGATGGAACTCGGGGCCTCGCTGAAGGCGGACACGCCGGCGGATGTGTTCCGGTGATGGAAGTCCGCGCGCTGTCCGGCGAGTTGGCTTGTCATACCGATCAGTCCTGAGGCTGACGTATAAAAGCAGGAAAGCAAGCAGTCCTTTTTTGAAAAAAAGGACCAAAAAACTTTTGCTTCCCTTCGCATTTGCAGCAGCTTGGTGCCTCCGGATCAATCGAGGCGTTTGATGCCTGCGCAGGAAGCAACAGTTTTGCTTCTTTTTTCAAAAAAGAAGGCCTTGCCTCTGGTCAGGCACCCCGAGGATTCAGCCGCACGATCGCCCAATTCAGCCAGAACGCGAAGCTCACCCAAAGCAGATAAGGCACGAACAGCCAGCTGGCCACGACCGAAAACGGCCGCAGCCCGATAACCAGCGCCAGCACGGACAACCACAGGAGCGCGTTCTCCGCCAGCGCCCAATCCGGGCGTTTCAGTTTGAAGAACAGCGGGCTCCAGGCCAGATGCAGCAGCCAGTTCGCCGCGAACAGCAATGCGACCTGCGTGCGTCCCGCCGCATCGGGCGCGCCGCGCCATGCCAGCACGCCGGCCACGGCGGCGGCTCCCAGGATCAGCGTCCATGCCGGGCCGAACAGCCAGTCCGGCGGCTGCAGGCGCGGCTTACGCAGCGCGCGGTACCAGGGGCCGACCTCTGTCAGCAATCCGCCGGCGCCGGCAAGGACGAGCGTCAACAGTGTCGCCACTATCACAGTCCACATGGAAATGTTCTCTCCGGCCGGCGGGCAGGCGGCTTCTGAAGAAGATGCGTCTTCGGCGCTGCAATTAAAGAAAGCAAGCGGTCCTTATACCCGAAAAAAGAACTTCTGCTTCTCCCCCGCATCCATGCCGGTGGAGTGCCGCGGCAGCCCGGAGATCACTCGTGGCGATCAAAAGCTGAGCCGGCGCACGGATCGAGAGTTTCTTGCTTCTTGTTTTACGACGCAGGCATCAACCGCAAAGCGGGCCGGTAACATACCAGCCAATTTTGCGGCTGACACAGTGAAAGCAAGCAGTCCTTTTTTGAAAAAAAGGACCAAAAAACTTTTGCTTCCCC
>CAXUOA010000333.1:1901-2955 GCA_964252625.1 uncultured Acetobacteraceae bacterium | reverse complement strand
TCTCCCAGGCGGCAACCCCCAGCCCGTCCAGCACCGAATCCGCAATGCCGATGCCGGCCACCACCACCGCACCGCACAGCGCGCGGCCGGGCATCAGCAGGTGGCCCGGCTTCTTGCGGAAGAACGTCACCGTCAGCGACGCCCCCGCCGCGCCGAGATCCGCTCCGCTATCCCCGGACACACCGGACGGCACGTCGATCGCCACAACCAGGGCCGCCGCCGCATGCGCCGCCTGCAGCACCGCCGTCACCGCCGCGTCCAGCGTGCGTGACAGCCCCGCCCCGAACAGCGCGTCCACCACCAGCCCGGCGCCCTCCACCAGAGCGGGCGTCACCGCCTCGGTCCGTCCCCGCCACGCCGCCCCATACTGCGCCGCCTCCGCCGAGCCGCGCCCGGCTTCGCCAAGCACACCCACCCGGACCTGCCACCCGGCCTCCGCAAGCGCGCTGGCCACGACGAAACCGTCGCCCCCGTTATTGCCAGGCCCGCACAGCACCACCGCCGGACAAGGCGCCTGAAGCCGCATGATCTCGGCAGCGACCGCCTGGCCGGCTGCCGCCATCAGCTGCTCCGGCGCGACGCCGCTCAGCCGGTCGGCTCTCGCCATCTGCGCGCAGGTTAGCAGTTCGTGCATTCGGAACTCCTGAAGAGGCCAAGCCTGCTTTTTCGAAATCTGCCGCCGTGCAGGCAGCGCGGCGAAGTTTCTGGCGTCTTCCCTACCAAAAAGAAGCCCTTACGTTCCTGTCCTTGCCGTAACTTGGCAGTCCCCCATCGCCGCGCCTACGGTGTGCCGCCCACTCTCCCGAAGGATCTCCCTTGACAGCCCAAGCCCGGCGCACCGTCCCGTTCCTCGCCGGCTTGCTGCTGTGCTCCTCCGCCCTCGCCGCCCCGCCAGGCCCGTCCGGCGCCGTCCCGGACGACGTGCTGCGCGCCACGCTGGATAACGGCCTGCGCGTCGTGATCGTCCCGGACCACCTCGCACCCGTCGTCACCACGGAACTCAACTACCTGGCCGGCTCCAACGACGCGCCGCCGGGCTTCCCCGGTACCGCGC
>CAXUOA010000333.1:0-1891 GCA_964252625.1 uncultured Acetobacteraceae bacterium | reverse complement strand
AGCACATGATGTTCCGCGGCGCCCGCGACCTCGACCGTGACCAGCTCAGCGAACTCGGCGCCCTGCTGGGCGGCGACTACAACGCGGACACGACGGAGACCGTCACCCAGTATTTCTACACCGTGCCCGCCGCCAATCTGGGGGTGGCGCTGCACGTCGAATCCCTGCGCATGCGCGGCCTGAACCTCGACCAGGCGGACTGGGACAAGGAACGCGGCGCGATCGAGCAGGAAGTCAGCCGGGACCTCTCCTCGCCGATCTACACCTACCTGTCCCAGCTGCAATCCATCCTGTTCGCCGGCACGCCCTACGAGCACGATGCGCTGGGCACCAGGCCGTCCTTCGACAAGACCGACGCCAAGCTCCTGCGTGCCTTCTACGATCACTGGTACGCGCCGAACAACGCCATCCTCGTCATCGCGGGCGACGTGGACCCGTCGGCGGCCCTGGCCCAGGTCAAGCAGTATTTCGCCGCCATTCCGCGGCAGGAAATCCCGCCGCACGCGCCCATCGCCGTCAGCCCCGTGCTGCCGAAGGAGCTGTCTTTGCCCACGGACCTGCCGATCGGCCTGGTCACGCTCGCCTACCGCATGCCCGGCCTCGACGCGAAGGATTTCGCCACCGCCGACATACTCAGCGACGTGCTGGGCAGCGAGCGCGGCGCGCTCTACGCCATGGTGCCCGCCGGCCACGCGCTGCTGGCAGAGTTCGCCTTCCAGCCCAAGGCCGATGTGGGCTTCGGCCTTGCAGCGGCGGCTTTCCCCAAAGGCGGCGACCCGAAACCCGTGCTGGACGAAATGAAGTCCATACTCGCCAACATCGCCAGGAACGGCGTGCCGCCGGACCTGGTGGCGGCCGCGCGGCGTCAGGAGGTCGCCCAGCTCGCCTTCAAGAACGACAGCATCTCCGGCCTGGCCGAAAGCTGGTCCAACGCGCTGGCCTTCCGCCACGCAAACTCGCCCGATGACGTGGCCAGCGCCTACCAGGCCGTCACCGTGGCCGACGTGAACGCGCTGGCAGCCAGCCTGCTCGACCCGGCGCACGCGGTGACGGCCATACTCACGCCGCAGGATTCCGGCAAACCCGTGGCCGGCAAGGGTTTCGGCGGCGAGGAATCGTTCGGCGGCGCGCCCAGTAAGCCGGTGACCCTTCCACAATGGGCCAGCGAGGCGCTGGAAACCCTGCATCTGCCCGATCTCGGAGCGCCGCCGCAGCTCGCCACGCTGCCGAACGGCCTGAAGCTGATCGTGCTGCCGGAACATATCGGCCGCACCATCTCGGTGTTCGGCCAGGTCCGCCAGGTGACCGAGATCGAGGAGCCGAAAGGTCGCGATGGCGTTGCCGAGGTGACCGCCAAACTGTTCGATTACGGCACCAGGCTTCACGATCGCCTGGCCTACCAGAAGGCGCTCGACGATATCGCTGCGCAATCCAACGCCGGCAGCCGCTTCGCGCTGAAGGTGCTCACGCCCGAGTTCGAACACGGCATGGCGCTGCTGGCGGAAGCCGAACTGCAGCCGGCCTTTCCCGAACAGGATTTCACCATCGTCCGCCAGCAGACCGCGCAGACCCTGTCCGGCCTGCTGCACAGCCCGGACTACCTGTTCAAGCGCGCCATACAATCGGCGATCCTGCCGCCCACGGACCCCAGCCTGCGCCAGCCCACGCCGGACTCGGTGATGGGCCTGAAGCTGGAAGACGTGCGCGCCTATTACGCCAGCGCTTACCGCCCGGACCTCACCACCATCATCGTCGCCGGCGACACCACCCCGGAGCAGGCACGCCAGGTGGTCGAGCGCACGTTCGGCGCCTGGCAGGCCCACGGCCCGAAGCCCGACATCGACCTGCCGCACGCCCCCGCCGACGGTCAGGGGCAGGAACACGCTTTGGG
>CAXUOA010000332.1:0-2960 GCA_964252625.1 uncultured Acetobacteraceae bacterium | reverse complement strand
TCCACGAGCTGGAAATGCGGGGAGATCCGGGCTTCGAGCGGAAAGCGTTTGAGGAGCGACTGGCAGAACGCGTGTATCGTGCCGATACGCATCCCGCCCGGCAGGTCCAGCACGCGGGCGAACAGGGCCCGGGCTTGCCGCAGGGTGCCGGTCGTAGCCGGGACGTCTAGCTCCTGCAGCGCCCGTGCCAGGTCAGCGTCCGCTGCGGCGACCCAGCTGCCCAGCCGCTTCTGCAGCCGGATGGCCATCTCGGCGGCTGCCGCCTTGGTGTAGGTGAGGCAGAGTATGCGCGCCGGGTCCGCGCCGGCGAGCATGAGACGCAGCAGCCGGTCGATGAGAAGCTTCGTCTTGCCGGTGCCGGCATGGGCCGAGACGAAGGCCGAGGCCTTCGGGTCGGACGCGGCAAGTTGTTGCGTGCTCATGGCAGGAAGCAGAGACTTCCCTGTTCAAAGGGAGAGCAGGGATCCTGCTCTCCCCGGCTATCCGGCAGAACGCCTTGTCTTCTGGAGACGGTCGGCTGACTCAGTGTTCCGGCGGCTCGTCGAGTGCGGCTTCCGAGTCGGGCTCTTCCTCGGCCTCCTCCTCCACGGCGTCGGCGTCCTCGTCGGCTTCCACCTCGTCATCGTCGTCCGTCTCGAGCACGGGTGCGCCGTCGTCGTCCGCCTCGCGGGTAGAGGGCGTGGGCGGCTTTATGCGCTGCCGGACCGGACCGCGCCGGATGGGGGGCGCGCGTGGCGCCTCGGGCGGCTGTTCCGTGCCGCATTTCGGACATACAGGCGGCGTGCGTGCCAGGTCGTAGAACCGTGTGGCACAGGAGACGCACACGCGTTTGGTGCCGATGCCGGGCAGGCGGAGATCTCGTGCTACGTAGGTCATTCTGCGGCCGAGCCACCGGCCGGACAGGCGGAATTAACGCAAGGGCAGCCGGGCACCCTTAACGAGCACCGCGAGCGATACGGCCGGCCAGATACTGTGCGTTGCTGACGCCCTCGTAGCTCATGGAGAACGGACGGCCCTTGGTGCTTTCCACCGGGGCTTCGGCCTTGACGACCGGTTTTGCCCGCTTGCGGGCAGTAGCGGCCTTGGCGGCTTTCGCGGCGGCAGCGAGGGTCGCGTCCGCGGCCCGGTCGCTGGCATCGTTGTCGCGGGCAGACCAGGACCGGACATCCTGCTGCAACTTGGCGGCGAAACGGTCCGTGTTGGCGTCTTCTGCAGGAGTTGCGACTGTCTCATCTGTCATTCAGGACACCTTTAAGAGGAATTTCCGGCCGGGTGCGGCTCGCCGCCAACGTGACGCGGCGCTGTTGTAAGCATAGAGGCAGTGTCTTGTAAGTGAAACCCTGGTGAGCACGGGACGATAGCAGGCCGCAAGACTGGGGACTGTCCGGCACGCTCGGGCGGCTGCACTATCCGATACGGCGACCTGCCGGCTTGCGTTGGCGCTTAAGCCGTGTGCCGGGGCCGGAGGGCCAATCCGGCTTAAGCGTTGAAACCGGGGAAGCAATCAGTCCATTTTTGAAAAACGGACCAAAAACTTTGCTTACCCCGCATTTGCACCAGCCAGATGCTTGCGGATTGATTGAGGCAGCTCAGCCTGCGCAAGAAGCAAAAGTTCTGCTCCTTCTTTTGAAAAGAAGGTCTTTCTTGATTGCCAGGCGTCAACCTCGAAGCGGGTTGGTCTTACTGCAGGCGTGGCACGGCAAGCTGGCCGATCTGGACCGGCATTGCGGCCAATGCGCGCACCGCCCGGGTCACAATAAGCAGCCCGTAGGCGGCGGCTGGCAGCAGGTAGGCGGCGGCCACGGGAACATCCGGCAGTTGCTCCACGCCGATGGCGACGATCGTAAGTCCCGCGTAGAACATGAAGACCACCACGAACGCTGCCCACGGTATGGCGAAAAAAGCCACCGTGACCTGTGCTGCATTCTTGATGCGATGGGTTGCCATGATACGCTCCGATGACTGGTTGCAGTGCAACATGAGTTTGGCACGGATTATTATAAGCCTGCTTACGGACTAGGTGCCATGCTTGCCTGGCATGCAATTCACCTCAGATAGTGGCAATCCGGCTTCGCGCCGGTGGGCGACGGCCGCCAGTGCTGGGTGGAGCCGAAGATCGGCAGGCCGACATACCCGCGCAGCCGGAGGATGCCGTCCTCGGCCACCCAGACTTCCGCCGTGTAGGTTCGCCCATCCTCCGGGTTGGTGACCGTGCCATGCCAGCGGCCGTCATCCTGCGGCCGCAGGTTCCGCAGCAGGGGGAAGCGGCATTGCGGGTTGCCGCGCCAGTCCAGCCGCTGCCCGGATGCCGGCCAGTCGCGCAGTCCGACGATCGCCCCGCACAACACGTCGCCGCCGCAGGGCCGTATCTCCACGATGCCACCGAGGTCCTCGGTGAACCAGGTGCCGACGGGCGCGCGGGCATAGGCTTTCGCCGACAACGCCAGCGCCGCCGCCGCGACGGCGAGCAGGGCGGCAAGCCTAGCCATCGGCGCGCGGCACCCAGGGTATGCGTGCCACCTCGATGCCGTCCTCGACCAGCGCGGCGGCCTGCTCGTGCGTGGTCTCGCCGTAGATGGGGCGGGGCGCCTCGCTGCCGTCATGGATGGCGCGCGCGGCGGCGGCGAAGCGGGGGCCGACATAGTCGCATTTGCGTTCCACCTCGGCGCGTATCCGTTGCAGCGCGGCGCGCACCTGGTCGGGAAGTGCCGGCAGGCCGGCCACGCTCGCCGCGGGTACAGGCGGGGGCCGGGGGCCGGCCGGCTGCGGCGCCTCCTGTGCCGGAGACGCGATGACCGGCTCCGAAGCGCCGGAGGACAGGCGTGGCGCCATCACCGCGCGGCCGATCCGTGTGCTGCCGCAGGTCGGGCAAGCCAGCAGGCAGGATGCCGCCTGGGAATCGAAGGCGGCGCTGCTGCGGAACCAGCCATCGAATTCATGGCTGGCGGAGCAGCGCAGGG
>CAXUOA010000331.1:0-2983 GCA_964252625.1 uncultured Acetobacteraceae bacterium | reverse complement strand
GACCTGCGGCGGCCGGCGCCCAAGCCCACTTCTGAAGCGGCCGATCCGGCGGCGATGGTCCGGGCGACATTGGCCGAGCCCGAAGCGGCGGGGCTGGACATTCCGGCGTTTCTGCGGCGCCAGTCGTCGTAGAATCAGACTTCGCAAGCATACGCGCCGGCTTACTTGTGTAACGATACTTTTCGATATTGACCTGCGAAGAAAGGCCAGGGGCTCTGCCCCTGGACCTCGCTAAGGACAAGTCCTTAGAACCATTCCGTAAGCAGTTCTAACAGATGGGGGTCTGGGGCCTCGAGGCCCCAGCGGGGTTTGGGGCAGAGCCCCGACCTTGCCCACTCAATCGCCCTCCGACATGCCGTCGCAGCACCGTTCCATCGTTTCCGAAGCGGCGCAAAATTAGTTTTAGAAACAGCGACTTGCGACGTAATATGCAGAAATAATGATTGACTGGATGCCCAAGTGGAGGCCGGGTAAGTCTCTACTCGGTTCTCTTACTTCCACGGGCGTGAATCCGCCGCTTGCAGCAAGTTTCACGGCCTGGATACCAGGCGATTGCCGCCGCAGGGCGGCCGCGAAAGGTCACGTGCATATGGACGGCTTGTCGGAGATGACGATCGACGGTCTGGCAACGTGGCAGCACACGTTGCGGTCCGCCATACAGTGTTTCGGCATCGCCTTGCACGGCGGCCAGAAGGTTTCGCTGTCGCTCCTGCCGGCCGCCGCGGATACGGGCATCGTGTTCCGGCGCACGGATCTGGGCGTGGACATTCCGGCTGATTTTGCCGCCGTGACGGACACGCGGCTGTGCACGCAAGTAGCACATCCGGAAGATTCGGCCGTCTGCGTGCGCACGGTGGAACACGTGATGGCGGCGTTGGCCGGCATGGGCGTGGATAACGCGGTGGTGACGGTGGACGGGCCGGAAGTGCCGGTGCTGGACGGGTCGGCCGCTCCCTTCGTGTTCCTGATTCAGTGTGCCGGACGCCGGCGGCAGATGGCGGCGCGCCAGGTGATCGAGGTGCTGAAGCCTGTCCGGGTGGAGAGCGGCGCGGCGTTTGCGGAGCTTCGGCCCGGGGCGGCGGGGCTGGACATGAGCCTGTCCATCGACTTCACGGCGGCGGCGATCGGACGGCAGGCACTGTCCTTGTCGCTGACCGAGCAGGGGTTACGGCGGGTGCTGGCCCCGGCGCGGACGTTCACCATGCTGCAGGAGATCGAGTCGCTGCAGGCGGCCGGACTTGCGCGCGGCGGCAGCCTGGACAACGCGATCGTGGTGGACGGGGCGCACGTGGTGAACCCAGAAGGATTGCGGGCGCCGGACGAGTTCGTGCGGCACAAGATGCTGGACGCGGTGGGTGACCTGGCCATGGCAGGGGCGTCGATACACGGCCGGTTCGTGGCGCACCGGACGGGGCACGCGCTGAACAACCAGCTGCTGCGGGCGCTGTTCGCCGATCCCCGGGCCTGGCGCCGCGTAAGCCTGGAGCCGGCCGGCTGGTCCGCCTCGTCCTACGCCAGCGTGGCGGAAGCCGCCTGAGGAAGTTTCTTGGTTCCTCTTCAAGACAAAAACGACCGCTTGCTTGGTAGGACTTCTTCCGCCCCCTACTCGCCTTGACCTACCGCGTTGGTGTAGGACAGCACTATGACCGTGCGCCGTATCGTCTACACCGCTCCGCTGCTGCTGGCCCTGAACCTGGGCGCCTGCCAGACAATCAACTCCATCCTGCCGTTCACCAAGAGCGACGACACGCCGAAGGTGAACCTGGCCGATGAGCCGCCGGACCAGCTCTACAGCAACGGAATCGATGCGCTGCAGAAGGGCAACTACTCCACTGCGGTGAAGCATTTCGACGCCATCCAGCAGAACTATCCATATTCGAGCTGGGCCACGAACGCCCAACTGATGGAGGGCTACACCGAGTACCGGCGGGACAGCTACACGGAAGCCGTCTCCCAGCTGGACCGCTTCATCGCCCTGCATCCTGCGAACAAGGATGTGAGCTACGTCTACTACCTGCGCGCGCTCTGCTATTACGAACAGATCGCCGACATCTCGCGTGACCAGAAGGGCACCACGGAGGCGATGAGCGCCCTGCAGGACGTGGTCAACCGCTTCCCGGACAGCGCCTACGCCCGTGACGCGCGCCTGAAGATCGATCTTTGCCGCGACCACCTGGCCGGCAAGGAGATGGAGATCGGCCGCTACTACGAAAAGCAGCATTTCTATGCCGCGGCAATCGGGCGTTACCAGCGTGTGGTGGACGATTACCAGACCACGAACCACGTGGCGGAGGCGCTGTCCCGCCTGACCGAGATCTACCTCAAGCTGGGTATGGTGGGCGAGGCGAAACGGACGGCGTCCGTGCTGGCCTACAACTATCCAGGCAGCGGCTGGTACGAGAACAGCTGGAACGATCTGCGCCAGGTGGGCGCCGTGCAGGGACCGGTCGCTTCGAACGCGGCGCCGGACAGTCCCGGGTTTTTCACGCGTACCTTTGGCTGGATTTTCTGAGAACGGGTTTGGGAGAAGCAGGAAAGCAGTCCTTTTTTGAAAAAAAGGACCAAAAAACTTTCGCCCCCTCGCATCTGCAGCAGCCGGATGCGGCGGGAAACATCGAGGCGCCGCAGCAGCGCAAGATAAAAGTTTTTTGCTTCTTTTTTTCAAAAAAGAAGGCCTTGCTTCCTTGCTGACATCCCTCTCCATCCGGGACGTAGTGCTGATCGAGCGCCTTGACCTGGCATTCGGCTCGGGCCTGTCCGTGCTCACCGGCGAGACGGGCGCCGGCAAATCCATATTGCTGGACAGCCTGGGCCTGGCGCTAGGCGCGCGTTCCGACGCCGGGCTGGTGCGCGCGGGCGCGGAGCAGGCCAGCGTGTCGGCAGGTTTTTCGCTGGCCGCGGGCCACCCGGTGTTCGGCACGCTGGAGGAGCTGGGCCTGCCCCGGGAGGAGGATGTGGTGCTCCGGCGAGCGGTGGCGCGCGA
>CAXUOA010000330.1:0-2984 GCA_964252625.1 uncultured Acetobacteraceae bacterium | reverse complement strand
AGGCGGGGCCGGTTTCGCGGAGGTGGTGCCAGGCGGCAGCGGTGATTTCGGCGCTGATGCTGGCGGGGTCGCCCATGGTCAGGGCTAGCAAGGCAAGGAAGGCCTTCTTTTTTGAAAAAAAGAAGCAAAAAACTTTTGCTCTCACGCCTGCATCGATGCTCGCTCTGGTTCTGCCAGAACGCGTGTTTGCAGAACCGGCGCGCGCCTCGGTACCAGCGGGGAAGTAAGCGTTTTTTGGTTCTTTTTTTCAAAAAAGAACGGCTTGCTTCCTGATGACCCGTATCTGCGTCCTGGCTTCGCCCACCGAGCTCGCACAGGAAGCCCGCGCCCGCCTCGTCGCCCGCTTCGGCGACGCGCCGTTCACCGCGTCCGACGTGGTCGTCTGCCTCGGCGGCGACGGATTCATGCTGGAGACCCTGCACCGCACGCTGACCTGCGACGTGCCGGTCTACGGGATGAATTGCGGCTCGGTCGGCTTCCTGATGAACGCCTTTCTGGAAGACGACCTGCCGGATCGGCTGGCCCGCGCGCAGGGCGTGGTGCTGCACCCCTTGCGCATGCACGCCGTCACCCGCTCCGGCGTTGTGGAGGAAGCGCTGGCGCTGAACGAGGTGTCGCTGCTGCGGCAATTGCGCCAGACGGCGAAGATCCGGATTACCATAGACGGCCGCATCCGCCTGGCGGAGCTGGTGTGCGACGGCGTGCTGGTGGCGACGCCGGCCGGCTCGACCGCCTACAACCTCTCTGCCCACGGGCCGATCGTTCCGCTTTCGGCCAATCTGCTGCCCTTGACGCCGATCAGCGCGTTCCGGCCGCGGCGCTGGCGCGGGGCGCTGCTGCCGAGCACCGCGGACGTGCTGTTCGAGATACTGGAAGGCGACAAGCGGCCGGTGTCGGCGGTGGCGGATTTCACCGAGGTGCGTGACGTGGCGTCGGTGGCGGTCAGCGAAGACCGGAGCGTGAAGACGACGATCCTGTTCGATCCCGATCAGGGCCTGTCGGAGCGTATCGTGGCCGAGCAGTTTACCGTCTGACGATTGCGCAAGCGAGCAAGGAAGGCCTTCTTTTTTGAAAAAAGAAGCAAAAGACTTTTATCCCTGCGCTGGTTCAGCTGCCTCGATTAATTTGAATAGATCGAGCTGGTGCAAATGCGGGGGGGAGTAAAAGTTTGTTGGTTCTTTTTTTCAAAAAAGGACTGCTTGCTTTGCTTAAAGCCGCGGCCGAGCGCTCCGTCTCTACAAGCCCAAAGCGCCGAGCCCCGGATGCTCGTCGGGCCTGCGCCCGGGCGTCCAGTGGAACAGCCGGTCCGTCTCCGCGATGGAGAGGTCGTTGATGCTGGCGACACGCCGTTCCATCAGGCCGTACACGTCGAATTCCCATAACTCGTTGCCGTAGGAGCGGAACCACGCACCGGCCGCATCGTGCCACTCACAGGCGAAACGCACGGCCATCCGGTTCTCGTGGAAGCTCCACAGTTCCTTGATGAGCCGGTACTCCAGCTCGCGCTGCCATTTGCGCGTCAGGAACGCCCGTATCGCCTCGCGCCCGGAGAGGAACTCCACCCGGTTACGCCACCGGCTGTCGGGCGTGTAGGCGAGCGACACGGCTTCCGGATCGCGCGTGTTCCAGGCATCCTCGGCCTTGCGGACCTTCTCGGCCGCGCTGTCGGGCGTGAACGGTGGAATGGGCGGACGCGTCGCCTGGACGGTCATGACGTGGTCTCCTGCGCGGATGCCGGAGCCGGCGGCTACAGCCTTGCGCCAGGTTCCGCAAGCGCCGCGGCTGGGCGCTTGCGGATGATGGCAAGGCGGGCGCCGGTCAGGCGGCAACCAGGCTTTCGACTTCCTGCAGGCCGGAGGCCGATATCGCAGCCATCGTGCTCGGGTCCCGCATCATGTAGCCGCGTCCCCAGACGGTGCCGATGAGGTTGCCGGCACCGGACTGAGCCAGCTTCTTGCGCAGCTTGCAGATGAACACGTCGATGATCTTCATCTCCGGCTCGTCGATGCCGCCGTAGAGGTGGTTGAGGAACGCCTCCTTGGTCAGCACCATGCCGCGGCGCAGCACCAGCAGCTCGAGTATCGCGTATTCCTTGCCGGTGAGGTGAACCGTCTGGCCGTCCGCCTGCACTTCGCGGCTGTCCAGGTTCAGCTGTAGGTTGCCGATGCGCAGGACCGGCTGGCTGTAGCCCTTGCTGCGGCGGACGATCGCCTGGATGCGGGCAATCAGCTCGTCCTTGTCGTAAGGCTTGCTGATGTAGTCGTCTGCACCCATGCCGAAGCCGCGCACCTTGGCGCCGGCGCGGTTCAGCCCGGACAGGATCAGCACCGGCGTCTCCACCCGGCCGGCGCGCATGCGGCGCACCACCTCGTAGCCCTCCATGTCCGGAAGGATCAGGTCCAGGACAACAATGTCGTAATCATAGTGGCGCACCAGCTCGAGCGCTTCTTCCCCCGTGTCGGTCTGATCAACGATTGCTCCATGATTGCGGAGCATCATCACGACTGCACGCGCAGCGTTGACGTCATCTTCTACCAGCAGGACCCGCATTGCCATCTCCCGTATTTCGATACGTAATGATTACCACCGGCGCGTGTGGCACGCCAGCATTTTTTCGTGATTATGAAATAAAATCGGGAACGAAAGGTGATCCCAGGCTGAACAAAGAACGAAGATGTTTCTCCGTGTGTTTAATTTTGGAATGATGTCGTAAATGTCCAGTTCATCTCACGAGCGTAATCATTCGTCGGTCCGTGCCGTGCTGGCGGGGATCGCCCCCTGTGAACTGAGCGGATCGGTGCGCGCCGTAGGCCCGCTCGGGGTGGAGATCGGCGGCCTGTCGCGCCACCTCACCGTGGGCGATCGCGTCTGGGTGGACGGGTGCCAGGGCCGGCGCACGCTGGCGGAAATCGTCTCCGCCACCGCACAGGGCCTTGCCGCCGCGCCGTTTGGGGAGACGCTCGGCCTGGGTGCCGGCGCCCGCG
>CAXUOA010000329.1:0-2993 GCA_964252625.1 uncultured Acetobacteraceae bacterium | reverse complement strand
ATTTCGCGCAGCGCCGCCGGGCTCGGCCGCGACTCCAGCCCGCGCAGATGCGCGGCGGCGGCCTGCAGCGCCAGGTCGCCGGCGGGGAACACGTCACTGCGCTCCAGCGCGAACAGAAGATAGATTTCCGCCGACCAGACGCCCAGCCCGCGCACGGCCGACAGCGCCTGTATGGCCGCCACGTCGTCCATCGCGGCCAGCCGTTCGGTGGCAAGATGGCCGCTGGCGAAAGCCTCCGCCACCGCCCTGGCATGGGCGATCTTCGGGCGCGACAGTCCGGCGCCGCGCAGCACGTCCTGGTCCAGCAGCAGGAAGGTTTCGGGCGCCAGGCAGCCGGGCAGGGCGCTGCAGCGGCGCCAGATGGCGGCCGCCGCCTGGTTGCTTATCTGCTGGCCCACGATGGCGGAGAGCAGGCCAGGGAAGCCGGGCGTGCGCACGCGCCAGGGCAGCGGGCCGGCTTCGGCCTCCACGCGCGCCAGATGCGGGTCGGCCAGGGCGAGCCGGTCCAGTCCGGCGCGGGCGTGGTCGGGTGGCGGAACTTGGATCGGGCTACTCCTGAAAGGGACGCAGTCCTTTTCTGAGCAGGACCAAAGGGATTTTGCGCCTTCAGCTGCCTCAATGCGAGGCCCGCGGACGCGAAACTGCGCACCTGCAGAGCCGCGCCGGGTTCTGGTGCTGGCCCCAGGGGCGAGATTTTTTCAAGGAAAGACGGTCTTTCGTCACTTCATCCGTTCGTGCCGCCAGCCTTGCATGTGATGCGACGCGTCCCCC
This sequence comes from uncultured Acetobacteraceae bacterium, assembly GCA_964252625.1. Taxonomy (GTDB): domain Bacteria; phylum Pseudomonadota; class Alphaproteobacteria; order Acetobacterales; family Acetobacteraceae; genus BOG-908. The sequence goes on along the minus strand of CAXUOA010000329.1, from coordinate 2,222 downwards.
GACGCAGCGCCAGATTGCGCGGCCACCGGTGAAAACTGTTGCGCCCGCGCATTCAAAAGGCCAACAACGGAGACGGACATCGCCAGCAACCCGGTCAGCAGAACGACACCCCACCGCATACGCACGCTCCCGAAACGCACGATCCCGAGCATATAGCGCAGGGTTACGCCCTGGTGCTGCGGGAATGATACGGAGTGAAACGCCGGGGTGCTTCATCGGCACGGAACACCTATTGATGTCCAGCGCATGTCGAGGGCTGACGATTGGAGACAATGCCGCACATCCTGATCGTCGACGACGACCGGGAGATACGCGAGCTTCTGGCGCGCTTCCTGGAGCGCAACCGCTTTCGCGTGACCGCGGTGCGCGACGGGCGCGAGGCGCGGCGGCACTGGCCGTTGGGCCACTACCAGCTGGTGGTGCTGGACCTGATGCTGCCGGGCGAGTCCGGGCTGGACATCGCGCGCTGGCTGCGCACGCAATCCGACATCCCCATCGTCATGCTGACGGCCATGGGCGAGGAGACCGACCGCATCATCGGCCTCGAGCTTGGCGCCGATGACTACGTGCCGAAACCGTTCAATCCGCGTGAACTGCTGGCCCGGATACGCGCCGTGCTGCGCCGCACCAGCGAACGGGCCGAGAAGCTGGTGGAACCCACCGCGCGTGCGATACGCTTCAGCGGCTGGCTGCTGGAGCCGGCGCGCCGGCGTCTGCTCAACCCTGACGGGGTGGAGGTGGCGCTGACCGGCGGCGAATACGACCTGCTCGTGGCCCTGGTGGAGCGCGCCAACCGCGTGCTGACGCGCGACATGCTGCTGGATCTGCTAAGGGGACGCCAGGCCGGGCCGTTCGACCGGGCAATCGACGTGGCGATCAGCCGGTTGCGCCGCAAGCTGGAGGATGACGGGCGCCATGCTCAGCTTATCAAGACGGTCCGGGGCGGCGGCTACGTCCTTGCGGCGGATATCGAACGTAGCTGACGCCAAGGCCGCTCTGTCGGCCGGAGGCAGCCGGCTTATCGCCAAAGTGCCGGTGTGGCCGAACAGCCTGGCCAGGCGCACGCTGCTGACGCTTCTGGTGGGCCTGGTCATCGTGCAGGGCGCCGGCCTGACCATCCACGCGTTCGACCGGGTCAAGCTGCAGCGTTTTGCCGATCTGCGTGATCTGGGCATGCGGTCCATGAGCATCTACCGCACGGTGGTGGGCACCGCACCCGGCGAGCGGGAGGCGGCTTTGCGCGAGATGGAGCTGGGTCCCTACATGCACGCCTCGCTCGGAGGCGGCCCGGCGGTGGCGCCGGAGGTGATGGAGTCTCCCTATGTCGGGCAGATACGGGTCAATATGGGCCTGGTCCAGGTGCGCGCGGCGAACCGGCCGCGCGACGTGGTCATACGCGGCACGCCGTGGTCGGACCCGATCAACATCGGCCTGCAGATGCCGGACTGGGGCTGGCTGAACCTGCGCGCCAAGCTGCCGGCACCACGGCCATGGCACAGCCGCGAATTCCTGCTCGCCTTCGTGCTGATGACAGCGGCCGCCGCCCTGCTCAGCATCTGGGCGGTGCGCCGGCTGACCGGCCCGGTGGTGTTGCTGGCCGAAGCCGCCGAGCGCCTGGGCCGCGACGTCAACGCACCGCCTTTGCCCGAGCGGGGACCCGACGAGGTGATACGCGCCGCGGTGGCCTTCAACACCATGGCCGGCCGCATCAGGCGCTTCGTGCAGGACCGCACGTTCCTGCTGACCGCCATCGGCCACGACCTGCGCACGCCGATCACCCGGCTGAAACTGCGCGCCGAGTTCATCGACGACGACGAGCAGCGGCAGAAATTCATGGCCGATCTCGACGAACTGGACGCGATGGTCTCGGCCACCCTGGTGTTCGGGCGGGACACCGCCGACACCGAGCCGGCGGTCCCCTTCGACCTGGTGGCGCTGCTGCGCACCGTGCTGGACGATGCGGCCGACGCGCGGCCCGACGCCGGCGACAGCCTTTCCTTCGCGGGACCGGCGCACCTGACGGTGCACGGCCGCATCCTGGCGTTGAAGCGGGTGTTCGCCAACCTGGTCGGCAACGCGGTGAAGTATGGCGGGGCCGCGCGCGTGGTTCTGGAGCCCGGCGCGGGGCTGGCCACCATCAGCGTGGAGGATGACGGGCCCGGCCTGCCGCCGGACGAACTGGAGCGTGTGTTCGAGCCGTTCTACCGCGTGGAGGACAGCCG
>CAXUOA010000328.1:1182-3025 GCA_964252625.1 uncultured Acetobacteraceae bacterium | reverse complement strand
TGGTGATGCCCGGGCTGGACGGGCCGGCGCTGGTGCGCACGCTGCGCCAGGGCCAGGCGGGGCTGCCGGCAATCCTGATGTCGGGTTACGCGGATGCGTCGCTGCGGCGGGATTTGCAGGCGGCGGACATACGGTTTCTGCCCAAGCCGTTCGGGATGGGGGATCTGACGGGGGCGCTGCGGGAGTTGCTGGCGGCGTAGGCAAGGGAGGCCTTCTTTTCTGAAGAAAAGAAGCAAAAGACTTTTGTTCCCTGCGCCCGCATGGCGGCCCCGTCTGGTTCTGCAAACAGGCGTGTCGGCAGGACCGCGATGCGCCAGGGCGGCTGATGCAGTGAAAGCAAGCAGTCCTTTTTTGAAAAAAAGGACCAAAAAACTTCTACTTCCCTTCGCACTTGCAGCAGCTCGGTACCTCCGGACGGATCAAGGCATTTGAGCCTGCGCAGGAAGCAAAAGTTTTCTGCTTCAGTTTTTCAAAAAAGAAGGCCTTTCTTCCTTGCGCAGATGTCAACCTCAGAGCGGGCTGGTGTCACTTCAGGATGATCTCCACCCGCCGGTTCTGCGGCTCGCGCACACCCTTGGCCGTTTGCACCAGCGGATTGCTCTCGCCGAAACCGTGTATGCTGATCTCGCTGCGGTTCACGCCGTCACGCACCAGCTCGGCTTCCACGCTTTGGGCGCGGCGCACCGACAGGCGCTGGTTGTACGCCGCCGTGCCGGACAGGTCCGTGTAGCCGTTCACCGCGATCTGCGTCGTTCCCACATGCGTGGACGCCTGCGCCGCCTCGGCCACGATCTGGCGCGCGCGCGCGGTGAGGTCCGCGCGGTCCCAATCGAAGAACACGAGATAGGTGCGGGAAGGTTCAGGCGCGGGTGCGGCCGCCTGGGCGGTGGAAGCTTGTGTCTGCACAGGCGGGGCAGGCGGGCGGCCGAACGCGTAGCGCAGGCCGATCAGCGCCTGGTGGCTGAAGATGTTGTTGAACGTGCCGCGATACGGGTACACCACGCCGTCGGCCTGCGTCTCGGTCCTGCCGTTGCGGTCGAACGGTTGGGGCTCGGTCACGCCGATGAAGCGGTATTCCGCAGTCAAGGACAAACCGGGAATGAAAAGCGGCAGGCTGGCGCCGGCGATTGCCTGGTAGGCGAATTGAGTCTTTGTCTCTTCCCCGTGCGAATTGACGATGACGCCATAGCGGCTCGAGTTTAAGCGACTCAGTTCTACCGCCTGGGCGCCGGCGCCGGCGCCGATGTATGGAGTGACAGGAAGGGATAGATCGAAATCATAGATGGCGTCGAAGAAGCCGCCATACTGCTCCTCCTCTCCACCGGTGCGCAGCGGCACCGCTGCCTTTACACCATGCAAGTGGTTGTAGGTGTAGTCGCCATTCAGCTCCAGCCGGAAGCCGTTGCCCAGGCCATAACCTACGCCCGCTTCACCGGCCAAGCCCTGGTTGAACGTGAAGGACCGTGGCGCGGGGCCGAAGTTCTCGTAAGGTGTCTCCTTCTGGTTCTGCAGGAAGTTGCCGCCGCCGCCGATATCCATATACGGGCCGGAGATCGGCTGGGCCGCTGCTGCGGCAGGCAGGATGGCGAGCGTGGCGAGGAGGACATCGTGAAGTTTCATGATTTCTTCTGGCTGGTTGGGTGGTGCGCCGTTGTCCTCCCAAACCGGTCGTTGCGGAAGTGCATGTGTGCAACACTGATGCTTCGAAGCATCGTGTGTCAGCCGTGCAACAACGTCCCCGCCAGAAAGCGCAATGGCAGAACGGAACGACCCGCTACCGCCACCGTCAGGAACAAAAGTTTTTTGCTTCTTTTTTTCAAAAAAGAAGGCCTTTCTTGCCTTT
>CAXUOA010000328.1:0-1172 GCA_964252625.1 uncultured Acetobacteraceae bacterium | reverse complement strand
CCCCTACCCAACAATTTTTTTTCGGTTCTATAAAACAAAAACCCCCGCCTTTCTTGCCTTTCTACCCCGGCAACTGCTCCCGCAACACCTTGGGCGGCACCTCCGCCACCTCCCCACGTGCCAGGTTGCCCAACTGAAACGGCCCGTAAGCAATCCGGATCAGCCTAGTCACGCTCAGGTCCAGGTGCCCCATCACCCGGCGTATCTCCCTGTTACGTCCCTCGCGCAACGACACGGTCAGCCAGGCATTGGTCCCTTTGCGGCTGTCCAGCCCCGCCTCGATGCCGGCGTAGCGCGTGCCGTCGATCACCAGGCCGCGCGCCAGGTCCGCCAGGCGCTGCGGCTCGATGTCGCCATGCACGCGCACCCGGTAGCGGCGTATCCAGCCGTTGCCGGGCAGCTCCAATTGCCGGGCCAGCGCGCCGTCATTGGTCAGCAGCAACAGCCCCTCGCTGTTCAGGTCCAGCCGGCCGACGCTGACCACGCGCGGCATGGTGGCCGGCATCTTCTGGAACACCGTCGGGCGGCCCTCGGGGTCGCGGTGCGTGGTCATCACGCCGTCCGGCTTGTGGTAGCGCCACAGCCGCGCGCGCGCCGGCGCGTCCACCACCACGCCCGCCACCTGCACGATGTCTCCGGCTGCCACGAAAGTGGCCGGGTGCGACACCGCGGCGCCGTTCAGGGTGATCTTTCCCTCGGTGATCAGCCGCTCCGCGTCCCGCCGGCTGGCCACGCCCGCGCGCGCCAGCCATTTGGCAATCCGGTCGCCGTCGCGCCCGGGTGCCGCGTCGTCCGTCTCGCTCACGCGGCGGCCGCCTGCACCAGGGCCGCGAAGATCAGCGCGTCCCCGCCATCGATGAGGAATTCCGGGTGCCACTGCACGCCCAGGCAGAAGCGCCGGCCCGGGTCCTCCACACCCTCCACCACGCCATCGGACGCCACCGCGTTCACCACGCAACGCGGCCCCGCCTGCAGCACCGCCTGGTGGTGCGACGAGTTCACTGCCATCTCGCCGCGCTGCACGATCCGGTGCAGCAGCGTGCCGGGCGCCACCGTCACGCTGTGACCGGGCTGGTCGCGCGGGTTCGGCTGCTCGTGCGGCAGGGCGTGGGCCACGCTGTCCGGTATGTGCTGGATCAGCGTGCCGCCCAGTGCCACGGCCAGCAGCTGCT
>CAXUOA010000327.1:330-3062 GCA_964252625.1 uncultured Acetobacteraceae bacterium | reverse complement strand
GGGCAGGCGCGGGAGCAAAAGTTTTTTGGTTCTTTTTTCAAAAAAGAACTGCTTTCTTACTGAAGTTCAAAGGCCACGCAAAATGCGCCGCAAAGACCGATGGGGCCTAGCCACCGTAGCCATCGCCACCGCGCTGCTCATCCTCTACCGCTTCTATTTTCTGGAGCCACGAAGCTGGGGTGCGGCCTGTGCCGCTGCCGCGCCGCCGCTGGCCTGCGTGCCGCGCGCCGCGCTGATCTGGCTGCAGGGCCAGTATCTGTTCGGTGCGGCTTCCCTGGTGCTCGGGCTGGCGGGCTTCGCCTGGGGCGGCGCGTTTGCCGCCCAGCTGGGCGCGGTGCTGGCCGGCGTGGCAGCTATCGAGAACTATAACGCGACCTGGGGCGCCATCGGGCTGGCGCTGGGTGCCTGGGGCTGGCTGCGCCGCACCGGTTGGCGAGGGCGTCAGCCGGTCTGATCGGGTGGGGCGCGGTGGCCTTGCGGCTCGCGCTGCAGGTCCTGCGGCCGGCCGGCGTTGTTGTCGCCGCTGACCACGGTCTGGTTGACCTGGTCCGGCTTGGCGGGGCCGGACTTGTCCGGGTTGCCGGGCTTGGTGCTGTGCGTGCCGCCCGGGTCGGCGCCTTCGATCGGGTCGTTGCCTGTGGTATGCTTGGTGTCGCTCATGGGGATGCAACGCGGCAGAATACAGAAAGCAAGCAGGGCTTTTTGAAAAAAGATCTGTCCGACGTGCAGGCACGCCCGCCCGTAGACCAGGGCAAGCTTTGGTGCAGGCGCAGGAGCAAAAGTTTTTTGCTTCTTTTTTTCAAAAAAGAAGGCCTTGCTTCCTGCCATCCGCGCTAATCCGCCGCCATGGACATCGCCGCCGCCCAGGGCTCCCACATCATCACCGTCTCCCGCGCCGCCTTTGCGCGGCCGGACACGGATTTCCTCTGCTTCGGGGAGAGCGACGTGGCCGCGCCGCGTGTGGCGCACGACGCGCTGGCTGCCGCCATGGCAGCCGGCCAGACGCGATATTCGGACGTGCGCGGCCTGCCGGCGCTGCGCCAGGCGCTGGCGGACCATCTGAGCGCGCAGCACGCCCGCCCACTGGAGGAGCAGCGGGTGCAGGTGACCGGCTCCGGCATGGCGGCGGTGCACGTGGCGATGGCGGCGGTGCTGCGGCCGGGCGACAGGCTGGTGCATCTGACGCCCGCCTGGCCGAACTCGATGAACGCCGGGCGGATGCGTGGGGCGGTGGTGGAGGAGCATCCGCGGACGCCCACGCCGGAGGGCGGCTTCGTGCTGGACCTGGACCGGCTGGCCGCGCGCCTGGCCGGGGCGCGCGCAGTGTGGGTGAACAGCCCCAGCAACCCCACGGGCTGGACGGCTTCGGCCGCCGACATGGCGGCGGTGCTGGCGATCTGCCGCAGCACGGGCACTTGGCTGATCGCCGACGAGGTGTACAACCGGCTCGTCTATGACGGGGAGCGCGCCGCCTCCATCCTGGACATCTGCACGCCGGAGGACCGCGTGCTCGTCGTCGGCAGCTTCTCCAAGGCCTGGGCGATGACGGGCTTCCGCATCGGCTGGCTGATCGTGCCGGCGAACACGCGCGACAGTTTTTCCGAACTGGTGGAGATCACCCATTCCGGCGTGGCGGCGTTCGTGCAGGCGGCCGCGCTGGCGGCACTGGCCGACGCGGATTTCGTCGAGCGGTTCCGGGCGTATTGCGCCACGGGGCGGGCGATGACGGCGGCGGCGCTGTGCGGGTTGCCGCGGGTGCGATGGGCGGCGCCGCCGGGAGCGTTCTACGCGTTCTTCGGCGTGGAAGGGCTTGGCGACAGTCTGGGGTTCGCGTTGCGGCTGGTGCACGAGCACGGGGTGGCGGTCGCACCCGGCTGCGCGTTCGGTGCTGGCGGGGAGGGGCATCTGCGGCTGTGTTTCGCGCAGTCGCCGGTGGTGCTGGAGCGGGCTTTGGGGCGGTTGGGGGAGGCGCTCCGGTAAGTCGTAACGGGTATCGCCGGCCCAGGCGCGCGCGCCGGCCATCGAGCGGGCGACAGCGGAGCAAAAGTCTTTTGCTTCCTTTCTTCGGAAAAGCAGGCTTTGCCTTCAATCCCCACACCCCGCATCGCGCAGCACGGACGCGACTGCCGCATCCGGCACATCGCGGCTGGTAAACGCCTCGCCTAGCCCGCGGACAAGCACGAACCCCAAGCGTCCGTCGCGCATCTTCTTGTCACGCTGCATGTGCGCGATCAGCGACGCCGCAGACAGCCGCCGGCCGAGGCTGCGCAGCGCAAACGGCATCCCGCAGGCGGCCAGATGCGCGCACAGCCGATCGGCGTCGCTGCCTGCGCAGAAGCCGAGCTTTTCGGACAGCCGGAACGCCAGCACCAGCCCCAGGCTCACCGCCTCGCCGTGCAGCAGCTCGCCGGTATAGGCGTATTCGGCCTCCAGCGCGTGGCCGAAGGTGTGGCCCAGGTTCAGCAGCGCGCGGCCGCCTTCGGCGCGGTCCTCGCGCTCGTCGTCCTCCACCACGCGCGCCTTGAAGGCGCAGGCGCGCGCCACGGCCTGGGTCTGTGCGGCGGTGTCGCCGGCCAGCAGGGCGGCGCCGTTCGCCTCGCACCAGCCGAAGAAGGCTGCGTCGCCGATCAGTCCGGCCTTGACGATTTCCGCGTAGCCCGCCCGCAGCTCCCGCGGCGGCAGGGTGGCCAGCACGCCGGTGTCCGCCAGCACGATGCGCGGCTGGTAGAAGG
>CAXUOA010000327.1:0-320 GCA_964252625.1 uncultured Acetobacteraceae bacterium | reverse complement strand
CGCCGAGCAGGTTCTTGCCGTAGCTGGTGTTGATGCCCGTCTTGCCGCCGACGCTGCTGTCCACCTGCGCCAGCAGGGTGGTGGGTACCTGCACGAATGGCAGCCCGCGCAATACGGTGGCTGCGGCGAAGCCCACCAGGTCCCCCACCACGCCGCCGCCCAGCGCCACCACGGCGGTCCGCCGCTCCACGCCCGCCTCCAGCAACGCGTCCGTCAGCCGGCCGTAGCTGGCCAGCGATTTGGACGTCTCGCCTGGCCGCACGGAAAGCGTGCGCACCTCGAAGCCGGCCTCGGTCAGCCCCGTGGCCAGCGCCGGCAGA
>CAXUOA010000326.1:0-3075 GCA_964252625.1 uncultured Acetobacteraceae bacterium | reverse complement strand
GCCACGGACAGTCCCGAGCGCTTCATAAACCGCGAACTGAGCTGGCTCGACTTCAACAACCGCGTTGTCGAGGAAGCCGAAAACACCCGCCACCCGCTGCTCGAACGCCTGCGATTCATCAGCATTTCGGCCGCCAACCTCGACGAGTTCTTCTCTGTCCGCATCGCCGGACTGATCGGCCAGGCGCGCTCCGGCCTGACACGACTGTCCCCGGACGGCCGCACCCCGGCCCAGCAGCTCGCGGCCGTCCACGAGCGGGCGAAGATACTGCTGGACCGCCAGCAGCGCGTCTGGCTGGAGCTGCGCGACGCCCTGCAAGGGGCCGGCATCGAGGTCTGCACCGCCGCAAGCCTGCATGACGACGAGCGGAGCTGGCTCGACACCTGGTTCATGGAGCGGGTGTTTCCTGTCCTGACGCCCCTGGCCATCGACCCGGCGCACCCGTTCCCCTTCATTCCCAACATGGGCCTGGTGATGGCGCTGGCGCTGCACCGCGAGGAGGACACGACCAACGCCGCGCCCCAGGGCGGCTACCACATGCGCGGCCTGATTCCGCTGCCCAGTCAGGTGGACCGCTTCATCCGCCTGCCCTCCGCCGGCACCGGCCGCATACGCTTCGTGATGCTGGAAGACGTGGTGACGCTGTTCCTGCAGCGCGTGTTTCCCGGATTCTATGTCACCGGACAGGGCCTGTTCCGCCTGATACGGGACACGGATGTCGAGTTCGAGGAGGAAGCCGAAGACCTTGTACGCATGTACGAGACGGCGCTGAAACGGCGCCGCCGCGGCACCGTCATACACTTGGCCGTCGATGCCGAAATGCCGGAGCCGCTCGTCGGCCTCGTGGCGGACAGCGTGGATGCCGAGCGCGAGGAGATCAGCGTGCAGCCGGGCCTGCTCGGCCTGGTCGATCTCAAGCAGCTGATCGTGGACGACCTCCCGGACCTGCTGTTCACGCCCTACACGCCGCGATTTCCCGAACGCATACGCGATTTTGGCGGTGACTGCTTCGCCGCCATACGCGCCAAGGACATCATCGTCCACCACCCGTTCGAGAGCTTCGACGTGGTGGTGCAGTTCCTGCGTCAGGCGGCCGGCGATCCCAGCGTGGTTGCCATCAAGCAGACGCTGTACCGCACCAGCAGGGACAGCCCGATCGTAAAGGCGCTGATAGAGGCGTCCGAAGCCGGCAAATCCGTCACCGCGATGGTGGAGTTGCGCGCGCGCTTCGACGAAGAAGCCAACATACGCCTGGCGCGTTCGCTGGAAGCCGCCGGCGTGCAAGTGGTCTACGGGTTCGCGGAACTGAAAACCCACGCCAAGATCAGCCTGGTTGTCCGGCGCGAGGGTAGCGCCATGCGCAGCTACGCGCATTTCGGCACCGGCAACTACCACCCGATCACCGCACGCATCTACACGGACCTCAGCTTCTTCACCGCGGACCCGGACCTGACGCGCGACGCCATGCGCCTGTTCAACTACATGACGGGCTACGCGCAACCGGAACGCATGGACGCGCTCGCCTTTTCGCCGCTGACGCTGCGCGCCAGGCTGACCGAACTCATCGACGCCGAGATCGCCTGCGCGCGCGCCGGCAAGCCCGCTTGCATCTGGCTGAAGCTGAACAGCCTCGTCGATGCGAAACTCATAGACAAGCTCTACGAGGCTTCCAACGCCGGCGTGCACGTGATGGCGGTGGTGCGCGGAATCTGCTGCCTGCGGCCGGGCATCCCGGGCCTGTCGGAGAACATACGCGTCAAATCGATCGTCGGGCGCTTCCTGGAACACGGCCGCATCTGCGTCTTCGGCAACGGCCACCGTCTGCCGAGCCGGCATGCGCTCGTCTATATCAGCAGCGCGGACTGGATGGAGCGCAACATGGACTGGCGCGTGGAAACCCTGGTGCCCATTCGCAATGCCACGGTGCACGCGCAGGTGCTGGACCAGATCATGGTGGTGAACCTGAGGGACACGCTACAATCCTGGGAACTGAACCCGTCCGGCGAATGGACCCGGCTGCCGCCAGGCGCCAAGCCGGTATCCGCGCATGAGTATTTGATGACCAATCCGTCCCTGTCCGGGCGTGGTTCCGCGCTGCATGGGCCAGTGGTGCCGATCCCGCGGCCGCGGCCCATGCGGCCGGATCGGGTGCTGCAGGATTGATGCTGGGTTAGGCTGGTTGGTGGCGCAATAAGAAAGCAAGCAGTCCTTTTTTGAAAAAAAGGACCAAAAAACTTTCATTCCCTCGCATTTGCAGCAGTTAGTGCGCCTGGGAACACCGAGACGTTGGCGGCGGCGCGACGTGAGCGCGTTGGAACTCGCCAGGCGCGCCGGCGATTGCCTGCAGACCGGATGGAGCACGCGCACATGACAGACCTCACTCTCGATCAGGCGCAGGCCATCGTCACCGGTGCGCTGGCGCACGCGCGGGCGCAGAACCTGCAGCCGCTGCTCGTGCTCGTGCTGGACGGGCGCGCAGCGCCGAAAGCCTGCGCCGCCGAGGACGGCGCCAGCCACGCCCGCTTCGATGTGGCCCGCGCCAAGGCAAACGGCGCGCTCGCGATGGCGATGGGGTCACGCAGCATAGCCAAGCGCGCACGCGACATGCCGACTTTCGTGGCCTCGCTCAGCAGCGTCATTACCGGCGGCCTGGTAGCCGGCCCGGGCGGGGTGCTGGTGCGCGATGCAGACGGAGCCATAATCGGCGCGGTGGGCGTGAGCGGCGACGTCGGCGATAACGACGAAGCCTCCGCAATCGCCGGGATTTCTGGCGTGGGGCTTACAGCTGATCCGGGTAAGGATTGAGCTTTGTCGAAAGGCAAGGAAGGCCTTCTTTTTCGAGAAAAAGAAGCAAAAAGCTTTTACGAGCGCTGTCGCGGGCATTTCAGCGTCTTGACCGAGCGGCGGCCAGCGGGCGGCGGCAGGACCCAGCTGCATTCGCGCCTAATGATAACCGGGTCTTGCGACTGACGCTTCCATAAAATTTGCAGCAGCCTGCTGCCTCAAGATCAATCGAAGCATCTAGAGCATTTTCCGATCACGTAGCGTCGTAGCCTGCTGTGGCGAAGTAGTTTG
>CAXUOA010000325.1:0-3093 GCA_964252625.1 uncultured Acetobacteraceae bacterium | reverse complement strand
GGCGATGCCCCTGGCGTGCCAGTCCAGCAACTGCGCGGGCCCGAGCCGGCGGACGAGCAGGATGGCGCCGGCCAGGTCCGCGCGGTCCTCGCCGGACCCGTCCAGGGTCGCCAGCAGCCGGCCCGCCAGATCCTCGAGGTCCGCCAGGCGCTCGCGCAGGTACGGGTCGGCGATGCGCCGCATGCGGTCGCGGAAATCGTTGGCCACGCGGTGCACGGCCGCCTCGGCAGTCAGGCCGCCTTGCACGGCCTCGGCGACACGGCGCAGCCAGCCGTCATCGGCGGCCACCGCGCGTGTCGCGTCCAGTATGTCGCGCGGTGCCGCGTCGGCGCCGTCGCGCAGCAGCGAGGGAAGCTGCGCCTCGATCAGCGTGTCCAGGCCTTTCCGCATTGTACCCAGCGCCTGCTGCAGGCGGGCCAGCTCGGCGCCCGGGTCGTCGGCCAGCAGGCGGTTCGGGGTGATGATGGTGCCGTGCAGCCTGATCGGGCCGAAGACGATGCCGGGCGAGAGCATGGCGGCGTCGAAATGCCGGGGCAGGCTGCCGGCGATGCCCTCCCGCGTGTCCGACCCCCCGGCCGCGACCAGGTCTGGCAGCAGCATCGCCACCGTTTCCAGCACCTCGGTCTCGTAGTCGGTGTAGTGGCGCGCGGCGCGGTTCTGCACGACCAGCACGCCCAGCGTATGCCCGCCGCGCCGCACCGGCACGGCCAGCATGGAGGCGTAGGCCGCCTCGCCGGTCTCTGGCCGGGAGGCGAAGGCGGGATGGTTCTGCGCGTCCGCCAGGTTCAGCGGCGTGCCTGTCGCGGCCACCAGGCCGACGATACCTTCGCCCACGCGCAGCCGGGTGTGGCCGATCGCGGCGTTGTTCAGGCCGTGCGTGGCGCGAAGTTCCAGGATCTCGCCAGGGCGTGCCGCATAGGCGGAGCAGACTTCGGCCACCAGCTCGCCGGCGACGATGGCGACGACGGCTTCCAGCTGGACGTTGCCGGCCTGCATCAGGGTGCGCAGGCGGCGCATCAGGCGACGGCCTGGGGTCATCGGGACTAGCACGCAAGCAAGGCCTTCTTTTTCGAGAAAAAGAAGCAAAAAGCTTTTGCTCCGCTGTCGCGGGATCGTGGGAGCGCCTTTGTCGGCGACATGCACCCGACGGAGACAGATGTATTTTTGTTCTTTTTTTCGTAAAAGAACGGTTTTCCTGCTTCCCTACCCTCGCGCATCGATCGCCGCGACCGCCTGACCCACAAGTTCCTCGATCACTTCGGCCACCGACTGCTCCGCGGTCACCATGCCGACCGACTGCCCGGCCATCACCGAGCCGCTCTCCACGTCGCCGTCGATCACCGCGCGGCGCAGCGCGCCGGCCCAGAAATGCTCGATCTCGAGCTGGGCTTCTTCCTTCGTCACTTCGCCGGCCTGGAAGCGCCGCAACGCCGTGGCCTGCGCCTCGGCGAAGCGGCGGGTGCCGTCATTGACCAGGCCGCGCACCGGGATCACCGGGAAGCGCGCATCGAGCTGCACGCTGGGCAGCGCGTCGCGCGCGTTGGCACGCAAAAAGGCGCGCTTGAAGTTGGGGTGGGCGATGCTGTCGGTGGCCGCGGCGAAGCGCGTGCCGAGCTGCGCGCCGGACGCACCCATCTCCAGATAGGACAGGATCGCCTCGCCGCGGCCGATGCCGCCTGCCACGAAGACGGGCACCTCGCGTATGTGCGGCAGGATCTCCTGCGCCAGAACCGTCAGCGAGACGGGGCCGATATGGCCGCCGGCCTCGCTGCCCTCGATCACCAGCGCGTCCGCGCCGGTTTTCACGAAGCGGCGGGCCAGCACGAAAGCCGGCGCGAAGCAGACCAGCCGCGCCCCGCCGTCCTTCACCGCGCGCACGGCGGGGCCGGACGGGATGCCGCCCGCCAGCACGATATGGGTGACACCGGCGCGCAGGCAGACGGCGATCAGTTCGTCGAGCTGCGGGTGCATGGTGATCAGATTTACGCCGAACGGCAGGCTGGTGGCGGCCTGGGTGGCGGCGATCTCGGCTTCCAGCAGCGCCGGACCCATGGAGCCGCAGGCGAGCACGCCGAAGCCGCCGGCGTTGCTGATGGCCGCCACCAGATTGTGTTCGCTGACCCAGCTCATGGCACCGCCCATGATGGCGGTGCGCGTGCCCAGAAAGGCGCGGCCACGCGCCCACAGGCGGTCCAGCCGCGCGTGTGCGGCGGCCAGGCTGGGGCCCAGATTGGGCGAAGTGTCGAGGATTGCTGTGTCAGGCATCGAGGCCATAGGCGGTATGAAGCGCACGCACCGCAAGCTCCGTGTATTCTTCGGCAATCAATACGCTCACCTTGATCTCGCTGGTGGAGATCACCTGGATGTTGATGCCGCGGTCCGCCAGGGTGGCGAACATGGTGTTGGCGATGCCGGTATGGCTGCGCATGCCCACGCCCACCACTGAAATCTTGGCCACGTTGCCGTCCGTCAGCAGGGCCGCGAAGCCGATGCCGGCGCGCTCGCGTTCCAGGCAGGCAACAACGCGTGGCAGGTCCGCCCGCCCGATGGTGAACGTCATGTCCGTGCTGCCCTCGGCGGAGACGTTCTGCACGATCATGTCCACGTTCACATGCGCCGCCGACAGCGGGCCGAACACGCTGGTGGCCACGCCCGGCCGGTCCGGCACGTGGCGCAGGGTGACCTTCGCCTCGTCCCGCGAATAGGCGATGCCGGTGACGATTTCCTTTTCCACGATCTCCTCCTCATCAACCAGGAGGGTGCCCTGGTTTGCCTTGCCGGGTTCGGTGAAGCTGGAGAGCACCTGGACGCGCACCCGCTCCTTCATCGCCAGCTCCACGCTGCGCGTCTGCAGCACCTTGGCACCCACGGAGGCCAGCTCGAGCATTTCCTCGTAGGCGATCCTGTCGAGCTTGCGCGCGCGCGGGACCATGCGCGGGTCCGTGGTGTAGACGCCGTCCACGTCGGTATAGATGTCGCAGCGCACGGCCTTCAGCGCGGCGGCTATGGCCACCGCGGAGGTGTCCGACCCGCCGCGGCCCAGCGTGGTGATCCGCCCAGATCGGGTGACGCCCTGGAAGCCGGCGATCACCG
>CAXUOA010000324.1:1577-3094 GCA_964252625.1 uncultured Acetobacteraceae bacterium | reverse complement strand
GTCTTACGCACGGCTGACACTCCTATGGTGGTTGTTCGCACAGACCCGGGCATCCGGTCTGCGTCCATAACGAGTTACAGGTGGAGAAGTCGCGTCGGGAACACAAGTCACAGCACGCGGCGCTGCACAATTGCCGCAGCCTGTGGCGAAAACGATGCACGTAGCCCATCTTGCAGGCATGTCCGACGAATATCAGCCTGGCCTGTTCGTCTCCGAGCCAGCCCGGCCGCTTGCGGCACCGGGCAGCCAGCGCCCGCTTGCCGACCGCCTGCGGCCCGCATCCCTGGCGGACATCGTGGGCCAGCAGCACCTTGTTGGCCCCGCCGGCACGCTGACCGGCATGCTCGCCCGGCGCCAGCTTTCCAGCCTGATCCTGTGGGGGCCGCCCGGCGTGGGCAAGACCAGCATCGCCCGCCTGCTCGCGGCCGCCTCGGAGCACGCCTTCGTCCAGCTCTCCGCGGTGTTCTCCGGGGTCGCGGACCTCAAGCGTGTCTTCGAGGATGCCACCCGCCTGCGACGCACCGGCCAGGTCACGCTGCTGTTCGTCGACGAGATACACCGCTTCAACCGCGCCCAGCAGGACGGCTTCCTGCCGGTGGTCGAGGACGGCACCGTGGTCCTGGTCGGCGCCACGACGGAGAACCCGTCCTTCGCGCTGAACGGCGCGCTGCTGTCGCGCTGCCAGGTGCTCGTGCTGAAGCGGCTGGACGATGCCGACATGGAAGCGCTGCTCGGCCGTGCCGAAGCCGATGTCGGCCATAGACTGGCCCTGACCGCGGACGCCCGGGCGGCCCTGCGCGCCATGGCGGACGGCGACGGCCGCTATCTGCTCAACATGGCCGAGCAGGTCGCCAGCCTGGCGCTCACGGAGCAGCCGCTCGATGCGGCGGCACTGGCGGATTTCGTCTCCCGCCGCGCCGCCCTCTACGACCGCGACCGCGAGGAGCACTACAACCTCATCTCCGCCCTGCATAAATCCCTGCGCGGCTCGGACGCGGACGCCGCCCTCTACTGGTTCGAGCGCATGCTCGCCGGCGGCGAGGACCCGCGCTATATCGCCCGCCGCCTGGTGCGCTTCGCCTCCGAGGACGTGGGCCTGGCGGACCCGCAAGCCCTGACCCTGACGCTCGCGGCGTGGGACGCCTACGAGCGCCTGGGCAGCCCGGAGGGCGACCTGGCTCTGGCGCAGGCGGTGCTCTATCTGGGCACCGCGCCCAAATCGAACGCCGCCTACAAGGCACACAAGGCAGCCGCGCGCGCCGCGAAGGAGACCGGCAGCCTGGCGCCGCCCGCCCACATCCTGAACGCGCCGACGAAGCTGATGAAAAAGCTGGGCTACGGCAGCGGCTACGAATACGACCACGAGGCGGCCGACGGGTTCTCCGGCCAGGACTACTTTCCGGACGGCATCGCGCGGCAAGCGTTCTATGCGCCGCAGGACCGGGGTTTTGAGCGGGAGCTGGCCAGGCGGCAGGCGTATTGGGCTGGGTTGAGGAAGGAAAGGAAGTAAGGAAGAC
>CAXUOA010000324.1:0-1567 GCA_964252625.1 uncultured Acetobacteraceae bacterium | reverse complement strand
TAAGGAAGGCCTTCTTTTCTGAAGAAAAGAAGTAAAAGACTTTTGACTCCGCTGTCGCGGACCTGTCCGGTAAGCCGCCGACAGGGAGCAAAAGTTTTTTGGTTCTTTTTTCCAAAAAAGAACTGCTTCCTTTTTTCTTAGGCGTCAGACGTGGAAGTAACCCAAGACGAAGCCGGCATCAGGCTGGACCGCTGGTTCAGGCGGCATTTTCCCGTCCTGACCCAGGGCATGATCCAGAAGCTTTGCCGCACCGGCCAGATACGCGTGGCCGGCCGCCGCGCCGAGGCCTCCACCCGCCTGCAGCCGGGCGAGGACGTGCGCGTGCCCCCGTTGCCGGACGGGCCGCCCCCGCCGCCCGAGCGCGCGCCGCTGGACCAGGACACGTTGCGCGAGCTGGAAGGCATGGTCGTCTATATGGATGACTCGCTGATCGTCATGAACAAGCCGCACGGCCTGCCGGTGCAGGGCGGCCCGGGCATCGTGCGCCATCTGGACGGCCTGATGGAGGGCTTCCGCCAGGGCGCCGCGGACAAGCCACGCCTGGTGCACCGCCTCGACATGGACACCAGCGGCCTGCTCGTGCTCGCCCGCACGCCGGGCACCGCCGCCAAGCTGGCCGCCGCCTTCCGCAGCCGCCACGTGCTGAAGACCTACTGGGCCGTGGTCGCCGGACGCCCCTCGCCGCAGGAGGGCAGGCTGGACCTGCCGCTGGTGAAATATGGCGGCCTGCGCGGCGGCGAGCGTGTGGCCGTGGCCGAACAGGGCGAGGCGGACAGCACCCACGCGATCACCGACTACCGCACGCTGGACGCCGCCGGCCGCAAGCTCGCCTGGCTGGAGCTGCGCCCGCTCACCGGCCGCACCCACCAGCTGCGGGTGCACTGCGTGGCGCTGGGCGCGCCGATCGTGGCGGACCGCAAATACGGCGGCGAGACCGCGCAGATGGAGGGGCTGGCCGGCAAGCTGCACCTGCACGCGCGCGCGCTGAGCCTGCCGCATCCCGATGGCGGGATTCTGGAGCTGGAGGCGGACCTGCCGGCCCATATGCGGGATACGTTCAGGCAGATGGGGTTTCAGGCGCCGGCGGCGAGCAAGCCCAGAAGAAAGTAAGCAAGCAGTCCTTTTTTGAAAAAAAGGACCAAAAAACTTTTGCTCCCTGTCGGCGGCTGCTGAAACGTTCGCCGACAGGGAGCAAAAGTTTTTTGCTTCTTTTTTCCAAAAAAGAAGGCCTTGCCTTTTCGTCCTTAAGAGGAACCCCGCATGTTCAAGACCATCGACGGCATCGACGTGGCCAACAAGCGCGTCCTCCTGCGTGCCGACCTGAACGTCCCCGTGCGTGACGGCCGCATCACCGACCTCACCCGCATCGAACGGCTTTCTCCCACCATACGCGAGCTGGCCGATGCCGGCGCGCGGGTGATCGTGGTCAGCCATTTCGACCGTCCGGGCGGCCAGCGTGTCGAGTCGATGTCGCTGAAGCCTGTCTCCGCCGCCTTGCGGGACGTGCTGGGACGCGCTGTGTTCTTCGCCGCCGCTTGCGTGGGCGCGGTGGCGGAGGACGCGGGGG
>CAXUOA010000323.1:0-3101 GCA_964252625.1 uncultured Acetobacteraceae bacterium | reverse complement strand
CTCCCGACTTCCCCAGCCCGCTCACCGTCACCACGAATTCCGGCGCGTGCGAGGGCCCGCTGCTGGAGGAGACCTGGTACATCGGCAGCGCCGTGCCGCGCGCCAGCACCCGCTCCTGCAGGGCCGTCTTCGGGTCCTTCGGCGGCTTTATCTGCTGGTCCATCAGCGGCGCCCAGGTGGCCCGGATGAAACGCCGCGCCGGCTCCAGCCCTCCATCCAGGAACAGCGCGCCCATCGTCGCCTCCATCGCATCGGCCAGCACGGTGGACAGGCGCCCCACCCCGGCCAGCGCTTCATTGGCGCCAAGCGTCAATGTGGCCGCCAAGCCGATGCGCTCGGCGGCTTCGGCCACCGTCTCGCGGCTGACGAGGTGGGCGAGCCGGGGGCCGAGATGGCCTTCCTGCTCGTGCGGAAAGCGGTCGGCCAGCCATTCGGCCATCACCAGGCCCAGCACGCGGTCGCCCACAAACTCAAGCCGTTCGTTGGAGCCGGCGCCGGTGCTCCTGGCCGATTTACGGCCGCGGCCCTGCCGCCTGCCGCCCGTGGCGGAACGGTGCGTCAGCGCCTCGGCCAGCAGGTCCGGCGCGATGAAGTGGTAGCCTAAAAGGGCTTCGGCATGCTGCAGGCGCGCCTGCACGGCGGCGGACAGCGAGACGGCAGGTCCGGAAATTTTCGCCTGGTCGGCGCTCAACCGACGCCCTTCAACAGGCGCCCCCAGCGGACCTCCATCGGCCACTCCCAGAACTCCCACCAGGGGTCTCTTGCATCGAAGCTGAAGAAGATAAACTGCGCGCGCCCCACCACATTCTCCAGCGGCACGAAGCCCAGCCCATCGGCGATGAAGCGGCTGTCGGCCGAGTTGTCGCGATTGTCGCCCATCATGAACAGGTGGCCGTCCGGCACCACGTATTCGTCGGTGTTGTTGGGATCGAGGTCACCGATCATCATGTGCTGGTCGTCGGCGTATTGCTTGAGGATGTGGTGGGTGACGCCGCCCGGCAGGGCCTCGCTGTATTCGGTGCTATCGACCCGCATGCCGTTCTCGTCGGACGCGGTCGGATACTTGCCCGTCTCCGTCCGCGGCACTTCGGTGCCGTTGATGTAGAGCTGGCCTTCCTTCACCTGGATGTGGTCGCCGGGCAGGCCGATTACCCGCTTGATCCAGTCCTCGCTGGTGTTGCGCGTGTTGCGGAACACCACCACGTCACCGCGATGCGGGTAGCTGCCGAAGATGCGGCCGGAAAAGATGTCCGGCGAGAACGGCATGGAGAAGCGCGAATAGCCGTAGCTGTATTTGCTGACAAAGACGAAATCGCCGATCAGCAGCGTGGGGATCATCGACCCGCTGGGGATGTTGAACGGCTCGAACGCGACGGTGCGTATCGTCAGCGCGATGAGTCCGGCATAGACGAGCGTCTTGACGGTCTCGAGAATGCCCCCGGCCGCCTGGGCGCCCGGCTTCTTGGCGGTGCTGGATTTTTGGGAAAACGACATGGGGCAGACGGGTCCGGCGGAGCAGGCGTTAGAGCCGCCCCCGGCAGCCGGTGTCAAGGTTGCCCGTCGGCTGCCGTTGTGGGTTGCCGGTTGTGGGTTGACCGGCGGGCTGGGTCGGGGTGCTGAGGCGTCACGCGAAAAGAGTGCTGCGCATGACGCCCCCGCCGTCGACCAGAACATGCCGGCGATCTTGACGCTGACGCAAAGAAAGCAAGCAGTCTGCAGCAGCCAGCCGTCTCCGGATGAAACAAGGCGGTTAAACCTGCGCAGGACGTAAAAGTTTTTTGCTTCTTTTTTTCAAAAAAGAAGGCCTTTCTTCCTTGCACAAGCGTCACCGAAAAGCCGGCCGGTATCACTCCCCGCTCAGATCCCGCCGCCGGCGCTCCAGCTCCTCGCTGTACCGCCGCAGGGCATACTGCTCCGGAAGCCGCCCGAGGCTGCGCAGGCTCTACACCCCGTCCACCACCGCCAGCGCGGCCGCCTCCGCCGGTTCGAACAGCGTGGCCGCCTCCCTCACCGTCATCTGCGGCGTCAGCACCGCATGGGCGTGGTGCAGTATCTCGCCCACCCGTGTCACACCCTCCTCGGCGGCATGCGCGTCGGCAACCCAGACGATCCCCGCGTAGCGCTCGTGCTCGTCGACCGCGATCACCCGGGCGATGGACCCCAGCGGGAACTGCCGCCGGAAGGTGGACAGCGTCGTCGCCACGCTGACCGGGCGCACGTCCTGGCGCATCATGCGTCCCACGGTCAGGTTGCGTATCCAGCCGACATCAACGGCGCTGCGTATGCTCTCGCCGCGCAGATGGAAGCGCCAGGTGGCGAACGAGTAGCCGAAGGTGCGCCGCACGGTCAGCGAGGAGATGACCGCGGCCGCCAGCACGGCTACCGTCAGCGGCAGGCTGCCGGTGCTCTCCAGCGCCAGGAACGTCATCGTCAGCGGGCCACCGACGATGGCCACCGCCATCCCGCTCATGCCGATCAATCCGTACACCGCGTCCGGGAACACCGGCACCGGCCAGACGAGCAGCATGATCGCGGCAAACGCCTTGCCGAGCAGGGCGCCCAGGAACAGCGAGGCGAAGAACAGCCCGCCCCGGAAACCGGAGCCGATCGAGATCGCCGAGGCCGCCGCTTTCAGCGTCAGCAGGAGCAGCAAGGTGGCCAGCGGCATCTCCGCCGTAAGTGCGCTGCGCAGAGCGCCATGCCCGGCCGAGAGCACCGCCGGCGTGATGCAGGCCAACCCGCCCAGCACAAGCCCGCCGATGGCCGGCCGTGCCCAGAGCGGCACCCGGCTGCGGCTGAACGCCTGCTCGGTCAGCGTCACGCCATACATGATGGCGATCCCCGCCCCGGCGCACAGCACACCCAATACGATCACGGGCAGGAAGTCCGCCGTCACCAGGCCTGGCGGCGTGGGAATATCGTATCCCGGCTCGTCGCCCAGGATGAAACGCTGCACCATGACGGCGCTGATGGAAGCCGTCACCACCGGCGCCAGCGTGATCAGCGAGTAGGTGCCGATGACCAGCTCGAACGCATAGAAGGCGCCGGTGAGCGGCGCGTTGAAAGCCGCGGCGATGGCCGCCGCAGCGCCGCAGCCCACG
>CAXUOA010000322.1:0-3136 GCA_964252625.1 uncultured Acetobacteraceae bacterium | reverse complement strand
GTGCAGGCGGGGCCTGGTCCGGCCCACCCTGGTCGGGCGAGGCGGGCGGCGCCGCCTGGCCGGCATCCTGGGCGGAGGCGGTGCTGGTGGCGAGGAGGGGCAGCACGCAGATCGAGGCAAGCAGCGCGGCGCGTGAACGGTGCAACGAGGAACCCCCAGATGAGCCGCCCCCGCTGCCTGACGTGGCATGCTGAGGCGGGAACAGCGAAGAATAGCCGCCGTGTCCGGTGCGGGCTACCCGAGAACGTGATCGCTGTCCATGCAGCCTGCAGGGTCGTTGCAGTCTGTTTCCAGGATATGGAGGCAGCAGCCCGTTGCGGAAAAACAGATGCCGATTTGCCTTCTGCAAAAACGGCGAGCCCGCGTTTTCGGCGGGCCAGACCGCCGGACATGGCGCCAGATGATGGTTTCTGCTCTACAGGCGCCCTGGCCCGCCTTGTCAGCCGATCAGATGCGCTACCCAGCGTACCGCACCGGTATGCACGAGGTCATTCCAGCTGATGAACACGAAAAGCGAGCCGATGATCGCGAAGCCGATCCGGTAGCCGTAATCCAGCGCGCGCGGCGGCAGTGGGCGGCCGCGGACGGCCTCGGCGGCGTAGAACATCAGGTGGCCACCATCGAGGATGGGGATCGGCAGGAGGTTCATCAGCCCGAGATTGATGGACAGCAGGGCGATGAAGCCGACCAGGCTGGCGATGCCGAGCTCGGCCACCTTGCCCGACAGGCTGGCGATGGCGATAGGCCCGCCCAGGTCGCGCACGCCGCGTCCGGTCGTGAGGATATGCCCCAGGCCCTGCAACGTCTGCGTGAGCACCAGCCAGGTCTGCGAGGCACCTGCTTCTACCGCGCCGAGCGGACCGACCGGGACGGTCTTCACGTCGCCGGCGCTGACACCGAGACGGCCGACCGACATGTCGCCGGGGCTGGCGGGCTTGATCGTCACCGGCACGGTCAGATCCTGGGTGCCGCGCCGTATGCTGAGCTGCAGCGTCCGGCCGGCGCTCGCGGCGACGATGCTGCGCAGATCCTCGAACGCTGCGACCGGGTGGCCGTCGACGGCGCGCACCGAGTCGCCCTTCTGCAGGTGGGCGTCCGCGGCCGAGCTGTCCGGCGCCACCTCGCCCACCACGGGCAGCGGCACCTGCTGGCCGATGACCGCGAACAGCAGCGTGAACAGCACGAACGCCAGCACGAAATTGGCCGCCGGACCGGCCGCGGCGACGATCGACCGCGAGGCCACGGATTTCTCGAAATAGGCCTGGCCGGGCCGGGTGGCGCTTACGTCGATGGCGTTCTCGTCGGCCACGTTGATGGCCATGCCGTGCATCTTCACGAAGCCGCCGAGCGGCAGCGCGCAGATCTTCCACACCGTGCCGCGCCGGTCCGTCCAGGAGACCAGCGCCGGGCCGAACCCGAGGGAGAACGCCTCGACATAGATGCCGCGCCAGCGCGCGGCGAAGTAGTGGCCGAGCTCGTGGATGGTGACCAGCACGCCCAGGACGAGGGCGAAACTGGCGAGCGTGCGTACCAGGTGGGCGATCTCAGACATGCACTCTCCTAGGCCGCGCGCGCCGAGGCGCGGCGGGCCGTGATACCTTCCGCCGTGCGGCGGGCCTGTGCGTCCAATCCGACCACCGCCTCCAGCGTGTCCGCGGCCGGCGTGCCCGTGGCCGAGAGGGTCGCTTCCACGACGGAGGCGATGTCCAGGAAGCCGATGCGGCGGTCCAGGAAGGCGGCGACTGCGACCTCGTTGGCCGCGTTCAGGATAGTCGGTGCGCCGCCGCCCGCGCGCAAGGCGTCCCGCGCCAGGCGCAAGGCGGGAAAGCGGGTCTCGTCCGGCGGCAGGAACTCCAGCCGGCCGACCTGCGCCAGGTTCAGCCGTGGCGAGGACGTGGCCAGGCGGGCCGGCCAGGCCAGCGTGTGGGCGATGGGGATGCGCATGTCCGGCGCACCCATCTGGGCGATCACGCTGCCGTCCCTGTAGCACACCATGCCGTGGACGATGGATTGCGGGTGGACCAGCACCTCGATCTCGTCCGAGGTGAGGCCGAACAGGCGGGCGGCCTCGATGACCTCCAGGCCCTTGTTGAACAAGGTCGCCGAGTCGATGCTGATCTTGGCGCCCATGGTCCAGACGGGGTGGCGCAAGGCCGTCTCCGGCGTGGCGCGCGCCATATCCTCCAGGCTCGCCGTGCGGAACGGGCCGCCGGATGCGGTGAGGATGATGCGCTCCAGGCCGGCGCGGTCGCTGCCGGCGAGCGACTGGAAGATGGCGTTGTGTTCCGAGTCGACGGGCAGCAGCGTGGCGCCCGCCTGGGCCACCGCGCGCAGCATCACGTCGCCGGCCGAGACGATGGCCTCCTTGTTCGCCAGCGCCACGGTGCGGCCGCCCTCGGCCGCTGCCAGAGTGGGCGCCAGGCCGGCAACCCCGGTGATGGCGGCCATCGTCCAGTCGGCGCCCATGCGGGCGGCGGCGAGCACGGCGTCCTGGCCGCAGGCCACGCGTATGCCGCTGCCGGCGAGTGCGGCGGTAAGCGCGCCGTGCATGGAGGGATCGCTGCACACGGCCATTTCGGCACGCAGCAGGCGCGCCTGTGCGGCCAGCGCTTCGGCGGAGCTGTTGGCCACCAGCGCCAGCACGCGATAGCGGTCCGGCTCGGCGGCGAGCAGGTCCACGGTGCTCTTGCCGATGCTGCCGGTGCTGCCGAGGATGGTTACGGTTCTCATGCGTGCTCCGGCAGGAAGAAAGGCTGCCTTTTTTGAAGGAAAGAAGCCAGAGACTTCCGCTTCCGGCGCCGGCCCGTGCCCCGAGGCACGCGCATGCGCGATACGGCGTTATATATCAGACGTGAAGGTTCTCCGCGTCCTGTCCGCTTTCTCCACCTCTACAACCCGAATACCAGCAGTAGCAGCGCCAGCGTCGGCGCGGAAGTCAGCACCCCGTCCAGCCGGTCGAGCAGCCCGCCATGGCCGGGGATCAGCCGCCCGGAATCCTTCACCCCGAAACGGCGCTTGAGGGCGCTCTCCAGCAGGTCGCCCGCCTGCGCGACGATGCTGAGGAGCAGCGCCACGGGGGCCACCAGCGCCAGGCGTTCCGGCCAGGCTGCCATGCCGGCCAGCACCGCGATCAGCG
>CAXUOA010000321.1:0-3163 GCA_964252625.1 uncultured Acetobacteraceae bacterium | reverse complement strand
TTAAGGAAGGCCAGGGGCTCTGCCCCTGGACCCCGCTAAGGACAAGTCCTTAGAACCACTTTTTAAGCCGTTCTAGGTAGAACGGGGTTTTGGGCAGAGCCGCAATCTTGCCTATCAGGTAAGACACGTGGCGGTTGGCGTTAGAGGACAAACACACGCGCACTCAGGCCAGAAGACGGGCAATATACGGCGGCAAGTCAAAGCTGCCAACGTGGATTTCAGGACTCCAATACGACGACGTCCCGGCAATGCCGGCGGCGGCCGCACGCAAGCGTATCGTGCCGATGTCCTGCCGGCTGAAGGCTGCGTCTTTAGAGGCAAAGCCGAGCGCCATGAAGCCGCCGACGTAGGTCGGCACCGCGGACACGTAAGCGGTGACATGAGGAAAAAACCGCCGGCGCCGTGTGCTCGTCTGCTGCAGTTCCTCGCCTTGCATGAACGGCACACCGCATTGGTTCACCACCACGCCGCGCGGCGTCAGGATGCGCGCACAGTCGGCGTAGAATGCGTCGCTGAACAGCACTTCGCCGACACCCGCGGGATCGGTGCTGTCCACGATGATCACGTCGAAGCTTTCTGCGGCCGCGTCACGTACGAAGCAGATGCCGTCACCCACGATCACGCGTGCGCGCGGATCCGTCCAGGCATCGCCACCGATGGCCGGAAGGAACGCGCGCGCAAGCCGTATCACCTCGCCGTCGATCTCCACCATGGTGGCCTGCTCGACGGCGGAATGCATGAGCACGCGGCGAAGCACGCCACCGTCACCGGCCCCGATGATGAGCACGCGTTGCGCACTGCCATGTTCCAGTAACGGAACATGGCCGAGCATTTCCTGATAGACGAACTCGTCGCGTTCGGTGATCTGGATGCAGCCATCCAGCACCATGACACGGCCATGCGAGACGCTCTCGAAGATGACGATGTCCTGAAAGGCACTTGTCACGTGGGCAAGAGTTTGGGCGACCAGGAACCGTTGTCCCCAGTGCTCATACAGTCTTTCATCCAACCACATGGCAAGCTCCTACGGCAAAGCGGGTCCAGGCAGTCAACAGACTGCCGGACCCGCAAGCCGCTTGCGCCTTACGTCACTCTGCCGCGGCGCTGTTCGTCCACATCCGTCCGCTCCGGATGGAAGGCTGCCTGCAAGACCGGTATTGCACGGCGCGGGTCGCATACGCCGCACACGAAGATGTCGATCGCCGCGAAATCTCGTTCCGGCCAAGTATGGATGGAGATGTGGCTTTCCGCCAGAACCACCACACCAGACACGCCGCCGTTCGGCGTGAAATGATGGAAGTGGCTGTGCAGGATCGTCGCACCTGCAACGATGGCCGCCTCACGCAACGCGCGGTCGATCAGTTCAGGCTGATCGAGGTTCCGAGCGCCCCAAAGGTCGATGAGAAGATGCGTTCCGGCAAACTTCATGCCGTCCTTCTCAACGAAATAGTCCGTTCGTTCCTCACCGCCATGCACGGGGAAGGAGACAACTTCATTCTGGCAATCGCTCGGGAAATCCGAGACCATCCCCAGCTGAGCAAGTGCGTTCATCACGTACCCCCAAACCAGCAGATGACCTGTTGGGCTTTCGCCCCCTTGGGCCGGGATGCGTGAGATAGGGTCCACCCCCCCCCTACGCAAGCAAAATATTCAAGGCAACCGCAGATTCCTCTCGTCCGGTCAGGCGAGACGGCAGGCGCGGTCATTTGGCAGCTGTCACCGTCAGTGACGCCGGCAGCTTCTGGATGGCGGCGAGCTCGTTCGCCGCGCGCGGCAGGTCGGTCACCTGCCCCACCGGTTCGGCTGTCAGCACGGCGAACAGGCCGGCATTGGCGCTGCCGGTGAATAGCGGACTGTAGGCGGACCGCATGGCCCGCAGCCCCGCCATGTCGCCCGCTTCACTGGCATCGCGGGCAGCGCGAAGGGCGAGGGTCTGCCGCAATTCCGGCGCGCCCGGCCTGTCGGCCAGTTGCCGCAGCACCTGCGCGGCGCCGGCCCAATCGTGCAGCCCTTCGCGCAGACCCGCCTGCGCCTCCACGGCCGGCTTATCGGAGAAGGGGGCAAGCGCCGCCAGCGCGTCCGCCGTCCGCCCAGCACGGGTGAGCAGGCCCGCACGCAACAAGGCACGGCGTTCCGCCAGGTCCTGTGTCGCCGGTTGGCCTTCCGAGCGGTCCAGCACGGCAAGCGCGCCCGCACCATCGCCTTTGTCGGCCAGAAGACTTGCCAGCCGCAATGCCAGCGCAGGTTCTGCCGGCCCGCTTGCCGCCCGCTCCAGCAGCCGGCGCAGGATAGGCTCGGCGCGCTCCGGCAGGTCCAGCGCCAGCAGCTTGTCGGCGAGCAACGGCGCCAGCGCGGCTTCTGCCGCGTCGGCCCCCAGCACCAAAGAGGCGTCATCGGCGAGCGCCACCAGGTCCAGCGCCCCGAGCTTGGCCGCCTTGTCGGTGTGGAGCAGCGTGGATACCACCGACACTTCGGCGGCGTGCACGGCATCGTGGGACGCAGGAAAGAGCGCGTCCGTCTCGCGCAGAAGCGACAGCGCCGGCCGCCAGTCTCCCGCCTCAGCGTGCAGGCTGGCTGCCCGCAGGCGGATGCGCAACTCGCGCTCGCCGCCGCGCCAGGCGTAGATCTGCTTGTCTAGCAACGCGGCCGCCGCGGCCTGCGTCAGCTTGCCGGACGCCAGCCGCTGTTCCACGGCCAGCTCCGCCGCCTGCGCCCGCGCCAGCCTGTCGGTGCCGGCGGCCACGCGGTCCAGCAGATGCAGGGCGTCCTCTGTCTTGCCCTGAAGCTGCAGCAGCGTGGCGCGCGCCAGATCCAGCGAGGGGTCGGGCGCGGCCGCCAGCAGCTCGCCAAGCGCACCGTCCTGTCCGCCGCGTGCCAGCAGCGCCGCGGCTGCCGGCAATATCCTGCGCCGCAGCCCCTCGGGGTAGGCCAGCAGAAGCCGCCAGCGCGCGCCCACGGACGCGGCCGCTGCAGCCTGGTCCGCTCCCCACAGCCCGCGCCAAAGGGCTGCCTCGTCACTGTCGCCGAGGCTGGCGGTGTCAAATCCCGGCGCGGGGGGAACGGCTCCGCCTGCCTGCGCCGACAGCCATCCCGCAATTGCGGCAAGGCCGCGCCAGGCAGGGTCACCCATGACGGACGGATCGTCGGTCGCCGCCACCTGCAG
>CAXUOA010000320.1:0-3167 GCA_964252625.1 uncultured Acetobacteraceae bacterium | reverse complement strand
AAAGTTTTTTGCTTCTTTTTTTCAAAAAAGAAGGCCTTGCTTGCTTGCCCAAGCGTCATCCGCAAAGCGGATTGGTATTAAAGGCGTCAATCACACCCGACCAAGCCGATACATGCCATAAATTCGCGCTTATGGGCCTTTGCCCAAACCCCGCCGGGCCTTGAGGGGCCTTATATTTCCATCACGCGAAAGCACTCTACACGCGGCGCCTCGGGGCTCCTTCAAGCCCGTTTGCGCTGCTTGGCAGCCGGCCGATTGGGTAGCAGTGGCGCCAAGAAGCGCCCGGTATGGCTGGCCGCGATGCCGGCGATTGTCTCCGGCGTGCCCTCGGCTACGATGCGACCGCCGCCGTCGCCGCCTTCAGGCCCCATGTCGATCACCCAGTCGGCCGTCTTGATCACCTCCAGGTTGTGCTCGATGACGATTACGGTGTTGCCCTGGTCCACCAGCGCCTGCAGCACTTCGAGCAGCTTGCGCGTGTCCTCGAAATGCAGGCCGGTGGTGGGTTCGTCCAGTATATAGAGTGTGCGGCCGGTGGCGCGGCGGGCCAGCTCCTTGGCCAGCTTGATGCGCTGCGCCTCACCGCCGGACAGCGTGGTGGATTGCTGGCCAAGGCTGATGTAGCCGAGCCCCACGCGCTGCAGGATGCTGAGGCGGTCGTTGATGCGGTTGACCGCGGAGAACAGCGGCTGGGCCTCGTCCACCGTCATCGACAGGATGTCGGCGACCGAGTGGCCCTTGAACTTTATCTCCAGGGTCTCTCGGTTGTAGCGGGCGCCCTTGCAGGTGTCGCAGGTGACAAAGACGTCCGGCAGGAAGTGCATCTCTATCTTCAGCACGCCGTCGCCCTGGCAGGCCTCGCAACGGCCGCCTTTGACGTTGAAGCTGAAGCGGCCGGATTTGTAGCCGCGCACCCGGGATTCCGGCAGCTCGGCGAACCAGTCGCGTATCGGGGCGAACAGATCGGTGTAGGTGGCGGGGTTGCTGCGCGGGGTGCGGCCGATCGGCGACTGGTCGATGTCGATGATCTTGTCGAGCTCACCCAGGCCGTCGATGCGGGTGTGGGCGGAGGGGACCTCGCCCGAGCCCATCAGGCGGCGCGAGGCGGCCTTGTATAGCGTGTCGATCACCAGGGTGGATTTGCCGCCGCCGGAGACGCCGGTGACGCAGGTGAAGGTGCCGAGCGGGAAGCTGGCGGTGACGTCCTTCAGGTTGTGGGCGCTGGCACCGACGACGGTGAGCAGCCGCTTGCGGTCGTATGGGCGGCGCTTTTCGGGGATGGCGATGAAGCGGCGGCCGGAGAGGTAGTCGCCGGTGAGCGAGGCGGGGTTGGCGGCCACTTCCTCCGGCGTGCCGCTGGCGATGACGTGGCCGCCGTTCATGCCGGCGCGCGGGCCCATGTCGATCAGGTAGTCGGCCTGGCGTATCGCGTCCTCGTCGTGCTCGACGACGAGGACGGTGTTGCCGAGGGTTTTGAGGCGCTTCAGCGTGCCGAGCAGGCGTTCGTTGTCGCGCTGGTGCAGGCCGATGGAGGGCTCGTCCAGAACATAGAGCACGCCGGTCAGCCCGCTGCCGATTTGGCTGGCCAGGCGTATGCGCTGGCTCTCGCCGCCGGACAGCGTGGTCGAGCCGCGCGACAGGCTGAGGTAGTTCAGGCCGACGTCGACCAGGAACTGCAGGCGCTCGTTTATTTCGCGCAGGATGCGCCGCGCAATCTCGGCGCGTTGCGGCGTCAGCGTGGCCTCCACGCCGCGGAACCAGGCCAGCGCGTGCTGGATCGATAGATCAGATGCCTGGGCGATGGTGTGGCGGTCGATCTTTACGGCCAGCGCCTCCGGCTTGAGCCGCGCGCCCCGGCACACCGCGCAGGGCTTCTCGGCCTGGTAGCGGCTCATCTCCTCGCGCGCCCAGGCGCTGTCGGTTTCGCGCCAACGGCGGTCGAGGTTCTTCAGAACGCCTTCAAACGGCTTGGTCACCGAATAGGCGCGGGCGCTGTCCTTGTAGGTCATCTCCACCACGGTGGTGCCGGTGCCGTTCAGTATGGCGTCGCGGACCGGCGCCGGCAGTTCGGCCCAGGGGGTGCGGGTGGTGACCTTGAAGTGACGCGCCAGGCTTTGCAGCGTCTGGTCGAAATACGGGCTCATGGCACCGGTCCAGGGGGCAATCGCCCCTTCGGCAAGGCTGCGGCGCTCGTCGGGTACCACCATGGCGGGGTCGAAGAAGGTCTCCATACCCAGGCCATCGCAGGCGGGGCAGGCACCGTGCGGGCTGTTGAAGCTGAACAGGCGGGGTTCGATGTCCTCGATGGTGAAGCCGCTGACCGGGCAGGCGAAGCGCGAGGAGAACACCGTGCGCGCCTGGGTGTCGGCGTCTTCGGCGTAGACGATGCCGTCCGCCACCATGCCCAGCCCGGTCTCGAAACTGTCGGCCAGGCGCTGCTCGGCGCCGGCGCGCACCACGATGCGGTCCACCACGGCTTCCACCGTGTGCTTGGTCTTGCGGTTCAGCGCGGGCACGTCGGTGATGTCGTAGAGCGTGCCGTCCACCTTGGCGCGGGTGAAGCCGCGGCGCTGCAACTCGGCCAGCTCCTTGCGGTACTCGCCCTTGCGGTCGCGCACCACCGGGGCCAGCAGCAACAGGCGCGTGCCTTCCTTCATCGCCATCGTGCGGTCGACCATCTGGCTGACCGTCTGCGCCTCGATCGGCTCGCCGGTAGCTGGCGAGTAGGGGATGCCGGCGCGCGCCCAGAGCAGGCGCATGTAGTCGTGTATCTCGGTCACCGTGCCGACCGTGCTGCGCGGGTTGCGGCTGGTGGTCTTCTGCTCGATGGAAATGGCCGGCGACAGGCCCTCGATGCTGTCCACGTCCGGCTTGCCCATCAGCTCGAGGAACTGGCGGGCGTAGCTGGACAGCGACTCGACGTAGCGGCGCTGGCCCTCGGCGTAGATCGTGTCGAACGCGAGGCTGCTCTTGCCGCTGCCGGACAGGCCGGTGATGACGGTGAGCTGGTCGCGCGGGATCTCCACGTCGATGTTCTTGAGGTTATGCTCTCTCGCGCCTCGGACTATTATGAATGACACGGGGCTTTGGTCCTGAAGGAAGGGAGGCAAGGAAGGCCTTCTTTTTTGAAAAAAAGAAGCAAAAAACTTTCGACTCCGCTGTCGCGG
>CAXUOA010000319.1:0-3172 GCA_964252625.1 uncultured Acetobacteraceae bacterium | reverse complement strand
GTGTTGTGATCAGCAACAGGCCGGAGGCGCCCGGTCTGGCGCTGGCGCGTGAGGCGGGTGTGGCGGCGGTGTGCGTGGACCAGCGTGCGTTCGGGCGGGACCGGGCGGCGCATGAGCGCGCGGTGGATGGGGTGCTGCTGGCGCATGGGGCGGCGGTGGTTTGCCTGGCCGGATACATGCGCCTGCTGACGCCGTTTCTGGTGGAGCGCTGGCGTGGACGGATGTTGAACATCCATCCGAGTTTGTTGCCGGATTTTCCCGGGCTGGACACGCATGCGCGCGCCCTGGCGGCCGGCGTGGCGGAGCACGGGTGCAGCGTGCATCTGGTGACCGAAGGGGTGGACGAGGGGCCGGTGCTGGCGCAGGCGCGCGTGGCCGTGTTGCCGGGCGATGACGCGGCGGCGCTGGCGGCGCGGGTTCTGGCCGAGGAGCACCGGTTGTATCCGGCGGCTCTGGCGGATTTTGCCATAAAGTTGCGCGGTTCGAACGGTGATTGCCGGGGTTGAGAGCCACGTGTTTCTGTTGAAACGAAGACGCAAGAATTTTCGCCTCCGCTGTCGCATGCTGGACCGTGGACTGTCAGCTTTACGATGGAGCTGTTCAATTAGCACATGTCATTCCAGCTTGCTTTGAGAGTGACACTTGGGCAAGCAAGAAAGGCCTTCTTTTTTGAAAAAAAAAGCAAAAAACTTTCGCTTCCTGCGCATGCTTAGATGCTTCGATCAATCTGAAGGCAGCAGGCTGCTGCAAATGCGATGGGAAGTAGAAGTTTTTAGTTTTTCCTTCGAGAAAGGACTATTTGCTTTCTGTGGCTCAACCGCAGGAATTGT
The DNA here is from genome assembly GCA_964252625.1 of uncultured Acetobacteraceae bacterium. GTDB lineage: Bacteria > Pseudomonadota > Alphaproteobacteria > Acetobacterales > Acetobacteraceae > BOG-908. The sequence continues at coordinate 2,342 of CAXUOA010000319.1, read as the reverse complement.
TCATACCTAGCGGGAGACGAAGCGTGCACGTTATTTGCCGGTCCATACTCACGGCGGCTGCGTTCGTTGCAGCCAGCCAGTCAGCTTTCGCGATGTCCGTAACCTACCCTTTCAGGATCAGGATCACACAGCAGGACAACCAGGGCGTATGCCCGGCAGTGGGTACCCTGATGCCGATGTCCATAACCGTGGACCGCGCTTTTCCGGTGACGCCGCCGCAAAACCATACCGAGCACTATCACGGCGGCCCCGCCTTCAACACAGCCTCTCCGATCCTGTCGGCCTCTATCAACAACGCGGCCAGCTACCAGCCCAATGAAGGCGACATCTACGTGACCAAAGGCGACAAAGGTAGCTATGGCTACTCGTTCCTGGGATTCGACAGCACCGGGGAAGGCTTCGCCTTGGATTTCAGCACGACAGATAGTGTCGTTGTACCGACCTATCGCATGCCGTCGAGCGTGATACCGAGGAACTTCTCGACTGCAACGTTCACTTACACCGGTAAGGAATCAGCTTGTATCGGTAAGGTGCTCGCCCGCTAAACCGACACAGCGTTCAGGTTTGGGTGGCCTTGGAACGAAGTGGTGTTCTACGCCATGCAACACGTCGGCACTCACGGCCGGTTGTCAGCATCCGGCGTGCGGTCTTTACAGTGGCCGGCCGCAACATCGTTCGCGCTGCTATGAGAAGGGTTTACGTGTCCGTTTCAAAACGCGCTCTGGTAGGTCAGCTGGCAGTTATTTGAGAGCACCAGAGCGGAGCGGCCTTCTGTGGCCATGAGCACCGGAGCGCGGAAAATCGCCGTCAGATGGTCGCCAGAGCGAGTCTTGAACTCGGACACAAAATGAGTGTCACGAGTGGGGTCCAGGGGCATCACGCGAGGGCGTGCTACGCACGACGCCCCTGGCCTTCCTTACAGGCCGTTATAAAGGCCGCCGGTATCATACCAACCAGTCTTGAGACTGACGCATGGAAAGCAAGCAGTCCTTTTTCAAGGAAAAATAACCAAAAACTTTTACGTCTCCGCTTTTGCAGCAGCCAGATGCTCTCGGATTGATCGAAACAGCTGAGTCTACGCAGGGATCAAAAGTCTTTTGCCTGTTTTTTCAAACAGCAGGCCTTTCTTGTTTGCCAAACGTCAATCTTAAAGCGGGCCGCTTATCATCAGATAACCGTAATGTGGATCTTCTTCGACATCACAGGCGGATCGAACGGCATGTGGTATGCGTCGCCCAGAACGAGCTGCAACGTGTGCTCGCCCGGCGGCAGGTCCAGCCGCGCTTCCGTCTGCCCCTTGCCGAAATGAAGGTGGTTCTTGTCGGCAGGGATCGGTTCGCCGGCCTTGGGATCCTCGGCCGTATCGACCAGAAGGTGATGGTGGCCCATGTTGGTCATCGTGTCGCCGGCGTGGGTGACGCCCATGCCGCGCAGGCCGAAGCGGCACCAGAACGCGCCGCGTATCCGCTCGTTGTTCTGCGGCCAGATGAAGTACAGGTAGGCGTCAGGCGAGGACGCCGTGGCCCGTGCGGGAAAGGCGCGCGCGACGGTAAGCAGCGACAGGCCGGCAAGCAAATGTCTTCTCAGCATAATCAGGATTTTCCGGGAATCGGGTTGGAAGAAACAGGGGCCTCCGTGCGCACCAGGCGAAAGCCGTGGGTGGGGTAGCGTACGGAGGAATCGTAGGAATCGCGGCTGGCGGCGCGTATGTCGCCAGCCTTGTTTTCCCATGAGCCGCCGCGCAGAACGCGCTCCGAACATCCTGGCGTGTCCCACGCTTTTGGCGCGGCGGTCGGCGCGCCGTCGTAGTTCTTGTGCCAGCAATCGGCCACCCATTCGGCGACACCGCCGCCCATGCCGTACAGGCCGAACGGGTTGGCGGGGAACGTCTTGACCTCCGGCGGCAAGGCGAGGTGGCCCGGGCCGTTGCAGTCCGCGCAGCCCGCCTTGCCAGGCAGCATCGCCTCGCCCCAGGCATAGCGGGCGGAGGAGCCGCCGCGGGCGGCGTATTCCCATTCCGCTTCCGTGGGCAGTCGGTAGCGTATACCGGCGGCCGTGGAGAGCCAGGCCGCGTACTGGTTGGCGTCGTCCCAGCTCACGTTCATCACCGGCATGTCGCCGGTGCCTTGCGCGGCGGCCTTGCACGCGCCGGCCAGCACGCAGGCGGACCACGCCTGCATCGTGACCGCATGCGCCGTGATGGTGAAGGACGGCACGGCCACCAGGTGCACGGGCGCCTCCGACCTGTCGAGCGTGCTGCCCATCCGGAAGGTGCCGCCAGGCAACTTCACCACGGCCGGCTGATGGACCGGCAGAACGACGGGCTTCAGCGGCACCATGGC
>CAXUOA010000318.1:0-3174 GCA_964252625.1 uncultured Acetobacteraceae bacterium | reverse complement strand
AAAGTTTTTTGGTTCTTTTCTTCAAAAAAGAACTGCTTGCTGGCCTTTGCAGGAGCCCAACCATGTCAACCCTCGCTTTCATCGGCCTCGGCAACATGGGCGCCCCCATGGCCGCCAACCTGGCCCGCGCCGGCCATCAGGTGCGCGGCTACGACATCGCCGCCACCCCCGCCTTGGCCGGTGTCCAACTGAGCGCCAGCGCGGCCGACGCCGTGCGCGGCGCGCAGGCCGTCTTCACCATGCTGCCCGCCGGCCGCCATGTCCTCGACGCCACGCGCGACCTCATCGATCACGCGGCGCCGGAGACGCTGTTCGTCGATTGCTCGACGATCGATGTGGCGAGCGCGCGGGAAACCCACGCGATGCTGGCCGGCGCCGCCATGCACTCCCTCGACGCGCCCGTCTCCGGCGGCACAGGCGGGGCGGCGGCGGGCACGCTCACCTTCATGGCAGGCGGTTCGCAGGACGCGTTCGCGCGCGCGCGGCCGTGGCTGGAAGCCATGGGCAAGCGCGTCGTGCATTGCGGCCAGGCGGGTGCCGGCCAGGCCGCGAAGATCTGCAACAACATGATCCTCGGCGTCTCCATGATCGCCGTCAGCGAGGCCTTCGTGCTGGCCGAGAAACTCGGCCTGTCGCACCAGGCGATGTTCGATGTCGCCGCCACATCGTCCGGCCAGTGCTGGTCGCTCACCACCTACTGCCCGGTGCCCGGCCCGGTGCCGGCGAGTCCTGCCAATAACGGCTACACGCCCGGGTTCGCCGCCGCCCTCATGCTGAAGGACCTGCGCCTGGCGCAGGAGGCCGCCAGGGCCGCCGGCGCGCACACCGTGCTTGGGGCGCAGGCTGCCGCCATCTATGAAAAGTTCGAAACCGGTGACGGGCGCGGACTGGATTTCTCTGCCATCATCCAGGCCATCCGTGCGCAATCCCGACACGACGCGGAGCCAGCCTGACCATGCCAGCAGCCTATGAGACCATCCTCGCCGAGACGGACGACCGTGTCGCACGCATTACCCTGAACCGGCCCCGCGCGCTGAATGCGCTTAACCTGCAAACCCAGACCGAGCTGGCCGCGGCCCTGGCCGGCTTCGACCGGGACCCGGAGATCGGCTGCATCGTTCTGACCGGTTCCGAGCGCGCCTTTGCCGCCGGCGCGGACATCAAGGAAATGGCGGGCCTGTCCTTCGTGGACATGCACCGTGTGGACTGGTTCGCCGGCTGGGATGCCGTGGCGCGAACCCGCACCCCGATCATCGCCGCGGTGGCGGGCTTCGCACTGGGCGGCGGCTGCGAACTCGCCTTGATGTGCGACTTCATCCTCGCCGCCGACACCGCCCAGTTCGGCCAGCCGGAAATCAAGCTCGGTGTCATTCCCGGCATGGGCGGCTCGCAACGCCTTACCCGCGCCATAGGCAAGGCCAAGGCCATGGAAATGATCCTGACCGGCCGCACGATGGACGCCCACGAAGCCGAACGCGCCGGCCTGGTCGCCCGCGTGGTGCCCGCCGCCACGCTTCTGCAGGAGGCGCGGGCGGTGGCTGCCACGATCGCCGGGATGTCGCTTCCCGTGGCCATCACCGCCAAGGAGGCCGTCAACCGCGCGTTTGAAAGCAGCCTTGCCGAGGGGCTGCTTTTCGAACGCCGGACGTTTCACGCGCTGTTCGCCACCGCCGATCAGAAGGAGGGCATGGCGGCGTTCGCCGAAAAGCGCGCGGCGCTGTTCGGGCACCGGTAGAAAAAAAACGTGCGCTTCTGCATCGGCCGTCTCGCAAGGCGTCGCCGCGCAGAGACGTTTTCTTTTGTCTCTGTAGATACATGTCACTAATTTCAACCAGTCTTGAGACTAACACACAAAAAGCAAGCAGTCCTTTTTTGAAAAAAAGGACCAAAAAACTTTTACTTCCTGTCGCATTTGCAGCAGTCGGGCACCTCCGGATTGATCGGAGCATCTGAGCCGGCGCAAGAAGCAAAAGTTTTTTGCTTCTTTTTTTCAAAAAAGAAGGCCTTGCTTGCCTGCCCAAGCGTTCATCACAAAGCGGATTGATATAACACACGCCGCTGCTTCTTTTTTCTTGAGAAAGAAGGCCTTATCTTCCTGCATCGACGGCCGGCTTCAATGGCCTGACGCCAGGCCTGTGTGCCCGTCCGTCGAAGGAGACACCGCATGCCGAACATTGCCAAAGCCGGAACCGCCCAGTTCGCCGGGCGCACCATCAACCGCATGGGTTATGGCGCCATGCAGCTCGCCGGCCGCGGTGTCTTCGGACCGCCGAAGGACCACGCGGCGGCACTGGCCGTCCTGCGCGCGGGCATCGAGGCCGGCGTCAACCATATCGACACCAGCGACTTCTACGGGCCCCACGTCACCAACCAGCTCATACGCGAGGCGCTGCACCCGTATCCGGACGGCCTGGTCATCGTCACCAAGATCGGCGCCAGACGCGGCCCGGATAAATCCTGGATCCCCGCTTTCAGCGCCGAGGCGCTGACAGCGGCGGTCCACGACAACCTGCGCAATCTGGGCCTGGACGCGCTGGACGTGGTCAATCTGCGCTTCATGTTCGGCCATCAGGGCCCCGCGGAAGGCGACATCGAAGCCCCGCTCACCGTGCTGGCGGACCTGCAGCGCCAGGGCCTGGTGCGCCACATCGGTGTCAGCAACGCCACCCCGAAGCAGGTGGCGGACGCGCGCAGGATCGCACCGATCGTCTGCGTGCAGAACCTCTATAACGTGGCACACCGCGAGGATGACGCCCTCATCGAGGACCTCGCCGCCAATGGCGTGGCCTACGTCCCGTTCTTTCCGCTCGGCGGCTTCACCCCGCTGCAATCGGACGCCCTTTCGGAGGTGGCCGCCCAGCTTCAGGCCACGCCCATGCAGGTCGCACTCGCCTGGCTGCTCCGGCGCGCGCCGAACATCCTGCTCATCCCCGGCACGTCTTCGGTGGCGCATCTGCAGGAAAACCTTGCGGCGGCGGCGCTTGTGTTGCCGGAGGGGGTGCTGGGTCTGCTCGACCGGATCGGGACTGGGGTTGTGGCGGCGTAGAAGAAGACAGGCCTGCCCGGTTCCGCAAGCGTGCGTGCTGGCAGAGGCGGCTCGGACCCAGGTGCAGGCGGGGGGAAGCAACGTTTTTTGCTTGTTTCCTGTTAAAAAAGAAGGCCTTTCTTACTTTC
>CAXUOA010000317.1:0-3183 GCA_964252625.1 uncultured Acetobacteraceae bacterium | reverse complement strand
GCTCGTGGCCGAACAGCTCGCTCTCGATCAGCTCGCGCGGGATCGCCGCCATGTTTATCGCCACGAACGGCCCGGCCCGCCGCCGCCCGTAATCATGCAGCGCGCGCGCCACCAGCTCCTTGCCCGTCCCCGACTCGCCGTTCACCATCACCGTCAGGTCCGTCGTCGTAAGCCGCGCGATGGTGCGGTAGATGTCCTGCATCGCCTGGCTGCGCCCGATCAGCGGCAGCTTCTCCTCGCTGTCGCGCACCACCTCGGTGCCATCCCCAACCGGCGTGGGTACCGCCAGGGCGCGCGCCACCACGGCCAGCAGCTCGGCCAGGTCGAACGGCTTGGGCAGGTACTCGAACGCGCCACGCTGCGCCGCCTTCACCGCGGTGATCAGCGTCGATTGCGCGCTCATCACGATCACCCGCAGCTCCGGCCGGCAGCGCTTGATGCGCGGCAACAGGTCCAGCCCGTTATCGTCCGGCATCACCACGTCGGTGATCACCAGGTCGCCCTCGCCCTCCTCCACCCAGCGCCACAGCATCCCGGCGCTGCCGGTGGCGCGCACCTGGTAGCCGGAGCGGCCCAAGGCCTGGGTCAGCACGGTGCGTATGGAGCGGTCGTCGTCCGCGACGAGGACGGTGGGGGGGGTCAAGGCAGCAAGCAAGGAAGCAGTTCTTTTTTGAAAAAAAGAACCAAAAAACTTTTGTCTCCGGTGGGTGCGCCCTGTTGAAACGCGCGCTTCAACGTTCCCGCGACAGCGGAGCAAAAGCTTTTTGCTTCTTTTTCTCGAAAAAGAAGGCCTTCCTTCCTACCGATCCTCAACAAAGATCGGCAAAAACACCCGAAATTCCGTCCGTCCAGGCCGGCTGTCGACTTCAATAAGTCCCCCGTGTTCACCGATGATCTTCGCAACCAGTGCAAGCCCTAGGCCACTGCCCGCAGGCTTCGTCGTCACGAACGGATCGAACAGGTTCTCCCGCAGATCGGCCGCTATCCCGGGACCGCTGTCCCGCACCGTCACCACCAGCGGCAGGTGCATCCGCCGTTGCGTCCCCGGCACGACCACGCGCACGCCGTGCTGGTACGCCGTCATCAGCGTGATTTCGCCCTGCGGCGACTCCGCCGTGATCGCCTCCGCCGCGTTCTTCACCAGGTTCAGCAGCACCTGCACGAGCTGGTCCCTGTTGCCGAGCACCGGCGGCAACGACGGATCGTACAGCTCCACGATGCGCAGATGCGCCGCAAACCCGGTCTGCGCCAGCCGCCGCACATGCTCCAGCACCCGGTGAATATTGACGGCGTCCCGCACGATCGGCTTCTCGCCGAACGCCTCCATCCGATCCACCAGCGCCCGTATCCGGTCCGCCTCGTCGCGTATCAGCACCGCCAGCTCGCGGTCCTGATCGGTCACCGAGTGCTCCAGCAACTGCGCCGCCCCGCGTATGCCGGACAGCGGGTTCTTCACCTCATGCGCCAGTATCGCCGCCATCCCCGCCACCGACCGGGCCGCGCTGCGGAAATTAAGCTGCCGGTCCAGCACCCGCGCCGCCGACTCATGCTGGAAGGTCAGCATCACGCAGTCCGGGTCTTCCGGCACCGCCGTGCCCTGCACCGTCACGCAGCGGCGCTGCAGACGGGGGCCGTCGAAATGCAGGTCGTGGTCGCTGACCACCACCTCGCCGCCGCGTACCTGGCCGATCAGCGCGAACAGCGGGCTGTCCGGCGCCACCAGGTCCGCCAGCCCCATGTTGCGCAACTGGGTGATGGAGAGGGCGAAAAACTGTTCGGCGGCCGGGTTGGCGTAGCGGAAACGGTTCTCGCCATCCACCAGCACGCAGGCGATAGGCATGGCGGAGAGCATGGCGGCAGGGTCCGGCGCGGTGCTCACCACGGCCAGCCGGGCGCGGTTGCGGGCAAGCGGCAGTCTCATGCAGCCACGCTTTCAAGGTCGTGGCTTGCCCCGTCGGCACGCGCCGGCACAGGCTTTCCGGGCTCGTGGTGTTCCGGCTCGGGCGGCCGCATCTCGCGGGACACGCCGGCGGCGATCAGCGGCGCGTAGAAGCGGCCGATAAGCGCCACCACCGAGGCCGCATCCGTCAGGCGCATGATGGCGGCGCGGAACTCCGCCGAGCCGGGCAGGCCGCGCGAGTACCAGGCAACGTGCTTGCGGGCCAGCCGCAGCCCGGCATCGGCGCCGAAATGCGCGAGCATCGCCGCGTAATGCTCCAGCAACACCGCCTGCTGCGCCGCCAGGTCCGGCTCCGGCAGATGCCGGCCGGTGCCCAAAAAATGGGCAACCTGGGCAGGAAACCACGGCCGGCCGTAGCAGGCGCGGCCGACCATGACTCCGTCGGCGCCGGACCGCGCGCACGCCTCGGCCGCATCCTCGACGCTGTTGATGTCGCCGTTCACGATCACCGGAATGCCGACCGCGCGCTTCACCGCGCCGACGAAATCCCAGTCCGCTTTGCCGGTGTAGAATTGCTGCCGCGTCCGCCCGTGCACCGTCACCATGCGTATGCCGCACGCCTCGGCCACCTGTGCCAGGCGCGGCGCGTTCAGGCTCTGGTGGTCCCACCCCATGCGCATCTTCAGCGTGACGGGAACCGGCACCGCCTGCACGGTCGCCTCCAATATGCGCGCTGCCGCCGCCTCGTCCCGCATCAACGCCGAGCCCGCCTGCTGGCCCACCGCCACCTTGCGTACCGGGCAGCCGAAATTGATGTCGATCACCTCGGCGCCCAGGTCCGCGGACATGCGCGCGGCTTCCGCCATCGCCGCGGGCTCGCAGCCGGCAAGCTGGATCGCGCGCGGCCCGCCGCCTTCGTCCAGCGCCGCCATGCGCAGCGTATTGCGGTTCTCCCGCAGCATCGCCCAGCTCGCGATCATCTCGGAAACCACCATGCCGGTGCCATGCTTGCGGGCCAGCCGGCGGAACGGCAGGTCCGTGACCCCGGACATCGGCGCCAGGATCACCGGTGTGTCGATGGTGACGCCTCGGCCAAGGTCGATCGGTTTTAATGCACTGCCCATGATTTAGGCAGGCTAGTCAGATTGCAGGCATGTTGCAATGCGAAGACAGGCTATAAACGCATTTCGTTCTGCCAGCGCGCTCTGGCAAGCCGGGCCGGGCCTGAATGCAGGCGCCAGGAGCAAAAGTTTTTTGCTTCTTTTTTTCAAAAAAGAAGGCCT
>CAXUOA010000316.1:0-3189 GCA_964252625.1 uncultured Acetobacteraceae bacterium | reverse complement strand
AAGGAAGAAAGGCCTTCTTTTTTGAAAAAAAGAAGCAAAAAACTTTTGCTCCTGCGCTCTTTCAGCAGCCACATCGCGCTTGTAGGCGCCCGACTGCTGCAAATACGTCGGAAGTAAAAGTTTTTTGGTCCTTTTTTCAAAAAAGGACTGCTTTCTTAACTGTATAAGCCCAGCATCAGCTTCAAATTCTGCACAGCCGCACCGGACGCGCCCTTCCCCAGATTGTCCAGCCGCGCCACCAGAACCGCTTGGCGGGCAACATCCTCGGCAAACACATGCAACTCCAGTACGTCCGTGCCGGCAAGCTCGGCCGGTTGCAGGCGGGAGGCGCCGCCTGCAATCACGCGCACGGTCTCACTACCTTTGTAGTGCACGCCCAGCGCCTGGCGGAGATCCGCACCGGTAAGCTGGCCGGGAAGAGCGTCCAGATGCAGCGGGATGCTGACCAGCATGCCCTGGCGGAAATGCCCGACCGACGGGACGAAGATCGGCCGGCGGGTGAGGCCGCTATGCAGCATCGTCTCGGGCACATGCTTATGGTCCAGGCCGAGGCCATAAAGCTCAAACGCCGGGCCACCCTCGGCTTCGTGCGCCGCGATCATCTGACGGCCGCCGCCGGAATAGCCGCTGATGGCATTTATACTGACGGGCGTGTCGGGCGGAAGCAGGCCCGCGTCGACGAGCGGACGAAGCAGCGCGATGGCGCCGGTGGCATAACAGCCCGGGTTGCTGACATGCGCGGCGCCGGCGATGCGCGCCGGCTGGGCGGCGGTAAGTTCCGCAAACCCGTAGGTCCAGCCTGGCGCCACGCGGTAAGCCGAGCTCGCGTCGAGGATGCGTGGCGCGGCGCTGCCCAGGTTTTCCGCCAGCGTGACCGCCTGGCGCGCCGCGTCGTCCGGCAGGCACAGGACCAGCACGTCGGCTTCGCGCATGAGCGCCTGGCGCGCCGCCTCATCCTTGCGCCGCGCCGGGTCGATGCTGAGCAAGCGGAAGGGCAGGCCGGCAAGACGCTCGCGTATGCCCAGCCCGGTAGTGCCCGCCTCGCCGTCGATGAACACGGACGGCCTCAAACAACCAGCCTTTCCGTCACAGATGAAGGAGCCAACAAACATCACCTACTGTCGGTGTGAGCAGATCAAGCCGCCGACAGGAAGCAAAAGTCTTTTGCGTCTTTTCCCGAAAAGAAAACCTCGCCTGCCTACCTCTTCGAGAACTGGAAGCTGCGGCGCGCCTTTGCCTTGCCGTACTTCTTACGCTCGACCACACGGCTGTCACGCGTGAGAAACCCCGCCGTCTTCAGGATCGGCCGCAGGTCCGGCTCGTAATAGGTCAGCGCCCGGCTGATGCCATGGCGCAAAGCGCCGGCCTGGCCGGACAGCCCGCCGCCATTCACTGTGCAGAACACGTCGAACTGGTTGTAGCGGTCGCTTACTAGGAACGGCTGGGTGATCAGCATGCGCAGCACGGGGCGGGCGAAATACTGGCCCACGCGCTTGCCGTTCACCTGGATCTCGCCCTTGCCGGCCTTGATCCAGACGCGCGCGATGGCGTTCTTGCGACGGCCGGTAGCGTAGCTGCGGCCCAGCGCGTCGCGCTTCGGCTCCCGCTTCAGCGCGCCGGATTCGGTGGTGCCGATGCCGGTGCCAGTGGCGGCGGTGACGAGGTCCTTCAGGTCGGCCAGCGACCGTGTGGATTCCGACATGGTCTCAGACCCTCTTGTTCTTGGGGTTCATGGCAGCAACGTCCAGCGGTTTCGGCTGCTGGCCGTCATGCGGGTGCTCGGTGCCGGCATACACATACAGGTGCTTCATTTGCGCACGCTGCAGCGGGCCGCGGGTGATCATGCGTTCCACCGCCTTTTCCACCACCTGGCCGGGGCGCTTGCTCTCCAGCCGCTGGCGTATGGTACGGCCCTTGATGCCGCCGGCGTAGCCGGTGTGGTAGTAGAACACGTCCTGCTCGGCCTTCTTGCCGGTCACGCGCACCTTATCGGCGTTGATGACCACCACGTTGTCACCGCAATCGACATGCGGAGTGAATGTGGGCTTGTGCTTGCCGCGCAGGCGGTTGGCGATGATGCTGGCCAGGCGGCCGAGGATGACACCCTCGGCGTCGATCAGTATCCAGCCCTTGGTCACCTCCGCCGGCTTCAGCGAGCGGGTGGTCTTCAACATGGTCATATCCCGGATGGAGCGAGACGCGGTGTTTGGCGGCAAGACACGGCTACGTCAAGATTTTTTCCGTGTGGTAACATGATACCACATGTCATCGGGGCGTCCGGCCGGTCCGGTGCGGCGCTGTGCCGGTCGCTTGCCGCGGACGCAATGGGGTTCGTGCCGGTGGTGCGCAACGCCGCGCGCTGGACGGCAACAGGGCTGCCAGGCGAGGCTCGGGTCGCCGACCTGGCCGACGCGCCGGCGCTGGCCCGTGCCCTGGCGGGCGCCACGCATGTGGTCTCCTGCGCCCATGCGCGCCATGTGCCGGCCATCCTCGCCGCGGCGCCGTCGCGGGCCACGTTCGTGTTCCTGGGCAGCACGCGCAAGGCCACCGCCTGGCCGGACGCGCATGGGCGCGGCGTGCTGGCCGGCGAGGCCGCCTTCCTGGCCTCCGGCCGCCCGGGGGTGATGCTGCATCCGACGATGATCTACGGCGCGCAGGGCGAGGACAACGTGCAGCGCCTGGCCGCCCTGCTGCGCAGAGTGCCCGCGGTGCCGCTACCGGGCGGCGGCCGGGCTCTGGTTCAGCCCATCCACCAGGAAGACGTCACCCTGTGCATTGCCGCCGCGCTGCGCCAGGCATGGGCCACCCCCGAGGCACTGGTGATCGCCGGGCCGGCTCCGGTAAGTTATGCGGCGTTCGTCCGGGCGGTGGCTCGGGCAGCGGGGCTCCGCCCCAGGCTTGTCCTGCCGGTGCCGATGGCCGCGGTCCAGCTTGCCGCCGCCGCGGCGCGGGCGCTGTCCCTGGGTCCGCGCATAGAAGCCGACGAGATCAGGCGGCTGGCCGAGGACAAGGCCTTCGATGTCGGCCAGATGCACGCGCGGCTTGGCGTCGTCGGGCGGAACCTGGAGCAGGGACTGATGGAGACGCTGCGGGCCGTGCACGCCAGCCCGGGTTGAGAAAGACGTTTGCAAGCAAGCAAGAAAGGCCTTCTTTTTTGAAAAAAAGAAGCAAAAAACTTTTGTTCCTGCG
>CAXUOA010000315.1:2397-3223 GCA_964252625.1 uncultured Acetobacteraceae bacterium | reverse complement strand
CAAACTACTTCGCCACAGCAGGCTACGACGCTACGTGATCGGAAAATGCTCTAGGCGGGTTTCGCGGCACCGCGTCCGACCAGGCAGACGCAGGCAGGACCGCAAGACGATGACCGTTCAGTTTCAGGCGACGCCGGCGGAACTGCTATCACCGAAGAAGCGGGCGCAAATCCTTCAAGGTGCTGCCACGGTGTTTGGCGAGGACGGCTACAGGGGAGCGAGCATGTCCCGCATCGCCTATGCTGCCGGCGTATCCAAGGCCACGCTGTACAACCATTTCGAGAGTAAGTCCGAGCTGTTCTCCGAATGGACCGGCGTGGAATGCGAGCGTCTGCTCGCGTCGGTGTTCGACTTGCGCGATGTCGAGGAGGAAGTCGGGACGATGTTGTGCGAGGTGGGCAGGAGACTGATCGCTCTCATGACCTCTCCCACGGCGCTGCTCATATACCGGATGGCTGTGGCAGAGGCTCGAGACTTCCCCAAGCTGGCAGCCCATTTTCACAAGATCGGCCCGGAGCGCGCGGTCGAAGCTTTGCAAGCCTGGCTGCGGTCCCAGACCGCTTCCGGCCGCTTGCACATCCCCGACTTCGACCTGGCTGCCCAACAGTTCTTTGCCTTGTGCCAAACGCGCGTGGTCATGCAACGCCAGCTTGGAGTAGTCCAGGATATCTCTCAAGGAGAGATCGACGCCGTAGTCGAGGAAGCCGCAGCCATGTTCATCGCTTACTACGGTGCAGCCGGGGTCCTTCGATCCGCGAGAACGCGGTGAAGGCCTCGACTACTGACTCGAGAGTCATACCAAACAGCCTTGCGGCTGACAAAGTGA
>CAXUOA010000315.1:0-2387 GCA_964252625.1 uncultured Acetobacteraceae bacterium | reverse complement strand
CAGTCCTTTTTTGAAAAAAGGACCAAAAAACTTTTACTTCCCTTCGCATTTGCAGCGCCCACCTGCCGCTGGATTGACCACGGCATTTGAGCCTGCGCAGGAAGCAAAAACTTGTGCTTCTTTTTTCAAAAAATAACGCCTTGCTTCCTTACTTCTCCACAAAGAACCGCAGCATCGCTCCGGAAGCATCCGGCCCGGCAGGCTCCGTATAACTTCCGGCCGCACTCCCCCCGCTCCACGCATGACCGGCCCCATGCACCACCCAGCGCTCCACCATCACCCGGCCGTCCGCCTCGCGCTCCACCCAACGCGAATATCCCAGCCCGCCCGGCGTCTGCCCGTCCTCCCGCTGCACGGACCCGCCGGCCGAGACCTGCTCGGCCGCCAGTTCGCCGTTGCGCGGATGCACCGTATGGTCGCGGTCACCATGGAAGACGATGCTGCGCATCCTGTGGCGGCCCCGCCCCGCATGGCCTTGCCGCATCGCCGAGAGCGCGCCCATCACGTCCGACGCCGCGCCGCAGGCCAGACCGGAGTGGATGCCCACCGCGGCGAACAACTCAGGGTAGGCCGCTCCCAGTACGGCCGCCTGCGCGCCGCCTGCCGAAAGCCCGGCCACGAACACGCGCGTGGGGTCCACGCCGTGCGCCGCCACCACCTCGCGCGTCATGCCGGCCAGCAGCGCCGCCTCGCCGCCTTCACGCGCCTGGTCTGCCGGCTTGAACCAGTTCCAGCAGCGCTGCGCGTTGGCGCCTGCCACCTGCACCGGATACAGCACCAGCGCCCCGTGCCGCCCCGCCACTGCGTTCATCCGGGTGCCTGCCGCGAAATCCTCCGCCGTCTGCGTGCAGCCATGCAGCATCACCACCAGCGCCGGCCGCGCACCGGCCGCCTCTGGCACGAACAGCCGGTACGGCCGCGTGCCGGCCTGTCCCGTGTAGGCGCCATGGCTGAACCGGCCGCCTTCCGCCGCCTGGTCATCGGCCGCCGCAGGCGCCGCACGGCTGCGGTTGAGCAGGCGGTCGGCAAACCCCGCGATCGCATCCGGCGCCGTGTGGAAATCGCCCAGCCCCGCCTGTTTCAGCGTCGCGCTGACCAGCGCGCTGGCCGAGGGCAGCCCCGCGTTGCCGCGAGTGCGCAGCAGGTGTCTTAGGAACGGCAGATTCAACGCCGCGCTCCCGGGTTGGCCGCAGGGAAAAGAACGGCACGGCCAAGTCGGACTTGGCCGTGCCAGACGCCGCAACGGGGGGACATTACGTGCACGGAACTACTATCAACCATTTGCGCGGGCTTTCCTAGCGGAAAAGTGATGGTGTCCTGTATGACTGCAAGACACCGGGTCGGAGGCTGCGGGGGTGGTGAGACAGGGCAACCGGCCCGCCATCTTGGCCACGCGACCGGCCTAAGCTGTTGAAGCGCAGGTATTCGCCGCGATACACCTGCCACCCACCTTACTGAACCCGTGAACATGCCGGCTGCCGCCTGGCTGCGCACCACCGCCACGCCGACATATGCTGCACCGCAGCATAATTACAGCGTGACGGTGTAAAAAATCCGCGTGCCGGCGGCAGGGCCCGCACGCCGTCACGACCAGGATCCTCCGCTACCGGGCAGCGCGCGGTTGCGGCCTGCCCACCACCACTTTGCTGTGCCGACACGGCAAATTTGCAACATCGCAATAAAACGACCGTATGTCACTGCCATCTTTAAAAACACTCCGGTATCATGTTATGAAGCCGGCACGTTCCGTGTCTAGATCGACGATCATCGTAGCATTGGCATTCATATGGACCAGGTAACGCCAACCACCGAACTGTTCCCTCCCGAGCCGGTCCTGCAGGCGGTCCGCGCGGGCCAGAGTGCCGCCGTGCAGCTTTCGCCAGGGCAGACCCTGTCCCCCGCGGACATCGCAAGCGCGGTCGACATCAGCACGGTCCGCATCCTGGTTGCCGGCAAACCGCATGATCTCGTCTCCTTCGCGGACCAGATCTCCGCCGGCGCCGCGGCGGACGGCAAGGCTGGCCGGGACGAAGCGTTTCGCGTGCTGACCACGCTCGATGCCAAAACCAAATCCGTCGTGCTCGTGGTCACGGACGCAAACACGCTGTCCTCTGAAGCAACGTTGCAGTTCCTGGCCAATGCGATGGCGATGCAGCGCCGGCTGAGCCTGGTCCTGATCGGGCAGGGTCCGCTCGGGGGCATCGTGATGTCCCCCATGCTGGCGCCGGTGCGCAAGCGTTTCGTCCTGTTGTCCTACCAACCCGTGGCGGACTCGGTCACCGACACGGAATCTCCCGGAACGCCCGCGCCGACCACCATGCAGGTGGTCAAGACGCTGCCCCTGAACGAGGAAAGGCGCGCGGGCATCCCCATCATCCCGGTCGCGG
>CAXUOA010000314.1:0-3225 GCA_964252625.1 uncultured Acetobacteraceae bacterium | reverse complement strand
CGCTGGCCCTGTCGGCCAGCATGACCGTGCTGCTGCTGGGCGGCGGGTTTGGCGGGCCGGCGCAGACGATCTGCAATACGTTCGGTGCCTGGGTCGCGAGTTTCGAGGCCGACGAGGAGCAACGCACCATAGCATCCGGGCGGTGCACGGCGCCGGAGCACGCCCGGCCCCGTATCTCGGTCGACGCCTGGGACAGGGCGGCGCCGGTGTTCCGGCCGCGAAGCGCCAACCACGCGTTCCTGATGGAGGCGCTGCGTGGCTCCCGGCCGGCGCCGCTGCTCGAGAGTCTCGCCGGTGCCCTGTCGGCAAACAGCCAGATCGTGCTGACCGAACTGGTGGCCGAGACGCCGCCCAGCGTGCAGGACAGGGAGTTCGCCGCCTGGTGCCGGCTGGACAACCGCCTGCCGCAACTGCCGAAGGCGCAGGAGGTGACGGACGCCTTCCAGCGGCTTGGCTACGAGGTCAGGGTGACGGAGGATCTGAGTGACCGCCACATCACCCAGACACTGTCCGGGTGGCGCGAAGCGGTTCGCGCCATGGCGGTCGGTCCACGGCCGGCGGCGCATACGGCGGCCGCCTTTGTCACCGAAGCCGAATTGTGGCTGCTGCGCATCAGGCTGATGCGCCGGCTCGGCGTCAGGCTCGTGCGGTGGCACGCCATCCGCTCGGCTTGACATGATGGCGCCTGAGCGGCTATCCGCGCCGCTCCCGATCGGCCCGAATGTGGCCGCGTTCTGCATTTCAAGGTCGTGTCATGAAGATCCGCAACAGCCTGCGCGCTGCTAAAACCCGCGACAAGAATTGCCGCGTCGTGCGCCGGCGTGGCCGCGTCTACGTGATCAACAAGAAAAATCCGCGCATGAAGGCGCGTCAGGGCTGATAGACGGGGGTCTGAGGCATAGCCCTGTAGGCACACTGCCTCACATCAGAACTCGCGGCCATCGTGATATTACCAGCCAGTTTTGCGCTGACACAACGAAAGCAAGCAGTCCTTTTTTTGAAAAAAAGGACCAAAAAAACTTTTGCTTCCCTTCGCATCTGCAGCAGCCCGGTGCCTTCGGATAAATCGAGGCAGATGAGCCTGCGCAGGAAGCAAAAGTTTTTTGCTTCTTTTTTTCAAAAAAGAAGGCCTTCCTTCCTGCGCAGGCGTCAATCGCGAAGCACGTTGGTATAGCCGAAAACTGCAGTCCCCTGCAGCGCCTTCCTAGTGTACGCCGAGCAGTTCCACGTCGAACATCAGCGTGGCGTTTGGCGGAATGACGCCGCCGGCGCCGCGCTCGCCGTAGCCCTGGTCGGGCGGGATGATCAGCGTACGTTTACCGCCGACATGCATCGTGGCCACGCCGGTGTCCCAGCCCGCGATCACGTGCCCCTGGCCCAGGACGAACGTGAACGGTTCACCGCGGTCACGCGAACTGTCGAATTTGGCGCCTTTCGTGCCGTTGTCGTACAGCCAGCCGGTGTAGTGCACGGAGACCGTCTGGCCGGCTTTCGGCTCGGCGCCGGTGCCTACCGCCTCGTCATGATACTGCACCCCGGACTGCATCGTCACGTACGTGTCCGCGGCGGATACTGGCTGGCTCAAAAGAAGTGCTCCGATCATAAATACACGTTTCAACATTATGCCCCCGATCATGGAAGTTTTGACTGCCCGCGTTATCCAGCCACTTTCTCGCGGTCCTCGGAATTGACGCCGAGCTGTTTGAGCTTGCGATGCAGAGCGGACCGCTCCATCCCGACGAAACCCGCGGTGCGGGAGATGTTGCCGCCGAACCGTAGCAGCTGCGCCTGCAGGTATTGCGTCTCGAACATGTCGCGTGCCTCGCGCAGCGGCAGCGCCATCACGTCGGCCGTCGGGTCGAAGTTCAGCAAGGCGGGCGCGCCCTGTCCGATCTCGGGCGGCAGCATTTCGGCGCGTATCGGCTCGGCGGGGCCGCCGGGCGCCATGATGAGCAGCCAGTCCATCAGGTTACGCAGCTGGCGGACGTTGCCCGGCCAATCATAGGCCTGCAGGGCGGTGATCGCGTCGGCTGAGAGTTCACGGCCGGGTAGGCCGGCGGTTTCGGCGGCGCGGGTCAGGAAATGGCGGGCGAGTTCGGGTATGTCCTCGCGGCGCTCGCGCAGGCCGGGCAGGCGCATCGGCACCACGGCGAGGCGGTAGTAGAGGTCCTCGCGGAAGCGGGCGCTGGCGATCTCCGACTGCAGGTCCCGGTTCGTGGTGGCCAGCACGCGCACGTCCACCTTCACGCGGCTGCTGCCGCCGATGCGCTCGAACGTCTGGTCCTGCAAGGCGCGCACGATCTTGCCTTGCGTCTCTAGCGGCATGTCGCTGACTTCGTCCAGCAGCAGCGTGCCGCCATGAGCGCGCTCCAGCACGCCGGCGCGGCGGGGCAGGGTACCCGGGTCGTTGCCGGCTTCCACGCCGAACAGCTCCTCCTCGAAACGCGCGGGGTTCAGGGTGGCGCAGTTCAGCGCCACGAACGGTCCCTCGGCGCGGCGGGACCGGGCGTGTATGGTGCGCGCCACCACCTCCTTGCCGCTGCCGGCAGCCCCGGTGATCAGCACGCGCGAACCGGTGGGCGCCACGCGGTCTATCTGGCTGCGAACGGCGTGCAAGGCGGGGCTGGCTCCCGTCAGCTGGGCTTCCTGGCCGGCGCGCAGGCGCAGCTCGGCATTCTCGGCGGCCAGGCGGGCCGCTTCCAGCGCGCGGCGGATGATCAGCAGCAGGCGGTCCGTCTGGAACGGCTTCTCGATGAAGTCGTAGGCGCCCTGCTGGATGGCGGCCACCGCCGTCTCGATCGTGCCGTGGCCGGAGATCATCACCACGGGGGCTGCCGGCTCCTCCCGGTGCAGGGCCTTGAGAATGCCCAGACCGTCCAGGCGGGAGCCTTGCAGCCACACGTCCAGCAGGATCAGCGACGGACGCCTGGCCCGGAACGCCGCGATGGCGGCGTCCGAATCGCCCGCCTGCCGGGTGTCGTAGCCTTCGTCGCGCAGAAGTCCGTCGATCAGCAGCCGGATGTCCGGTTCGTCGTCGACGATGAGTATTTCATGCGGCATCGGCAGCCTTCGCTTCCACGCTGGTGTCTATTTTGGCGACGCTGGGTGATGGGGCCGCCGGAAGGGTTAACGTCGCAACTGCCCCGGATGTGACAGGGCCTGTGCCTTGTCGGTCCTCCAGTGTGACCGATCCGCCATGGTCCTCCATGATCTTCTTGACGATGG
>CAXUOA010000313.1:0-3230 GCA_964252625.1 uncultured Acetobacteraceae bacterium | reverse complement strand
TCGCCCTGCAATGCGCGCGGCATGGCCAGCCGGCGCCCGCGCCCTGCGTGCTGCTGTCCGGCGGCGAGACGACCGTGACGGTGCGCGGCGGCGGGCGTGGCGGCCGCAACGTGGCGTTCCTGCTCGCCCTGGGCCTGGCGCTGCGCGGCCAACCCGGCATACACGCGCTGGCCTGCGATACGGACGGCATAGACGGCACGGAGGACAATGCCGGCGCGTTGCTGGCGCCGGACAGCCTGGCGCGTGCCGCGGCGCTTGGCCTGGATGTGCGGGCGCGGCTGGCGGACAATGACGGATATGCGGTGTTCGATGCGCTGGGGGATCTGGTGGTGACCGGGCCTACGCGCACGAACGTCAATGATTTTCGGGCTTTGCTGGTTCTGTAAGGAAGGAAGGCCTTCTTTTCTGAAGAGAAGAAGCAAAAGACTTTTGTTCCTGTCGGCTGCATTGGCGCCGGGCTTTGTCTGCGTGCGTAGGGGCTTGCGGAGACGGGAGCTTGTAGCAGCTGGTCTTTTGGCTGACGCAGAGAAGCAAGCAGTCCTTTTTTGAAAAAAAGGACCAAAAAACTTTTGCTTCCGTTCGCATTTGCAGCAGCCGGCTGCCTTTGGATTGATCGAGGCACTTGAGCCTGCGCAGGAAGTAAAAGTTTTTTGCTTCTTTTTTTCAAAAAAGAAGGCCTTGCTTGCTTGCGCAAGCGTCAACCGCAGAGCGGATTGGTATGGACGCTCCCCCTAACCCCAGCTCTCCTTCTCACCCGCGCGCACCGCCACCCGGCTGCGCGCATCCGGCAGTTCGTCGGGCCGGCCGAACAGCCAGCCCTGGCCGTAGGTGACGCCCAGGCCGGCCAGGGTGGCGGCTTCGGCTTCCGTCTCTATCCGCTCGGCCACGACTTCGGCGCCCACGGCGCGGGCCATCTCCACCATGCCGGCGATGAAGGAGCGCTCCCGGCCGGCGGTGGCGATGCCCGGCACGTAGGACCCGTCGAGCTTGACGATGTCCGGCGTGAGCGCACGCAGCAGGCGCACGTCCGCGGCGCCGGCCCCGAAATCGTCCAGGCAGAAGGGTATGCCTATGCTGCGCAGCGCGTCGGCGGTGGCCAGCGCTTCGGCGGTGTCCTCGATCTCGGCCGTCTCCGTCACTTCCACGATCACGAGCTTGGCCGCGCAGACGGCATGGTTGCGCAGCATGTTGACCAGGCGTTTGCGGAAGACGGGGTTCTGCACGGACTGGCCGGAGATGTTGAACGCGACGGTGGCGCCGGACGCGATCGCGCGGTCGCACGCCATGCGCGCGATGCGCAGGTCCAGCTCGTCTGCCAGGCCCAGCGCTTCCACCAGCATGATGAAGTCCTGCGGGCCATCGAGCGGGATTTCCGGTATGGGCTTGGGGCGTATCAGCGCCTCGTAATGGTGCGGCCGGCGGTCCGACAGGTGCACGATCGGCTGGTAGCTCAGGCTGAACCGGCCATCGCGCATCACCCGGCGCAGGATGTCCGATTTCCGGCCGGCGCGTTGCATGTAGCCGGACAGTTCGTGGTCCAGCCCGGCTTCGCTGAGGCCGCGTATGCCGCCGCGCGTGAAGGTGCTGAGCGCCTGCCGCAGCGCGCGCGCCGCCTGGGTGGGGGTGAGGCCGCGGGCGGCGAGGCTGAGGCGGGTCGCCTCGACGTGGACCTGGACGCCCTGCACCTGCAAGGCGGCCTGCAGGGCGCCCGGCCGGGTGAGCGCGTCGTCGCTGGCGTCCGGCACGTCCAGCACGCCGTAACGGCCGGGCGCCAGCTCGCTGGCTGCCGTCAGCGGGGCCAGTTGTTCGAACGCCCGGTCGACCATCGCGGGGTCCACCACGCTGCGGCCGGCAAGGCTGGAGATCTCGAGCAGGTAGATGTCCTGGCAGGTTTGGTCCCGCACCCGCGCCTCCGCGGCCCGCGCGAAGCGCTGGGCGGTGCCTGGCCGAAGCAGGGCGGTGGCCGGTTCGGGGGGACGTGCGAAGGTCAGGCACAGCCGGGCCGGCCGGCCCGGGCCCGACAGCATGATGCCTGCCATGGCGAGCTGGCTGCGCTGCGGATCGGCCATGCGGACGAGCATCGGCGAGAGGCGGCCGCGCTGCGTCAGCATCATCAGCGCCATGCCCAGCGCCTCGTGATCGGACGGGGCGACCAGCGTGCTGACGGGCCGGCCGACAAAGGCCTCCGCCGCCTCGCCCAGGCGGCTGCGGAAAGCGCCGGTGGCGTAAGTGAGCGTGCCGTCCGGGTCAGCCTCCGCCATCATCTCGGCGCCGGCAAAGGCGAATGCCACGAAACGCTCGTTGGTGTCCGCGCGGCGCAGGTGCACCGGTTCCAGAGGCAGGGAGGCGGACATACTGGGCTTTCCTGGCGACCGGACAGGAGCTTGCGCCGGAAAGGTTTACTGCGGGTGTAGCACCGGCGGTTTCTTACCTCTCGCGTGATGCTCCCGCACCTTGCTCATGGGGGCCTGGGCGCTCCATCGGGGTCGGCGACGGCGCCTCGCCCCCGCGCCGGAACAGGAGCAGGACGGCCAGGCCGAGCGCCAGGCAGCAGAGCGTGGACGTCCAGGCGCCCCTGTCCGCCTGGGTCATCAGCCAGACGCACAATGCCGAGGCGGCACCCGCGATCCAGAGGCCGCCCGGCAGCATCAGCGGACGCGGCTGGTCGGAGAGGCCGCGCCGGCGCATCGCCACCAGCGAGGCGGTTGTGATGGCGTAGAGCATCAGGCGGGTGAGCGTGCTGGCGGTGAGCGCGCCGAGGAAGCTGCTGCCGACGGCCAGGGCCCAGGCGAGCCCGGTGTGCAGCAGGGTGGCGGCAAGCGGGGTGCCGGACCGTCCGTGCAGGCGGGCCAGGACCGGCGGGAGCTGGCCGCCTTCGGCGAGCGCGAACAGCAGGCGCGGTCCGGTGAACAGGATGGTGAACAGCGTGCCGGCCATGATCAGCACGGCGCCCGCGGCGACCAGGCGGCCGGCGGCCGGGCCCAGCATGGCGACGGTGCCGTCGAACACCGGGCGCTGCGAGCTGGCCAGATGCGGCACCACGCCGGCGCAGACGAGCAGGATGGCGGAGTACAGCGCCACCACGGCGACCATGCCGACGCCCAGGCCGAACGGGACGTCGCGCCGCGCATTGCGCATCTCGCCACCGTTGACCACGGCGGAATCCATGCCGATGAGGCCGAACAGCAGCAGCACGATGCTGGGCGCCCAGTGTGCGGGCGGTGGGACCG
>CAXUOA010000312.1:0-3233 GCA_964252625.1 uncultured Acetobacteraceae bacterium | reverse complement strand
GCTCCTGACCGCGCCGCGTATCGCAATCGACGCGCGCGGTCTGCCGGCGGCCAGCGCCGCAAGCCTTGCCGCCGGCGCCTGCCTGCGTGCCTGGCGCTATGACCGGCTGTTCACCCGCTTGCGCGAGGACGCGCCGCGCCTGGCTGCGATCGACCTGGTGTCCGACGATCCTGGCACGGCGGCAGCCTGGGCCAGGCTGGCGGCCGGGGTGGAAGGGGCGATGTTCGCCAGGGACCTCGTCACCGAGCCCTCCAACACGCTGACGCCGGACACCTTTGCAGACCGGCTGGCGCCCTTGGTGGAGGCTGGAATCAGCCTCACGGTGATGCAAGCCGGCGAGCTCGGGCGGCTGGGGTTCGGCGGGCTGCTTGCCGTAGGCAGCGGGTCCGCGCACCCGCCCTGCCTGATCGTGCTGCGCTGGCCCGGCACCGGGCCGCCGGTGGCGTTCGTCGGCAAGGCGATCACCTTCGACACCGGCGGCATCTGCATCAAGCCGGCAGACCGCATGTGGGAGATGCGGGCGGACATGGCGGGTGCCGCGGCCTGCGCGGGGGCGATGCTGGCGCTGGCGCGGCGGCGCTCCCCTGCGGCGGCGATGGCGGTGCTGGCGGTGGCGGAGAACGCGACGGGAGCGGCGAGCTACCGGCCGGGCGACGTGCTGCGGATGTTCGACGGCAGCACGGTGGCGGTCGTCGACACGGATGCGGAAGGCCGGCTGGTGCTGGCCGACGCGCTGGCCTGGACGGTGGCGCAGAAGCCGGCCGCCATCATCGACCTGGCGACGCTCACCGGCAGCATCGTGACTGCGCTGGGGCACGCGCGCGCCGGCCTGTTCGGCACGGATGACAGCCTGGCGCAGGCGGCCGCGTCGGCCGGCGACTCCGTGGGCGAGCGGCTGTGGCGCATGCCGTTCACCGAGGCGGACCTGCGTGCGCTGGACAGCGACATCGCCGACATCCGCCATTGCGTGGACGCACGCGGACAGCCCGACGCCAGCCAGGCCGCCGCCTTTCTGCGCAATTTCGTGGGCGAGACACCGTGGCTGCATCTGGACATCGCCGGGGTGGAGCAGCACGAGGAAGCCTGTGGCCGCCATGCCAAGGGCGCCTCGGGGTTCGGCGCGCGCCTGCTGGACCGGCTGGTGGCGGAGCGCTTCGAGGTGCCGCTTGGCTGAAATCGGCTTCTACCACCTGACCCGGACGGCGGCGGACCAGGCGTTGCCGCCGTTGCTCGACCGCACGCTGAAAGCGGGGCAGCGCGCGGTCGTAAGACTGGGCTCCGCCGCTCGAGTGGCGGCGCTCGATGCCGCATTATGGGCGTGCACGGACCCGGATTGGCTGCCGCACGGAACGGCGGCGTCCGGTGAGGCGGGCCTGCAGCCGATCTGGCTGACGACAGAGGACGAATCGCCGAACGGGGCGCGTTACGCCTTCCTGCTGGACGGCGCGCATTGCGCCCAGCTGGACGCGTTCGAACGCGTGTTCGACCTGTTCGACGGCAACAATGAGGAAGCCGTGCGGGCGGCGCGACTCCGATGGTCGGCGGCGAAGGCGGCGGGCCATGTGCTGACGTACTGGCAGCAGGGGGCGCGGGGGTGGGAGAAGAAGGCTTAGAGCAAGGAAGCAAGGCCTTCTTTTTTGAAAAAAAGAAGCAAAAAACTTTTGTCCCCGACGCAGGCTTAGCCGGCTCGATTAATCCGGAGATGGAGGGCGCTGCAGATGTGAGAGAAGCAAAAAATTTTTGGTCCTTTTTTTCAAGAAAGGACTGCTTGCTTTTGTGTGTCACCGCAGCGGTCGGTATCAGGCCGCGTCCTCACGACGATCCCTGACTTTGACGTAGGCCAGCGCCGAGTGCTCCCGGCAATAAGGCTTGCCGCCGACCGAATCCACGTCGCAGAATCGGAAGCTGCGGGTCCCGGGTTCACCGATCGGCCAGCAGCACGGCGCCACGCGCGCGCCGGGGCGGGTTACTGGCACCGCACGCAGCACGGGGGCGGCGCGCTCGGCCAATAAGCGCTCAGGCGGGGAGCGCTCGGCTACCGGCATGAGCGGCATCGCGGCCGCCAGCACGGGCAGGGTGGAGCCGGAAGCGCGGCGCAGCTGCCGCCGGCGCGGTGTCTTCTCGCCGTCCCGCCGTATCGGCGAAGGGCGCGACGCCAGGTTCAGCCGGTGTGCCTTGCCGACCACCGCGTTCTTGGAGACGTTCAGGCGGCGGCCGATCTCCGCCGTCGAATGGCCTTCGGTCCACAATGCGCGCAGGCGGTTGATCGCGTCGTCGTTCCACTCCATCTTGCGTCCCCTTCTCGGCTGGCTACCAGATGATGTGGCTACCGTGGCGCAAATTTACGGCAAGCTCAACCGCCCGGGCACATAAACTTGTGGACAACTCTGTCGAGGGGCACAAAATCTGGTGTGACAACGGCCCGAACAGGCAAATCAGCCAATGCGGCCGCGTAGCTCCGAAAAATCGACTGCGGTCGGGTGACGCGTCGACGGAATCGTGCCGTCCTGCGCGCGGACGAGTTGCGTGGTGAGGAGGCCGGCGGCGGCCGCGGCGTCGAGCTCCTCTTCGATGTCGGACAGGAACAGCACTTCTCCGGGCGGCAGGCCGATCCCGCGCGCGATGTCCCGGTAACTGGCTGCTTCCCGCTTGGCGCCGACCCTGGTGTCGAAGAAGCCGCTAAACAGGCCGGCGAGGTTGCCAGCGTCCGAGTGGCCGAAGATCAGCCGCTGGGCCGCTTCCGAGCCGGACGAATAGACGTAAAGCCGTATGCCGCGGGCCCGCCACTGGCGCAGCACCGGCGGCACGTCCGGGTAGATCCGGCCGAGCAGTTCGCCCCTGGTATAACCCTCGTCCCAGATCAGGCCCTGCAGCGCCTTCAGCGGCGTCACCTTGGCATCCTCGTCCATCCAGGCCACCAGCGCGTCTTGCACCGGCCGGCCTGCAGCCAGACGGGTTGCGTCCGCCAGCAGGCCGGCCACTGTGGACTCGGCGCCGTGCTGGGCCAGGAAGCCGGGCAGCCTGGCACGCGCGTAGGGAAACAGCACGTCGCGCACGAAGGCGATGGGCGTTGTGGTGCCTTCTATGTCCGTCAGGATGGCGGTGGGTTTCACCGGGGCGGGTCGCGGAGGAGACAGAGGGGCAGGCTCTCATTGCAGAGAAGAAGCTGCAAAATCAAAGCACTTGTCGCGTGCCCGCCCTCCCGTGCACATCTCGAAAGCAAGCATTCCTTT
>CAXUOA010000311.1:0-3264 GCA_964252625.1 uncultured Acetobacteraceae bacterium | reverse complement strand
AGTTTTTTGGTCCTTTTTTTCAAAAAAGGACTGCTTGCTTTCTCTGCGTCAGCCGCAAGACCGGTTGGTATCACACCCAACCGACACCCCTGTCACCGAACCCCGCCGGCATAGCCCCCGTGGCCGAGCCACTGGCGGAAGAACCGGACAACCTGGCTGTTGAAGGCCTCGTGAAACGCGCTTCGGCTGAATCCCGTCGCGTCCGTGCAAAGCCGGGATCGCGCGTAGCGGTTCTCCGCGGCGCAAGGAGCCGTAAAATCGCCGTGCGCCGCTCCCGCAACGAGGTGGAACTCCGGGCTGTCCGGAAGGTCGCGCTTCACCGCCTGCGCGTTCCACGGCTCGGCCAGTACGTCGTCATCGCCTGCCTGCCAGAGCTGGACGGGAATGCCGACTGGCGCCAGACCGGCTCGGCCGAACACGGCGCCGAGCGCGGGTGCCGCCACCACCAGCGCCCCGACGCGTGCGCCGTGCCGCAGGCCGGAACCGGGCGAAGCGAGGTCGTCCGGATCGAGGCGGCCTCCGGACTGCATCGTGCAGGACCACTCCGAAAGCACCTGCCGGCAATGGCTCCGCATCAGCGCCGGGTCCGGTCTGCCGCCGGCACTGACCAGCGCGGTGAATCCGCCCAGCGAGAACCCGAAGATGCCGACCGCCTGCGAGCGCTCCAGCGCGGCCGCCCGCCAGTGATGCAGGGCGAAGTCGATGACGTCGCCGAGCTGTCCGGCCCGGTCGGCCAGCTTGAACTTGCCCTGTGCGGTCACCTCGTCCGGGGTTGCCGAGACGACAACGAAGCCGGCTTTGGCCAGCGCCCACGCGGTGTCGGCATGTTCCTCCCAGCTGCCGAGCGTGCCGGGGGAAATCGCCACCAGGGTAAGGCCCCGGCCGGTCAGCGGACCGTCGCGCGCCACCGGCTGGTCCGACAACGACAGGTGCATCAGTGTCT
The DNA here is from genome assembly GCA_964252625.1 of uncultured Acetobacteraceae bacterium. Lineage (GTDB taxonomy): Bacteria > Pseudomonadota > Alphaproteobacteria > Acetobacterales > Acetobacteraceae > BOG-908. The sequence goes on along the minus strand of CAXUOA010000311.1, from coordinate 2,321 downwards.
CGGGTGCGTCGCTCGGATACCAGAACGCCGCGTCCAGCGGCACGCCGCCCTGGCGGGCGATGCGGACCCTCTCGAACCCGACGGTTCCGGCACGCGCGATGACGGGTCCCGCCACAAGCATGATCAGGCAGGCGCATTGTACCCACGGCCGCCGCAGGCGGGCGCGCCGCTCCGGCATCATGGCGTGTCCAGGGCCTCTTCCTCGCACAGCACGGCCACCGCGCGCCGTGCCTGGTCGAAATGGTCGTCCTGCGCCGGCGCGGGTGCCGCAATCGGTGCTGGCCCCTCGGTCAGATGAAGCAGGAACAGCCGCATCACGTGGTCGACCCCCGCCTGCGTCACCGAGCGGCGGTCGGGCGCGAAATAGCCGCCGTCCGCGAACGATCCCGTGATGATTTCGTAGGACGGGAAATACTGCACCGCGGGGTCCTCGGCCAGCATCTCGGCCGCCACGCGCAACACGGATTTGGAATAGCTGGTGGAGACCAGCACGTGGCGGTCCAGCGCGGTGGCCGCCAGCGGCACCGGCGAGACGGTCAGGATGACCCGCACCCGTGGGTTGCGCGCCCTGACCAGTTCCAGGAAGCAGCGGAAATCGGCCACCGTCTCATCGGCCGTGAAGTTGCGGAAACCATGCACGTCCGGATCGAAGCTGCCCGCGACGGTTCCCGGGCAGACGGGATAGACGCAGCCATCCGCGTGCGCCCAGCATTCCGTCAGCCCGAGCGTGAACACCAGGACGTCCATCGTCTCCAGCGCGAGGCGCACCGCGGCGAAATGCTGCGCGCGGTCGCGCTCGTATTCCAGCCGGCTGGCGAAGCCGCCGGGCTGGATCGCCGGCCGGAACGGGTCGTGCCAGCGACCCTCCGCCTCCCACACGTCGTCGGCGGGATGCAGCGCGCCATAGGCGCGTTGCGCCAGCTGCAGCAGCTGCCGCGCGGTGTAGATGTTGCCGGGGCGCGCCGTGTAGATGCCGTAGCCGAACCGCCCGGCCAGCTCCTGCGGCAGCAGCGGGTGCGCACTCTCCGTGACCAGGAAGCCGTATCCGCAGCTGTCCAGCGCGCGCGCAATATGCTGTGCAAAGCAGCTGCCCGCGGTGACGATGCGGTCGGTGCGCCCGATCCTGAACTTGGCGCGCACTACGGGATCGATGTCCTGCGCCGGTGTCCGGCCTATCGCATGCCGCCACCGCTGGTAGGATGCGGCATGCTGGTAGGGGTGGGTGGCCATGATCGAACACCGTCGGTGCCGCCTGCCGGTGAGTCAAGCGACCCCATGACCTGGTCAAGGCGCAGGGACAGAAGTTCTTTGCTGTTTTTCTGCAGAAAAGAAGGCCATGCCTTCCTTGCCGCTTCATAATGGAATTACCTGGCCAGTCGGCCCCGGTCTGCATAGGCCACAGCCACACGGAAAACCTGGCCGCCGCCGCCGCCCTGTCCGGCACCCGCCTGGAAATCCTGAACTTCTGGCACCTGCCGGGCGCCGTCACCCAGGAGGCCGGCCGGGTCGCGCTGTCGCCAGGGCTGCGCGCGCGGCTGACGCCGCCGGTGTTCTCGCTCATCGGCGGGGCGGTGCACCAGGATGTCGGGCTGATCCAGCACGCCCGGCCGTTCGACATCGTGCTGCCGGACCGGCCCGGCCTGCCGCTCACGCCGGGCGCCGAGATCATTTCCTACGATGCCGTCCACGCCGCCCTGCTGGCGCGCACCCAGCCCTATCTGGACCTGATGAGCGCGGTGCGCGATGCCGCCGCCGGCGCCATGTTCCACATGGAATCCCCGCCCACCTATGCGGACGAGCAGGTGCCGCAGGACGACGCCGGGTTCCACCTGTTCTTCGGCGCCGGTGCCGCGTTCTCGCCCGCCTGGCTGCGCTACAAACTATGGCGCATGCATTCGGCCATCGTCGCGGCGCATTGCCTGGCGGCTGGCATCGTCTTCGTGCCCCACCCTGCCCAGTCCGTGGGCGAGTCCGGCTTCCTGCGGGAGACGTTCCACGGCACGCCGGCGCACGCGAACACGGCGTACGGCCAGCTCGTGCTGGCACAATTGCGGCGTCTGGCCCACCTGGACTAAAAATCCCGCGTGGCGTGAAACCACGAGATGCCGCGCGCCGCTCTGACCGGCGCCGGGGAGAGGACGACGATAAGTGGATGGTGACCTGAACCGCGCAGCCGCATCGGCCGCGCAAGCCGCAGCTGCCCGGCTGCGGGCGGCGGACGGCGACTACGCTGGGGCTGTCGCATTGGCCGGCGAGGCGCTGCGCACCGGCGCCGACGACCATCTCACGGCGGAGCTCGTGGACTGGCGCCTGAAAGGGTT
>CAXUOA010000310.1:0-3272 GCA_964252625.1 uncultured Acetobacteraceae bacterium | reverse complement strand
CCGCCTCGATCAGCCGGGCATAGGCGCTGCTGGTCTCGGCCAGCGCCTGGCGGGAATGCGCCGAGAGCACCAGGAGTTCTGCGGGCGGACCGGCTGCACCGTTCGCCCGCGCGCGCGGCAGCTCGCCCGCTTCCGGCTGGCGTATCACCACATGGGCGTTGGTGCCGCCGAAACCGAAGGAGGAGACACCCGCCAGCCAGACCCTGTCGGCCGGCAGCGCCACCGCCGCCGTGGCGAGGCTGAGGTTCAGGCCAGCAAAGTCGATGGCCGGGTTGGCGGCCTCGGCGTGCAGCGAGGCCGGCAGGCGGCGATGCTCCAGCGCCAGGATGGCCTTGAGCAGGCCGGCCAGGCCGGCTGCCGGCTCCAGATGCCCGATATTGGACTTGACCGAGCCGATTGGCAGCGGCGCCGCGCGGCGCTGGCCGAGCGCCAGGCCCATGGCGGTGGCCTCCGCCGGGTCGCCCACGCTGGTGCCTGTGCCGTGCGCCTCGATGAAGGCCAGCCTGTCCGGATCGATGCCGGCCTGGCCGTAGATGTGCTCGAGCAGGCTTTTCTGGCCCAGGGTGGCAGGTAAGGCGATGCCGTTCGTCCGTCCATCCGAATTGGCGCCGGAGGCCAGCGCCACGGCGCGCACGCGCTGGTGCCGCGCCATCGCGGTCTCCAGCCGGGTGATGACCATCGCGACGACGCCCTCGCCGCGCACGTAGCCGTCCGCCCCGGCGCCGAACGAGTGGCACAGCCCGGTGGGCGACAGCATGCCGGCGCGCGAGAAGCCGATGAAGGGGAACGGCGAGAGCAGCAGGTTCACGCCGGCGACGATGGCGGTGTCGATCTGGCCGGACGCGATGGCCGCCTGCGCCTGCGCGAACGCCACCAGCGAGGAGGAACACGCGGTGTCCACGGTGAAGCTGGGGCCGCGCAGGTCGAAGATGTAGGAGATGCGGTTGGCCAGCACGGAGAGCGTGTTGCCGGTCATGAAATGGCTGTCTATGCCGCCGAGGTCGGCCACCTGCAGCGCGCCGTAATCCAGGCCGGACGCGCCGACATAGACGCCGACATTGCCGCCGGCCAGCGCGCCGGGCGGGATGCCGCCATCCTCCAGCGCGCTCCACACCGCCTCCAGCAGCAGGCGCTGCTGCGGGTCCATCTCGGCGGCCTCGCGCGGCGAGATGCCGAACACGCCGGGATCGAAGGCGAACGCATCCCCGATGTAGCCGCCTTGGAAGCTGTAGCTGAATCCGGGTTCGGAGCGGCCCGGGTGCAGGTAGCGCGCACTGGACCAGCGGCCGGCCGGCACGTCACCGACGGCGCAGCGTCCGCTCTCCAGCAACCCCCAGAATGCGTCCTCGTCGGCGGCACCGGGCAGGCGGCAGGCAGCGCCCACGATTGCGACCCGAGAGTCGCCTGTAGCCGGCATCATCGACAGTTTATCTCTTCGGAAAACCCGTTTTTGAAGCGGTTCTGCCGCTTTGTCCATGTCTGATGCTTTCCCACGCATGTACTTCTGGGGCGGGGTGCGGCACGGAAAGAATGCAAGACGGCCTTTTTTGAAAATCGAAGCAAAGACGTTCTGCTTCCCCGCACGTACGCTGCGATGCCGGTCCCGGATGCACTTGGCTGGTGCAAGCGCAACGTGACAAAAGGTTTCTGGTCTCTATTTCGAGAAAAGCGTGCTTGTGCGCTGTACTCTGCGTTACTTCGTGCTCGGCTTGCAGGAAGGGCGGGAGTTCTGCCCCTGAACCCCGCTCAAACCTTTTCTGTCAGCGATCCTCAGTAGCAATCCCAACGCGCTTCACGAGGATGGCAGGCGTGGAGAGCCGTGCGGTTCACCGCGCGCGCCGGTTCACCGACGCGTTCGCGTGGCGCAATACGGCCCGCCTGTCTCAGCCCAATGCCTGACGCAGGTCCGCGATCAGGTCGTCCGGATGCTCCACGCCGATCGAGATCCGCACCAGATTATCCAGCAGCCCGAACCGCTGCCGCCGCTCCCGCGGCACGCCGATATGCGTCATCGCCGCCGGATGCGACGCCAGGCTCTCGGTCCCGCCCAGACTCACCGCCAGCTTGATGATCGTCAGCCGGTCCAGGAACGCGAACGCCTCCGCCTCGCCGCCCTTCACATACACGCTGATCGTGGAGCCGGGCCCGCTGCATTGCCGCGCGTACAGGTCGGCCGCGCGCGAGCCGTGCTCCAGGTGGCCGAGAAACCCCACGCGCTCGATGGAGGGGTGGTTGGCCAGGAAGGCCGCCACCTTGGCCGCATTCTCGCCGGCCCGCGTCATGCGCAGCTCCAGCGTCTCCAGGCTGCGCATCAGCAGCCAGCCGGTATGCGGGTCGCTCATGGTGCCGAACGCGCTGCGCATGGCGCGTATCGGCTTGCAGGCGGCGCGGCTGCCCAGCACGGCGCCGGCCACCACGTCGCTGTGCCCGCCCACGTATTTGGTGAGCGAATAGACGACGAGGTCCGCGCCATGCGCCAGCGGTGTCTGCCACAGCGGGCCCAGGAACGTGTTGTCGACGATCACCGCCGGCCGCCCGCCCGGCTGGTCGGCCAGCGTGGCCGCCAGCTCGGCGCAATGCGCGATGTCGATCAGGTCGTTCGTCGGATTGGCCGGCGTCTCCAGCATGAACGCCGCGATGCGCGCGCCCTCTGCCAGGCCCGCGCGTGCTTCCGCCAGGCGCGCCGCGATCTGCTCCGGCGCCAGGTTGCCGGCGAACTCCACGCCCTGGATGCCGAAGCGCGGCAGCACCTTCATCAGCAGCGTCTCGGTGCCGCCATAGATCGGCGCGTTGTAGAAGATCACGTCACCCGGCCGCGCCACGCTCAGCAGCGTGGTGGCGATCGCCGCCATGCCGCTGGCGAACACCAGGGCGGCCTCGGCGCCGTCCCACACGGTCAGCCGGTCTTCCAGTATCTCCAGGTCCGGGTTGTTGAAACGCGAGTAGATCAGGCCCGGCTGCTCGCCTTCTCGCAGCTCGCGCAGGCCGGCCACCAGCTCGAAGAACTCCTTGCCGTGCTGGGCGGAGCGGAACACGAAGGTGCTGGTCTGGAAGATCGGCACCTTCACGCTACCCTCGGACAGCGCCGGATCGTAGCCGAAGCCCATCATCAGGGTTTCGGGGTGCAGTGTCTGGCCTGCCAGCACGCGCTTGTGGTGGTTCATGGGCGAACTCCGGGTGGGATGCGTGGGGGCGACCCTAGGCGGCCCGGGGCGGAACAGAAAGCAAGCAGTCCTTTTTTGAAAAAAAGGACCAAAAAACTTTTACTTCCC
>CAXUOA010000309.1:0-3297 GCA_964252625.1 uncultured Acetobacteraceae bacterium | reverse complement strand
CCGAAGAGCAGGCGCAGCAGCAGCCTTTGCCGCCGCTCCCCACCCCGCCGGTGCCCACCCTTCCGGCTTTGCCCAAGGTGGCGTCGCCCCCCACGGTGATCATCGGCGTGCTCGGCGTGCCGGACGTCATGCGCCAGTCCAACGCGGCGCAGATCATCCAGCGCGTGATCGGGGCCCGCAAGGAGAAGCTGCGCGTGGACGTGGAGCACGCCCAGGCAAGCTGGCGGTCCATGGAGCAGACGCTGCAGGCCGACGCGCCCAAGCTGACGCCCGACCAGGGACGTGCCCGCGAGCGCACGCTGCGCGAACGGGTCAATTCCGACCGGCGCGCCTTGCAGGAGCGCAACCGGATCGTCGCCGAGGCCGGACAGGTGGCGCTCAACGAGATCGAGAGCACGCTCGTGGCCGTCATCCGCCAGGTGGCGGAAAGCCACAACATGAACGTGGTCCTGCACCGCAGCCAGGTGGCGCTGAACATCCCGGAGTTCGACATCACCGACCAGGTGGTGGTCCAGCTCAACAAGCTGATGCCGACCGTCCAGATCCCCGAGGACGGCATCGATCCTGCCAAGCTGCCGAAGGATTGGGGCACGCCGGCGTCGCTTGCCGCGGCCACGCCCGCCCAGCCTACGCATTGAGGCCAGGATTGCCTCGCCGGAAGGGCGCGCGATGACGGACGCGGACGCGGCTTGCCTGCTGGGTGATCCGCGCTTCTTCGAACGTGCGGGTCCGTTCACGCTGGATGCGCTCGCCGAGGCTGCGGGCGGCACCCCGGAGCGGGCCGAGGTGTTGGGCGGCCGCAAGCTGGCCGGCGTGGCCGCCTTGCAGACCGCCACGCCCGACCAGGTGGCCGTGCTGCACAACCCGCGCTACGTGGCGGCCCTGGAGCAGACGCAGGCAGGCGTGGTCGTGATCGGCCCGGCCATGGCCGGGCGGGCGCCCAAAGGCAGCGCCGCCATCATCGCAGCGGACCCGCATCTTGCCTGGGCGCATGTCTGCCGGCTGTTCCACCCGGCGCCGCAGGCCGCCCCGGGCATCCACCCGACCGCGGTGATCGATCCCACGGCCACGCTCGGCGAGGGCGTGGAGATCGGCCCCTACGCGGTGATCGGCGCGCGTGTCACACTCGGGGCCGGTTGCCAGATCGGCCCGCATGCCGTGATCCAGGCGGGTGTCGAGATGGGGCCCGGCTGCCGGATCGGCGCGGGTGCCGGCGTCAGCCACGCTCTGCTCGGCGCGCGCGTCTACATCTATCCCGGCGCGCGCATCGGCCAGGAGGGTTTCGGCTTCGCCATCACCCCGCAGGGCTTCGTCAGCGTGCCGCAACTAGGCCGGGTTATCCTGCACGACGACGTGGAGGTGGGCGCCAATTCGACGATCGACCGCGGCGCCTCGCACGATACTGTCATCGGCGCCGGCTCGCGCATCGATAACCTGGTCCAGATCGGCCACAACTCGCAGCTCGGCCGTAACTGCGCCATGGCCGGCCAGTCCGGCATGGCGGGCTCGTGCACGCTGGGCGATTTCGTCCAGATCGGCGCGCAGGCGGGGCTGGGCGGGCATCTGCACGTGGGCGTGGGCGCCCGCATAGGCGCGCCCGCCGGCGTGATTTAGGCCGTCCCCGCCGGCTCGGACGTGATAGGCCGCCCCGCCGTGCCGATACGCGAGTTCTTCCGCAACGTGGCCGCCTTGCGCCGCCTGGCGAAACGCGGGAACTCAGCCGCGGCAAACGGCGCGGCTTCAAGCGTTGCGGGCACCGATGGGCAAAAGGCGGCAGGCTGAAAGCGATGGACGGCACGGCACAGGACAGCAAGGCGGATCCGGACCTGCCCGGGCAGACCCCCATCCCGGATCTGGCGGCGGCTGACGCCACCATCAGCACTGTCGACATCACGCGGATCATGCACGCGATCCCGCATCGCTTCCCCATGCTGCTGATCGATCGCATGGTCGACGTCGTGCCGCACGTCTCCGCCGTGGGGATCAAGAACGTCTCGGCGAACGAGCCGTTCTTCCAAGGCCATTTCCCGGATCATCCGGTGATGCCGGGCGTGCTGATCATCGAGAGCATGGCGCAGACCTCCGCGGCGCTGGTCGTGCTCTCGCTCGGGCCGCAGGCGGCGGGCAAGCTGGTCTATTTCATGACGATCGAGAGTGCGAAGTTCCGCCGCCCGGTGGTGCCCGGCGACCAGCTGCGCATCCACGTCACGCGCGAGCGCCGGCGCGGCGGCGTGTGGAAGTTCTCCGGCGTCGCCCGCGTGGATGGCGTGTCGGTGGCCGAAGCCAGCTACTCGGCCATGATCATGGACGTGCCGCCAGGCGAGGCGTGATGGACACCATGACCGAGCTGCCGGCGTTCGGACGCGTGCACCCGACCGCCATCGTGGCCCCCGGCGCGCAGGTGGCCGGTGACGCGGAGATCGGCCCGTGGTGCAGCGTGGGCGCGAACGTGGTCATCGAGCCGGGCGTGCGCCTGGTCAGCCATGTGGTGGTCGACGGCGACACGCGCATCGGCGCCGGTGCCACGCTCTACCCGTTCTGCACGGTGGGCCTGCCGCCGCAGGACCTGAAATACCGCGGCGAGCCGACGCGCACCGTCATCGGCCCGCGCACCCAGATACGCGAGCACTGCACCATCCACCGCGGCACCGTCACCGGTACCGGCGTCACCCGCGTGGGGGCCGACTGCCTGCTGATGGCCGTGGTCCACGTGGCGCATGATTGCGTGCTGGGCGACGGGGTGATCGTGGCCAACAACGTGGTGATGGGCGGCCACGTGACGATCGGCGACGGCGCTGTCATAGGCGGCGCCACCGCGCTGCACCAGTTCGTGCGCATCGGCCGCGCTGCCATGGTGGGCGGCGCCTCCGGCGTGGAGGCGGACGTGATCCCGTTCGGCACCGTGCTCGGCAACCGTGCGAGGCTGACCGGGCTGAACATGGTGGGTTTGAAGCGGCGCGGCGTGGACCGCGCCGGACTGCACAGGCTGCGCGCCGTCTTCCGCCTGCTGTTCGCCGCCGGCACGGAGGGCAGCGCTGTCTTTGCGGCTCGCCTGGCCGAAGCCCGCACGATGGCGGACGACGTGCTGGTGGCCGAGATGCTGGCGTTCATCGAGGTGCCGAGCCGACGCGGCCTGGTGCGCAGCACGGCGCGGCTGGACGACGAGCAGGCGTAGTGGCGGCTGTCACATACCGCCCTGGGCGACAGCCTTGTCATACCAGCCCGCTTCGAGATTGACGCTCGGGCGAGCAAGAAAGGCCTTCTTTTTTGAAAAAAAGAAGCAAAAAACTTTTGCTT
>CAXUOA010000308.1:0-3297 GCA_964252625.1 uncultured Acetobacteraceae bacterium | reverse complement strand
CAACGTGACGCCCGCGGCGCCTGTAGCGAAAATTCCTGCATGGGTCAGGCCCTCTTCGGGCGCGCTGCGTCCTGTATGGCGGCGCGTATGTTGGTGTAAGCGCCGCAGCGGCAGAGGTTGCCGCTCATCCACTCGGCGATCTCGCCTTCGGACCCCGCATGGCCTTCCTGCACGCAGGCTACGGCAGACATGATCTGCCCGGGCGTGCAATAGCCGCACTGGTAGCCGTCATGTTCGAGAAAGGCAGCCTGCATCGGATGCAGCGTGCCGGCTTGCGCCAGGCCCTCGATCGTCGTGATCTGCCTGCCCTGCACGCGGCTTGCCAGGATCAGGCAGGAAAGCACGCGCTTACCGTCCACGTGCACGGTGCAGGCACCGCAGCTTCCGTGGTCGCAGCCCTTCTTCGTGCCAGTCAGGTCGGCGTATTCCCGCAGCGCATCCAGCAGGGACGTGCGCTGATCGACGGTCAGCGCGTGAGGCTGTCCGTTTATCGTGAGCTGGACAGGGATCAGGCCAGCGCCTGACGGGTGAGGCGGCGCTTCGACCGGCGCGGCGAGGCTGGGGATGGGCAAAGCGGCAATTGCGGCAGAGGTGCCGATCAGGTCGCGCCGCGTGATCGGTGGTGTCATGTATGTATCCTGTGGTATGGCGGATGGTTTTCAACGATGTCCGGTAGTCAGCGTCCCTTCACGAGCCCGTGACGGCAAACTATCTGCTGGCTGGCTTCGGCACGGGTGCCAGGCGCTGTGCTGGGTCGTGCCCGGGTTTGCTGGCGTGAGAATCTGGGAAAATGCGGACCCGTATCAGGTGCTCGGGTGGCGCGAACGGGTAGATGTTGCCGTGCAGCAGCGCGTAGATCAGCCAGCCGTTGATGACCAGGGTTGCCGCGATGGCCACCAGATAGCGCCGTGGCCGCCTGGCGGCTTCGATGTAGTTCATGGATTGGGATTGGTCTCCAGCACGCGCCGGATGGCGCCGGTAAGCAGGGTGAGCTCGTCCGGTGTGATGGTGAAAGCCGGCGTCAGATACAAGATGTTCCGGAACGGCCGCACCCAGACGCCGTGCGACACCAGCGTGGCCTTCAGCGCATCCAGGTCGCCGGCCCTCTCCAGTTCCACCACGCCGATGGCGCCGCGCACGCGCACGGTGCGCACGTTCGGCAGGCCGGCGCAGGCGGCGAGTTCCTGGCCCATCTGCGCGCCGATCGCTGCCACCTGCGCCAGGCGCGGTTGCGTCTCGAACAGGTCGAGCGATGCCAGGCTTGCAGCACAGGCCAGGGGGTTTGCCATGTAGGTCGGGCCGTGCATCAGCGCGTGCGACGGCTCGTCCGACAGGAACGCCTCGAAGATGTGGGTGCGCGCCACGGCGGCGGACAGCGCCATCGTGCCGCCGGTGAGTGCCTTGGACAGCGTGATGATGTCGGGCACCACGCCGGCTGCCTCGCAGGCGAACATCGTGCCGGTGCGGCCGAAACCGCTGAATATCTCATCGAAGATCAAGGGCAGCCCGTGCAGGTCGGCAGCCCGGCGGAGATGGCGCAGCACCGCCGCATCATGGAACACCATGCCGCCCGCGCCCTGCACCAGCGGTTCGACGAGTATGCCGGCCAGGCCTTCCGCATGGCGTTCGAGGAACCGGTCGAACGCCGCCGCACTCTCCTCGTCGCGCGGCAGGTCGAGAATCGCGTGCTCGGCCAGCAGGCCGGAAAACAGCGCGTGCATGCCTTCGTCGGGGTCGCACACGGCCATGGTGGCAAAGGTGTCACCGTGATAGCCGCCGCGGAAGGCGGCGAACCGCCGGCGCGTGCGCACGCCGCGGTTCAGCCAGTATTGCGCGGCCATTTTCATCGCGACTTCCACGGCGACCGAGCCGCTGTCGGCGAAGAACACGTGGTCGAGGTCGCCTGGGAGCAGGGCGGCCAGGCGGGCGGCCAGGCGTTCGGCCGGCTCGTGGGTCAGGCCGCCGAACATGACGTGCGGCATGCGCGCGAGCTGGTCGCGCACGGCTTGCGCGATGTGCGGATGGTTGTAGCCGTGGCACGCCGTCCACCAGGAGGCTATGCCGTCGATCAGGGTGCGGCCGTCTTCCAGCGTTATCGTGCAGCCTTGCGTGGAGCGGGCGCGTAGCGGCGGGGGGGCGCCCTGCATCTGCGTGTAGGGACGCCACAGGTGGGTCAGCAAGGAAGGCCTTCTTTTTTGAAAAAAAGAGGCAAAAAACTTTTGTCCTGACGCCGCGGCCGGCGCGCGTGTGTATCAGGCGGCACCCGCGTGCCGCAAATGCGGGGGAGTAAAAGTTTTTTGCTTCTTTTTTTCAAAAAAGAAGGCCTTACTTCGCCTTCATCCCCAACCGATCCAGCAAAACCCTGTCCCGCTCCGCCACCGGATTGACCGTCGTCAGCAAGCGCGGCCCGTAGAAGATCGAGTTTGCGCCTGCCAGAAAGCACAAAGCCTGGGCCTCGTCGCTCATCGCCTCGCGTCCGGCCGACAGGCGCACGTAGGACTGCGGCATGGTGATACGCGCGGCGGCCACCACGCGCACGAAATCGATCGCGCCGATCGCCTCGGATTGTGCCAGAGGCGTGCCTTCCACCCGCACGAGCGCGTTGATCGGCACGGATTCCGGCGCCTTTGGCAGGCTGGCAAGGGTTGCGATCAGGCCGGCGCGGTCGGCCACGTGCTCGCCCATGCCGACGATGCCGCCGCAGCACACGTTTATGCCGGCGTCCCGCACGTGGCCCAGCGTGTCCAGCCGATCCTGGTAGGTGCGGGTGGTGATGATCTGGCCGTAATGCTCGGGCGAGGTGTCGAGGTTGTGGTTGTAGTAGTCCAGCCCGGCGTCTCGCAGGCGGCCGGCTTGCGGCGCGGTGAGCATGCCGAGGGTGACGCAGCTTTCCAGGCCGAGGGCGCGCACGCCTTCCACCATGGCGCATACGGCGTCGAGGTCGCGGTCCTTCGGCGAGCGCCAGGCCGCACCCATGCAGAAGCGCGAGGCGCCGGCGGCGCGGGCGGCGCGGGCCTCCTCCAGCACGGCTTCCACGTCCATCAGCTTGCTGGCCGGCACGCCTGCTTCGTGGGACGCGCTTTGCGGGCAGTAGGCGCAGTCTTCGGGGCAGCCGCCTGTCTTGATGGAGAGCAGGGTGCTGATCTGGACGCGCGCCGGGTCGTGATGGGCGCGGTGGGTGCTGGCAGCCTGGAAGACCAACTCGGGGAAAGGGAGGTCCATGAGGGCGCGGACGGCAGCGGTGGTCCAGGCGGGCGGGGGGGCAATGGCGTTCATGGGCGGAGATTACCGCAGGAT
>CAXUOA010000307.1:0-3304 GCA_964252625.1 uncultured Acetobacteraceae bacterium | reverse complement strand
GGCGGGGCCACCGGCACCGGTGCCACGGTGGAGGCCGGGCGCTACGTGGCGCGCGGCGTCTACATCGGGGCGAAGCAGGCGACATCCGGCAGCGGGACGGCGGCGGAGGTGCAGGTGGACCTGACGAAGCACCTGAAGCTGAACGCGCAGCTGGCGACGGGCGGGGCGAGCGTGCAGGGTGCCACGCCCGAGAACGATCCCGGGTCTACGATCGGGCTGTCGTATCAGTTCGAGTATTGAAGAAACGAAGCCAGGCCCTCTTTTTGAAAATACGGCCTTGCTGCTTTCTTCTGTCGTAAACCAGCGTGGGCGGGTGACGCCGATGATACGCTCATGCCGGCGAAGGTGGGGCACGCGTAGGAGAAAGCAGGCAGTCGTTTTCTGGAAAAACGACCAAAAATCTTCCACTCCCTGTCGGCGGCTGGTGAAACGGCGTGCGACAGCAAACGCCGGCCTTGGTCGTGCGTTGGCAGGATGGAGGATCTGACCATGTCTTTGCTATTCCCAACCGTCGGTGTGGCCGTGGCCGTGGCCGGCGCTGACAAGCTGTCCGGCGACAAGAGCTACGCCGGGTTATTCCGTCATCTCGGCTGGTCACGCGGTGACATGCAGGTGGCGGCTGGCGCCGAACTGGCCGGCGGGCTGATGATGACGATCAAGCCGACCCGCCGGCTGGGCGGTGCGCTGGTGGCGGCCGCGTCCGCCTGCGTGCTCTACAGCGAACTGCGCCACGGCGATTCCAAGCTGGCGACGTCGCGTGCGCTGGTTCTGCTGGCGGCCTTGTCCGCGTTGTAGGTTGCAACCGGGCGTCCCACACGGGGGCGGACGCGCGGCACTACCGTCCGGCCCGCCACCGCGGGTTGCCTGTTTGATACGTTGCTGTTATGATACGCCATGCGCTTCAGCCAGCTTCTTGCGGTCCTGGTTTTCGCCTGCTGCAGCCGGGCACACGCGCAATCGGACGTGCAGCCGGTGGATGTCGGCGTGAACGTCGGCAGCGTGAACGATTTCGCTGTCGAATCCTTCTTCGTCGATGCGATGAAGCAGTCCCGCCACTGGGGAACGCCCGGCACGCCGTGGGATGAGGCGGCGGCTGTCGATGCGCTCGGCTGGCCGGCGCAGGATGCCGGCGTGGTCGTGCTGTGCTGCGTGGCCGATGCGGCCGGCAACAGCCTGCTGGCGGGCACCTACCAGCTGTCGTTCCAGGGCTCGGCCAACGTGGCCTTCACCATCAGCGGCAGCGGCTCGGTGACGGGCCTGGCCTACGATGCCACGACGAACACCAGCACGGCGCAAGTGACGGTTGCGGCAAGCGGCGCCGGCACGTCGATCATCCTGTCGTTCACCGCGACGCGGCGGACGCCGGACGCCTCGCCCGGCAGCGGGGTGACGGACGTGACGCTGATCCGGCCGCAGGCGGCGCCGGACGGCAAGCTCTGGTGGACGACGCCGGGGCAGGTGTTCACCACGCCGTTCCTCAACCTGCTCGGCCGTTTCAGCACGTTGCGCTTCATGGATTTCACCGCGACAAACGGTGTCACGCTGACGGACTGGTCCCAGCGCACCACGCCGCAGATGGCGACGCAGCAATCGGTGCAGGGCGCCGCGTGGGAATACGCGATAGTGCTGGCCAACACGCTGCACAAAGACGTCTGGTTCAACATCCCCGACCAGGCGGATGCGGATTACGTGACCCAGCTGGCCACGCTGGTGCACGCGACGCTGGACCCGAAACTGCACGTCTACCTCGAATACAGCAACGAGGTGTGGAACTATTCGTTCGGTCAGGCCGGGCGCAACCAGGCAGCGGCGGAAGCGGAGGTGGCCGCCAACCCGGCCTCGCCGCTGGCACTCGGCTGCGCGGATTACGCCAGCTGCCGTTATGCGTGGGGCGAGCGGCGAATCGGGCTGCAGGCGGTGCAGGACGGGCAGGTCTTCCGGACCGTGTTCGGCGGCAATGCGCAGGCGGTGCGTCCCGTGTACGCCACGCAGCTCGGGCAGACGTATTTCGTCTCGCTGGTGTTCTCGATGATACAAGGGTCGTTTCCAAACCCGGTGTCCAGCTATCTCTACGCCATCGCGCAGGCGCCTTACTGGACGGGCGACACCACGCTGGCCGGCCTGAACGTGCGCCAGGAGCTGGCGAATGCTTCGGCGAATTTGGCCACGCTCGCCAGGCCGGAACACGACTTTGCCGTGTGGGCCACGCAGTACGGGCTGCAGAGCATCACCTACGAGGGTGGGCCGGGGATGTCCGGCACGCCAAGCCTTGCCGCGAAGGTGGCGGCGAACCGTACCGGCGCCATGGGCGCGCTGGTGCGGACATCACTGCGGCAGGCGTTCGGCAGCGGCGTCGGGCTATACATGTATTACAACGACGCCGGCGATTACGGCCAGTTCGGCATGTGGGGGCTGACGGAAGACGTGTTCGACGAGAGCACGCCGAAATTGAACGCCGTGGCCGCGGTACGGCGCGACGGCAGCGAGGCGCTTGTCACGGGCAACAGGCTGCCCGCCACCTTCCCCGCGAACACGCCGGACATCTGCAGCGGCGGCATGTTCACCGAGCCGGGCTACCTCTATCTTGGGCAGGGCGGCGCGTGCGGGTTCCTGGTCAACGTGCCGGCTTCCGGCAACTATGCGGTGACCCTGAGCGTGGGCAACTACTACGGCGCCACGCAGGCCGGCATCCTGGTGGACGATGTGGCGGCGGGCAGCGTGGCCATTCCGGCGACCGGCGGCAGTCTGACGAACTGGACAGGCACGGCGCCGCTTACGGTGGCGTTGCCGGCGGGATTGCATGTGGTGTCGGTCAGCGCCTCGGGCACGGCGTTCGGGGTGCAGAGCGTTGGCGCCGTAGCGCAATAGGCAAGCAGCCGTCTTTCTTGCTTCGTCCGCATGGGCAGCAGCTGTGCGCATCCGGAGAAACCGGCCGCCGAGCAGCAGTGAGAGCAAAAGTTTTTTGTTTTTTTCAAAAAACAAAGCCTCGCTTCCTTTTACTCCATCTCAGGCCGCGTCCACCGCCGCTGCAGCCACGCCACGCCGACCAGGTCGAACACGCCCACCCAGAGCCGGTCCAGCGTGCCGTATTTGCTCGTGCCCCGCACGCGCGGCCTGTGGCCCACGGGCACGCTGACCACGGCGCCGCCGGCGCGGATGAACAGGGCCGGCAGGAAGCGGTGCATGTGGTCGAAGGCCGGCAGGTCGAGGAAATCCGCGCGGCGGAACACTTTCAGCCCGCAGCCGGTATCTGGGGTGGCGTCCCCCAGCAGGCGCGCGCGTATGGCGTTGGCGGCGCGCGAGC
>CAXUOA010000306.1:1413-3333 GCA_964252625.1 uncultured Acetobacteraceae bacterium | reverse complement strand
GTCCTATGGCAATCCCCTGGTGAGCCTGATCGGGCAGCTGGCACAGCGGCAGCGGGCGCAGGCCTGCGTGGCCGAGCGGCAGGCGCAGTGGGCGGAGTACAACGCGCGGCAGAAGGCGGCGCATGACAAGGCGGCGGCGGACGCGGTGCAGCAGCAGGCGGTCGCTGCGTCGCAGAAGCAGGCGGCGGACGCGAAGGCGGTGGCAGACCGGGCGGCATCGGACGCCCGGCAGGCGCATGCGGCCCATGCGGCCGTGCTGGCCGAGGCGCGCGCCCGGCACAGGCGCGAGCAGGCGCACGCGGACGCCCAGAAGGGACAGCAGGAGGCCGATGCACGGCGGCGTGACGCCTATGTGCGGCTGGTGCGCGACGAGACCGCGACCGACAACGTCTGTCACGACGCGAAGACGGCGAAGATCGTGATGCAGGGCTGGAACGGGCTGGACACGATGAAGGATGCGTCTGTCCAGGTGATCGACATCGAGCACATGACGACGGTGTATTCTCACGCCGACGACAAGAGCATGTCCTGTCACGGCGTGTTCGTGACCAACCGCGGCGGGCGGCTGGTGGGCACGGCGACTGTGCGGCGCAACATCGCGGGCGATGCGATGTTCGTCTGGGAGCGCGATGCCGACCAGGATCTTTCGCGCTACGCGGCGCCGGCCGGTGTCGAGGTTCACGTGATGAAGGCGATGGCCGTGTCGCCTGCCGGGGCGCCGCCTATCTGAGGAGGAAACAGGAGAGCTGACGCGCACCCTGGCCTCGCCTCAGGCCAGGGTCACCACCAGCGGCACGTGGTCGGACGGCGTATCCTCCGCGCGGGCCTGCTTGTCCGGGATGGCGGAGACCAGGCGCTCGGCCACGCTGGCGGACAGCAGCGCGTGGTCTATGCGCAGGCCGCGGTTCTTGGCCCAGCAGCCGGCCTGGTAGTCCCAGAAGGTGTAGCAGGCGCCCTCGGGTTGCACTGCGCGCACGGCGTCGGTGAGGCCGGACCAGATCATCGACCAGTAGCGCGAGCGGGTCTCGGGGCGGACCAAAGCGTCGTCGGACGGCAGCACGCCGGGGGTGAAGTCGATGTCTTCGGGGCAGACGTTGTAGTCGCCCAGGAGCATGAGTGGTTCGTCCTGGTCGAGCAGGCTGGCGGCATGCGCGGCCAGGCAGTCCATCCAGTTGAGCTTGTAGGCGTAGCCGGCCTCGCCGTTGGAGTTGCCGTTGGGCAGATAGAGGTTGCCGACGCGCAGGCCGGCGAAGGCCACTTCGAGGTAGCGGGCCTGGGCATCGCTGTCAGGCAGGCCGGGCAGGCGGGTCAGGCGTATGTCGAGCGGCACGCGGGCCAAAGCGGCGACACCGTTGAAGCCTTTCTGACCGACGATCGCACTGTGCCAGCCGCGTTCGGCGAAGGACGCGGGGAAGCTCGGCGCTTCGCACTTGATCTCCTGCAGGACCAGCAGGTCCGGCGCGTTGGCGTCCAGCCAGCGGCAGATATTGGCCTCGCGGGCGCGCACGCCGTTGACGTTCCAGGTGGCGATCTTGAGCACGTCAGTCGATGGCGAAGCTGGTTCCGCAGCCGCAGGCGCTGGTGGCGTTCGGGTTGCGAACGGTGAAGTAGCTGCCCATCAGCTCGTCGGCATAGTGCAGCTCGGCGCCGCCCAGCAGGTCCAGGCTCGTGGGATCGACCACCACACGGGCGGGGCCGCGCTCGATGACCAGGTCGTCGGGCGCCACGGTGTCGTCGAGGTCGAACTTGTATTGGAAACCGCTGCAGCCGCCGGCGAGGACGGCGACCCGCAGAGCGGCCGGGCGGCCTTCGGCGGCGACGATTTCGGCGACGCGGGTCAGGGCTCGGTCGGTGACGGAGAAGCTCATTGTGGGGATATAGGCAGGCCGCCAGGAGAAAGGAAGCAAGGCCTTCTTTTTT
>CAXUOA010000306.1:0-1313 GCA_964252625.1 uncultured Acetobacteraceae bacterium | reverse complement strand
CTTCTTTTTTTCAAAAAAGAAGTGCTTTCTTTCTTGCCCAATGCCGCTAGCCGAATACGCCGTCCGCGCCGAGACCTCCCGCGGCCGCCTGCATCACGAGCCGGAGGCCGCCACGCGCAGCCCGTGGCAGCGCGACAGGGACCGGGTGATACACAGCTCCGCGTTCCGCAAACTGCAGTACAAGACCCAGGTCTTCGTCAATCACGTGGGTGATTTCTATCGCACCCGGCTGACGCACAGCCTGGAGGTGGCGCAGATCGCACGTTCCATCGCGCGCGAGCTGCATCTGGACGAGGACCTGACCGAGGCGCTGGCTCTGGCGCATGACCTGGGCCATCCGCCCTTCGGCCATGCCGGCGAGGACGCGTTGAACGCGAAGATGAGGCCGTTCGGCGGCTTCGACCACAACGCGCAGACGCTGCGCGTGGTGACGCGGCTGGAGTCGCGCTACGCCGCGTTCGACGGGCTGAACCTGACCTGGGAGACGCTGGAGGGGCTGGTCAAGCATAACGGGCCGCTGGGCAGGCCGCCGGCCTATATCGCGGCCTACAACGCGCGGCACGACCTGATGCTGGGGACGCAGGCGTCGGCGGAGGCGCAGGTGGCGGCGATGAGCGACGACATCGCCTATCACAGCCATGACCTGGATGACGGGATGCGTTTCGGCCTGTTCGGGCCTGCGGACATCGCGCATCTGCCGATCGTGGGCGAGGCGCTGGCGGAAGCCAGGCGGGCCAGCCTGGACGTGCCGCCGCAACGGCTGCGCCACGAGACGATACGGCGCATCATCCATGTGCTGGTGAGCGATCTGGTGGTGGAGACGCAGGCGCGGCTCCACGCGCTGGCGCCGGACAGTGCGGACAGGATCAGGCGGGCGAAGAAGCCGGTGGTGGCGTTCTCGCCGCGCGTGGCGGAGGCGAACTACGCGATCAAGGAGTTCCTGCGCGCGCGCATGTACAGGCATTGGCGGGTGAACCGGATGACGGCAAAGGCGCGCCGGCTGACGGAGGAGCTGTTCGCGTTGTTGCATGCGGACCCTGCCACGTTGCCGGACGGGTGGCGGGCGCAGGCGGGCGAAGGACAGCCGGCGCAGGCGGCGGGGGTGGTTTGCGACTACGTGGCGGGGATGACGGACCGGTTTGCGCAGGAGGAGTATAAGCGGCTGACGGATGTTTCCATGTCTGGGTGAGTAAGCAAGCAAGGCCTTCTTTTTTGCAAAAAGAAGCAAAAAACTTCTGCTTCCTCGCCTGCCCCGCGGCCTTGCCTGTGTCTGCCGGCATCCGCGCTGGCAGACTCAGCGCGCACCGCCGGGC
>CAXUOA010000305.1:0-3335 GCA_964252625.1 uncultured Acetobacteraceae bacterium | reverse complement strand
CGTCCGGCCGGGCCAGGAACACCAGCGCGGCCTGGCCGTCAGCGGCCGCCGGACCGGCCGTCCAGGCCAACGGCGACAGACCAGCGGCCGCCACCTGTATTGCGTGGCCGCGCGCCGCCAGCGCGTCGGCCAGCTCAGGCCAGTCCTGCAGCAGCAGCACCGGCGCCGCCATGCGGGCTGCACTGTCATCGGCCGAAATGGCGCCGGCATGGCCCAGCACGAGGCTGCCGGCGCCCTCGCCCAGCGTGTGCACGCCGACATCCTCGTATCCCGCGGCAAGCGCCCACCTTTTGCCGTCGCGTGCGGCGGCGATCCGGCCGAGCGTTCCGTGCGCGAACCAGTCCTGCTGGGTGCCGAGCAGGCAATCGAACACCAGGCTGGGTGGCGGCTGCAGGATGCAGAGCAATCCGCCAGGCGCCAGCCGGCTGGCGATGGCATGGCCGAGCGCGCCATCGCCGGACAGCGGAGCCAGCGACAGGCAGAGGGCGATGTCGAACGCCGGCACGGCGTCGGCGTCCTCGTGCAGGAACGCGATGTCGCCAGCCTCGCCGTGGCGGGCCTGGATCAGGCCGAGCCGCCTGGCATCGGTGCCGAACACGGTGACGCCCGCCTGCCCGCCTTGCACCAGGGACGCCAGGCTTTGCAGAATGCCCAGACAGAACGGCTCGGCGACCAGAACACGCAGCGGCTCCGGCGCGATACGTGCCTGCAGGGCGGTGCAGATCACCACCGCGGCGGCGAGGACCGGCGCCAGCAGGATCGTGCTGGCCTCGAAGTGCTCGGTGAGCGCGATGCCGGGCGGCGCGGCCTCGCCCGTACGCAGCATGCCGGGCAACCCGGCCAGCGCCTGCGCCGCAAGCAGGATTTCGACGCCGGCCTGCGGGTGCTCGGCCGCGAATGTCTGCAATATGTCTGCTGCCGCGGGCAGCCCGCTCTCGGCGGCGAGGTGCCAGCCCGCTTCATCCTGCGTCGCCAAGCCGGCGCGGCCCAGATCGGCCAGTAGCGATAGCGTCAACGGCGCGGCCGCGCCGGCTTCCGGCCGGATCGCGTCGGCGGACAGCGCACGCAGGCTCTGGAACGCCAGGGACCGGGCGAACGCCCCGAGATACAGCCAGGATTCCGGCGTGGCGTGCGCTTCGAGCCTATCGAGCGCGGCCAGCGCGCAGGCCTGCGCGTCCGGCTGGGCTTGCGTGCGGGACAGGCGTACCGTCTGCTGGCGGAAGAACACGCGGTCCTGCGCGAACCGCTCCAGCACGACGGCGCGGAACAGCCCGCCCGTCAGCACGGCGACCACCTGTCCGCCTGCGTCGAGGAGCGTCACGTCGACGCTCAGCGAGCGGTCGGTCTCGCGGTTGATCACCACCTGCGCGCGCACGGGCGAAGCGTGGTCGGTCTGCACGCGCAGGCTGGCGAAGCGCACGGGCAGATAGGCGTGGCGTTCTTCCGTGCGTCGCTTGATGTCGTCGAACATGGCGTGGAAGGCGGCGTCCAGCGCGACCGGATGCAGGATGGCCCTCACGCCGGACTCGTCGGCGTCGGCCACGGGGGCGAGGTCGACCGCGATGTGCGTGGCGCTGCGGGCGCCGCCGCGCACGCGGCGGAAGGCCGGGCCGTACAGGACGCCGCTGGCGGCCGCACTGTCATACACCGCCTCGGCAGTCAGCGTTTCCGGCAGCGGCGGCATGGCGACCGGCGCCGGCACCGGCGAGGCGACGCGCAGGATGCGTCCGCTGGCGTGCAGCGTCCACTCGCCGGCGCTGAAACGCGGCCGGCTCCAGATCTCCACCACCGAGGCCTCGCCGTGCAGGCGCACGGACAGTTCGCGCATCTGGTCCGGCGGCAAGGTCAGCCAGGCAAGCAGGTCGAAATCCTCCAGCCCGATCGGGCCGGCCGGGTAGACCTCGCGCGCTACGGCGAGCGCCATTTCGGCAAAGGCCGAGGCGGGCACGACGATCTCGCCGTCTATGCGATGATCCGCCAGGTACGGGACCGTGGCCGCATCGATGAGGTTGCGCCATTCCGGCGTGCCCGCGCGCAGCCTGGTGCCGAGCAGCGGATGGCGCGCGGCCGGGCCGCACAGATCCATCGCCTCGCTCGTCGGCACCTGCCGGAACACCTTGCGCTGCCAGGCATAGCCAGGCAGCCGAACAGGCCCCGCCGGCCGGCTGCCGAACAGGCTGGCGCGGTCCACCTGGCAGCCGAGCACCACGGCGCGGGCCAGGATCGCCAGCAGCGGGTTGCCGCCGGCGTCCTTCTCCACCAGGCTCGGCAACACCGTGCCGTCCAGCCCGGCGCCGCGCAGCGTGTCGGCGATGCTGGCCTGCAGGATAGGCCGCGGCCCGATCTCGATGAAGACGGTGGCGCCCAGGCGGCCCGCCGTCTCGATGGCGTCGCTGAACAGCACCGGCGCGCGCACGTTCTGCCACCAATACGCCGCATCAAGCGTCTCGCCCGGGGTGAGTGCACCGGTGACCGTGGAGATGAACGCAACGTTGCCCGGCGCGGTGGCGATGGTGCCGAAGGCACGCAGCACGGGCACGCGCAGCCGGTCCAGCAGGCTGCAGTGGAACGGGTAGGCCAGGTCCAGCACCCGCGCCGCGACCCGGCGGCGACGCGCCAGCTTGGCGAACGCCTCGATCGCCGCCATGGGGCCGGAGATGCTGACCGCGCCCGGGCTGTTCACCGCGGCTATCTCGAGGCCTTCCAGCCCGGGCTCTGCGAACAGCGCCAGCGCGCCGTCACGCGAGATGTTGGCCACCGCCATGCCGCCCAGGCCGTGCGCCGCTTCCTGCTGCGCGCTGCGATGGAAGATCACGCGCACCGCGTCGTCCAGGCTCAGCGCGCCGGCCGCCTCCGCCGCGGCCACCTCGCCCAGGCTGTGGCCCAGGACCATGTCCGGCACCAGGCCGTAGGCGGCCAGGCTCGCGGTCAGCGCCGCCTGCACGGCGAACAGCAGCGGCTGGATCAGCTCGGCCTGCCGCAGCGACGCGGCGTGATCGGGGTCGTGCAGCGCCGCTTCGAGCGACCAGGCGGCGAAGCGCCGGAAGCTTGCATCCACCGCACGGAACCGGGCGCGGAACGCCGCACTGGCGGCAAAAGCCGTGCGTCCCATGCCGATCCACTGGCTGCCATTGCCGGAATAGGCGAAGCACACTTTGGGCGGATGCGACGGGGCGATGCCTTCCGCGCCGGGCGCCGGGGCACGGCCCGCGGCAAACTGGTGCAACGCCGCAACCGCGGTCCCGTCCGCCGGCACGGCCAGGCGATGGCCGGCGAGGTCACGCTGCCAGGCCACCGCGCCCGCAAGCGGCACCGGATCGGCGCCCGCCTCGATC
>CAXUOA010000304.1:3005-3339 GCA_964252625.1 uncultured Acetobacteraceae bacterium | reverse complement strand
CCGGCGTGCTGGGCGCGTCCGGCCTGGTGGCCGCCACGCCCGCCGCGGCGGCGCCGCGCTTTGCCGAGGTGACGCAGACGGTGACCGCCAGCTCCGGCGCCTTCAGCTTCGTCCAGCCGTTCCGCGGCGGGCACGTGGTGCCGCGTGGCGGCACGTTGATCGCGACGGACGGCGCCGCGGAGATTCGCACGCCGCATGACGATTGCCTGCTGGTGATGCCCAGCCTGCGGCCCAGCCGGGGGCACACGGCGGTCCGGCTGGCACGGTTTACGTAAGTGAGAAAGCAAGGCCTTCTTTTTTGAAAAAAAGAAGCAAAAAACTTTTGATCCCCCGC
>CAXUOA010000304.1:0-2995 GCA_964252625.1 uncultured Acetobacteraceae bacterium | reverse complement strand
CAAAAGTTTTTTGCTTCTTTCAAAAAAGAAGGCCTTTCTTCCAGCCGTGAACCGCATCCTCTTCATCACTGCCACCAGGCTGGGCGACGCTGTGCTTTCCACCGGGTTGCTCGCCCACCTTGCGCGCAACCACCCGGCCGCGCGTTTCACGATCGCCTGCGGACCGGTCGCCGCCGGGCTGTTCGCCCGCTTCCCGAAGCTGGAGCGCGTGATCGTCGTCGACAAGAAACGCTACGATCTGCACTGGCTGAGCCTGTGGTGGCAGGTCGTCTGGACCCGATGGGACCTCGTGGTCGATCTGCGCGGCTCGGCGCTGAGCCTGGCGCTGCGGGCGCGGCAACGGGCGATCATGCGCGGCGGCCGCCGCGCCGGACACCGGCTGGGCCACATCGCCGGCGTGCTGGACTTGCCGGTGCCGCCTCTGCCGGCCGTCTGGACGGCACCCGCGGACCGCACGCGGGCAGACATCCTGCTGCCGCCGGGCAGCCCGTTCGTGGGCCTGGGACCCACCGCGAACTGGCCGGACAAGATGTGGCCGGCCGAGCGCTTCGTGGCGCTGGCGGCGGGGCTGGCGGGGCGCATGCCTGGAGTCCGCTTCGCCGTGTTCGGCGGACCGGGCCTGGCGGAGCGGGCCGCCGCCTCCCGCGTGGTGGCCGAACTCTCCGGCGCGGTCGATCTGGTGGGCCTGCTGACGCTACCGCAGGCCGCCGCCTGCCTGGCGCGATGCGTGGTGTTCGTGGGCAACGATTCGGGCCTGATGCACCTGGCAGCCGCGTCCGGCACGCCGACGCTCGGGCTGTTCGGCCCCACGCCGGCCAGCGAGTATGCGCCGGCGGGGCGTTGCACGTCCTGCGTGCTGGCCGATGGCGAGCCGGGACGTTCTACAATGGAGCGGCTGCCGGTGGAGGCAGCGCTCTGGGCGGCGCTCGACCTGCTGGAGCGGGACGGCCGGCTTGCGTCGCCCTTGCCGGTATGAAGGAAGCAAGAAAGGCCTTCTTTTTTGAAAAAAAGAAGCAAAAAACTTCTGCTCCCTGTCGGCGGCTTTCCGGAGAGTCCGCGACAGCCCGGTCAAAAGTTTTTTGCTTCTTTTTTTCAAAAAAGAAGGCCTTGCTTCCTTGAGAGTCGCCCACCTGATAGCCGGAGCTCCCACCGGAGGCGCCGAACTATTCTACGAGCGCCTCTGCACCGCCCAGGCGGAAGCAGGCGACGGCGTGCTGCCGGTAATACGCCAAAACGAAGCCCGGGCCGCGCGCCTGGCCGAAGCAGGCCTCGCCCCCATGCAGCTCGGCTTCGGCGGCCCGGTCGATGTCTGGACACGGCCCCGCATCGCCCGCCGCCTGCGGCGCTGGGCGCCGCGCGTGGCCGTGGCGTGGATGGGCCGCGCGGCACGCCATGCGCCGTCCGGCCCCTGGGTGCTGGTGGGCCGGCTGGGCGGCTACTACGATCTGCGCCAGTTCGCCCGCTGCGACCACCTGGTGGGCAACACGCAGGGCATGGTGGCCTGGATACGCGCCCAGGGCTTCCCGCCTGACCGGGTGCACCACCTGCCGAATTTCTCGCCCGACCTGTCCGGCGCCGTGCCGGCCGCGCTGCCCACTTCGCCTGGCGCGCCGGTGGTGCTGGCAATGGGCCGGCTGCACCGCAACAAGGGGTTCGATGTGCTGATCGCGGCGGCCAGCCGGCTGCCGGAGATACACGTGGCAATCGCCGGCGAAGGACCCGAGCGTGTGGCGCTGCAGCGGCTGGCGGCCCATGCCGGGGTGGCGGCGCGCGTGCATTTCCTCGGCTGGCGCACGGATACCGCGGCATTGCTGGCCGCCTGCGACGTGCTGGCCTGCCCCAGCCGCAGCGAGCCGCTGGGCAACGTGGTGCTGGAGGCGTTCTCCGCCGGGCGACCGGTGGTGGCCTCGCTGGCGGATGGCCCGCGCGAGCTGATCGAGAGCGGCCGGACCGGCGTGCTGGTGGCCGGCGAGAGCGCAATCGCGCTGGCCGCCGGCATCGAAGGCGTGCTGCAGCGGCCGCGCCAGGCGGCGGCGATGGCGGCGGCCGCACGCGCCCGCTTCGAGGAGGCCCATGCCGAGGCGCCGGTGCTGGCGCGCTGGCGGCGTTTCCTGGCCACCGTTGAAAAGCCAGCCTGATGTGCGGCATCGCCGGTCTCGCTTTGTCGCAGAACGCGCCGCCGCCCGATCCGGCGGTGCTGGCGTCGCTGGCACGCGGCATCGCCCATCGCGGGCCGGATGGCGGCGGCAGCGTGGTGCTGGGCCAGGCGGCGCTGGTGCACGCGCGCCTGGCGATCATCGACCTGCCGGGCGGCGCGCAGCCCTTGCACGCCGGACCGGCCGCGCTGATCGCCAACGGCGAGGTCTACAATTACCGCGAGCTGCGCGCGGCGATGCCGGGCACCGCGTTCGCCACGCACAGCGATTGCGAGCCGCCGCTGCATATGTTCACCGCCGATCCGGACGGCTACGCGCGGCACCTGCGCGGCATGTTCGCCATCGCCATCTACGACCGCGCCGGCCACACGATGACCCTGACGCGCGATCCGTTCGGCATCAAGCCGCTCTACTGGGCGCAGATCGCCGGCGGCATCGCCTTCGCCAGCGAACCGCAGGCGCTGCTTGCCGCCGGGCTGGTGGCACGCGGCGTGCGGGCGGCTTCACGCGCCGAGCTTCTGCAGATGCAGTTCACCTGCGGGGCGGAGACGATCTTCCCCGGCATCTTCCGCGTGCTGCCCGGCGAGACGCTGCGCATCGCCGACGGCCGGCTGGTTGAGCGCAGCCGGGTGCCCGCCCTGCCCGAAGGCGCGCCCGAGGTGATAGGCGAACCGGACGCGCTGGCCCGGCTGGACCGCGCGTTGATGGAGAGCGTCGACCTGCACCAGCGCAGCGACGTGCCCTACGGTCTGTTCCTGTCCGGCGGCATCGACAGCGCCGCCATCCTGGCCACCATGGCGCGGCTGAACGCGCGTCCGGTGCTGGCCTTCACCGCCGGC
>CAXUOA010000303.1:0-3342 GCA_964252625.1 uncultured Acetobacteraceae bacterium | reverse complement strand
GCGGCGACACGGCGGCGATCGCCGCGTGCATGGCCGACATCCGCGCGTCCCGCGAGGCGACGCAGCCGGTGCGCGCGCGGACCGGCGGATCGACGTTCCGCAACCCGGAAGGGGCGAAGGCCTGGGAGTTGATCGACGCGGCGGGGTGCCGGGGGCTGGTGCGCGGCGGCGCGCAGGTCTCGGAGAAGCATTGCAATTTCCTGCTCAACACGGGAGCGGCCACGGCCGCCGACCTGGAAGGGCTGGGCGAGGAGGTCCGCCGCAGGGTGCACGCGGCCAGCGGCCAGACGCTGGCCTGGGAGATAAAGCGCATCGGTGTGCCGGGGTTCCGGCCAATGGTGGCGCCATGAAGCGGGTGGCTGTGCTGTATGGCGGGATCTCCGCCGAGCGCGAGGTGAGCCTGTCGAGCGGCGCACAGGTCGTGGACGCGTTGCGTGATGCCGGTTTCGACGTGGTGGCCATCGAGGTGGGCGCGGATCTGGGTGCGGTCCTGGCGGCGTTGGAACCCCGGCCGGATGCGGTCTTCAACGCGCTGCATGGAAGGTTCGGCGAGGACGGGGTGATACAGGGCGTGCTGGACTGGCTCGGCATACCCTATACGCATTCCGGCGTGCGGGCCTCCGCGCTGGCGATGGACAAGGCAGCGAGCCGCGCCGTGTTTGCCGCCGCCGGTTTGCCGATCGCGCGCGGCGCGGTGATCGCCGTGGAGGATTTGGCACAGGCAGATCCGCTGCCGCTTCCCTACGTCATCAAGCCGTTGAACGAGGGCTCCTCGGTCGGCGTGGAAATATTGCGCGAAGGCACGAACCGGCGTACGGAGATAGCACAGGAGTGGCGCTTCGGCGCGCAGGCGCTGGTCGAAGAATTCGTGCCTGGCCGCGAACTGACCGTGGGCGTGATGGACGACCGGGCGCTGGCGATCACCGAAATCTCCTCGGCCCACGCCTTCTATGATTACGAGAGCAAATACGCGGCGGGCGGCTCGCAGCACGTAATTCCGGCGGTGCTGCATCCGCAGGCGCAGGCGCAGGCGATGGATCTGGCGGTGGCGGCGCATCGCGCGCTGGGGTGCCGCGGCGCTTCGCGTGCGGATTTCCGCTACGACGACACGCAGGGCGAGCCGGGGCGGCTGGTGCTGCTGGAAGTGAACACGCAGCCTGGGTTGACGCCGACATCGCTGTTGCCGGAGCAGGCGGCGTTTTGCGGAATCGGGTTTGCGGCTTTGTGCACCTGGATGGTGGAGCAGGCGTCATGCAGGCAATAGGAAGCAAGGCCTTCTTTTTTGAAAAAAAGAAGCAAAAAATTTTTATTCCCGGCGCTGCCGATGCAGCCGGCGCGCCTTCCGGACGTGCACGCGGTTTCGTGCAGGTGCCAGTAGCAAAAGTTTTTTGCTTCTTTTTTTCAAAAAAGAAGGCCTTGCTTTCTTCCTTCAGGCAAACGCCATGAGACGCGAAATCGCCAGGCCAAGCCGCATGAAGCTGCTGATGCGCCGGCAGCGCCGCAACCTCAGGCTGGCCGCCTGGGCGCTGAGCGGCTTTGCCATCGTGCTGGCCGGCGTGACCGTGGCGCATTCGGCGCAGACAGGCGGGACGCTGGCCGGGTTGGAGACGCGTTTCGGCAAGGCGATCGATCTGCGCGTCAAGGACATCACCATCGACGGGCGCTCCAACACGCCCGAGCCGGTGCTGCTTACGGCGCTGGGCGTGAAGAAGGGCGATCCGATACTCGGGTTTTCCGTCGAGGGCGCGCGGGCTCGTATCGAGAGTCTGGCCTGGGTGCAGCACGTGGCCGTGGAGCGGCGATTGCCGGACACGATCTATGTCGACCTGACGGAGCGCCGGCCGTTCGCCATCTGGCAGAACCAGGGCAAGTTCCAGCTCATCGACCGTTCCGGTGAAGTGGTGGCCGACGAGGACGTGGCGGCGTTCACCGATCTGCCGCTGGTGGTGGGATTGGGCGCGCCCGCGCACGCGTCCGACATGCTGGAGGCGCTGGCCGCAGCGCCCGAGGTGAAATCGCGCGTGGCGGCAATCGTTCGGGTTGGCGAGCGGCGATGGAATTTGCAGTTGAAGAATCGGGTGACGATAATGTTACCTGAGGGACACGAGGCGGCGGCGTTGGCGCGGTTGTCCGATTTGCAGGCGCATCAGCAATTGTTGGACAGGCCGCTCGTGTTCGTCGATATGCGGCTGCCGGACCGGCTGGCGGTACGGACCCGTCCGCCCTCTGCGTCTGACGGCAAACCTGCTGACGGCGCCGACGGAAATGCCAAGCCGGCCGATTCGAAGCCGCCGGTCGATGCCAAGCCGCAGACCCCACCGAACCGGAGAGCGACATGAACGACCTCTCCCGCAAGGGCAGACCGGCGCGTGACCAGATCAGCCTGCCACCGGCACTGCCGCCGGAGCCGCCAGTGCGGGCGCGCAACTTCCGTACCGGGCCGTTCGGCGTGCTTGACGTCGGCAGCACGAAGGTTGCGTGCCTGATCGGGCGCACCGAATCCGATGGCACGCTGCGCGCGTTGGGCAGCGGGTTCACGCGGTCGCGTGGCGTGCGCGGTGGCGGCATCACCGATCTGGACGAGGCGGAGCGCGCGATACGGGCGGCGGTGGCGCTTGCCGAGGAGATGGCGGATTACCGGCTGCGGTCGGTGACGGTGAACCTGTCCTGCGGGCATCCCGAGTCGCGGCTGTTCAACGTGCAGTGGCCGGTGGGCGGGCGGCAGGTGAGCGAGGCCGACGTCAAGCGCGTCATCACCGAGGGGCGTGCGCGCGCGGTGACGGAAGGGCGCGAGACGATACACTCGCTGCCGGTGAGTTTCTCCGTCGACGAGACGCAGGGCGTGGCCGACCCGCGCGGGCATTTCTGCGACCAGTTGTCCGCACGGCTGCATGTGGTGGACGCGTTGTCCATGGCGCTGCGCAATCTGGGCGGCGCGGTCGGGCGCTGCGATCTGGAAATCAGCGAGGTGGTGTCGGCGCCGTTCGCGTCAGGCCTGTCTAGTCTGATCGACGACGAGCGGGACCTGGGTGCCACCGTGATCGACATGGGTGGCGGGACAACGAGCCTGGCGGTGTTCGGCGAAGGGCAGCTGCTGCACACCGCACAGGTGCCGATCGGCGGCCAGCACGTGACGCGTGATATCGCAGGCGTGCTGAGCACGCCTATCGACAATGCCGAGCGCCTGAAGACGCTGTATGGCAACGCGCATGCCAGCCCGGACGACGAGCGCGAGATCCTGGCGGTGCAGCTGATCGGCGAGGAGGACCACCAGTTCGCCAAGATTCCGCGCAGCATGGTGGTGGGAATCATCAAGCCCCGGCTTGAGGAAACGTTCGAGAT
>CAXUOA010000302.1:0-3479 GCA_964252625.1 uncultured Acetobacteraceae bacterium | reverse complement strand
GTCTAGATTAATCGAGGCAGCGGGGGCGGCACAGGGACAAAAGTTTTTTGCTTCTTTTTTTCAAAAAAGAAGGCCTTTCTTGCCTGCACAAGCATCAAGACCAGACGCGCCTAACCATGATGATGCGCGCAGTGGCTCGCCCGGACGGGCGCGCGACGCGCGGCCATCACCAGCACGAAGGCCACACAGGCAGCGGCCACGTTCAGCCAGAACGTATGGTCGAACGCGAAATGCGTGACTTCGCCGCGTATGTCCGGCCGCCCGTGCGGCAGCCAGCCAAACGCCCGGAACACCACGTCGACGATGATCGCGGCGCCCACCATCGTGGTGTAGAATACGATTGCGATGTACGCCGTCATCCGCCAGCCGTAGTAGCGGCGATACACGTCGAGCAGCGGCAGGACGATCAGGTCGGCGTAGAGAAACGCCAGCACGCCGCCGAAGCTGACCCCGGCACCCCACAGCACGGCGGCCATGGGCACGTTGCCGATGGAGCACACGAAAGACAGCACGGCGATCAGCGGCCCGACCAGCGCGTTGGCCGGCACCATTAGCCAGGTTGCATGCCCTTGCACGAACAGGGCCTGCCAGGCGCCGCGCGGCACGAACACCGCGAGCCCGCCGGCGATCAGGAAGCCAAGCAGCAGATCCTTCCACAGCATGGAGAAATCCATGACGAAGCTCTGCGCCACCACCGTCCAGGTCTGCCGGCGCGCCAGCTTCTGCCACACGCTGCCTGGCTGCCCGGCGGTGTCTTCGGCGTGACCGAGCCCCGACGCGGCCCGCCGGCGGGCGTCTTCCACCAGCCGCGCGGGGTAGGTCAGGCGCACGATGAGGGTCAGCAGCACGACGAGGACGACACCGCCCGCCCACTCGCCCGCCATGAACTGCCAGCCGAGCAGCAGGTACAGCACCAGCCCGAGTTCGGCGACCAGGTTCGTGGAGGCGAACACGAAGGCCAGCGACGGCACGAGCGCCGCGCCGCGGGCGAACAGGGTCCGGCTGATGGCAGCCGAGGCGTAGGAGCAGCTGGAGCTGGCGGCCCCGGCGGCCGTGGCCAGCATGATCTGCCTGGCGCCGCCCTGGCCGAGCGCGCGCTGCATGGCCTGTTGGGAGACGACGGCCTGCAGGACGGCGGAGATGAGGAAGCCCAGCACCAGGCTCCAGGCGACCTGCCAAGCCATGCCGGCGGCGACGAGGAGGGCTTGGAAGATTGCGTTCATGCGGGAAGAAAGCAGTTCTTCCCTGAAAGACCGAACCGAAAAACGCCTGCTCCCTCGCATGTGTCCAAGGCGGGTGCCGTAAAGGCGGGCCGAAGCAGGGGAGGCGGCGGAGAAGCAAAAGTTTTTTGCTGCTTTTTTTCAAAAAAGAAGGCTTGCCTGCCTTCACGTGTACGCGGCCAAAACCGCGCCGGCCCGCACCAGCGTAGGCCCGTCCGCCTGTCCGCTCAGATGATCGCGCAGGAAGCGCCGCTGGAACGCGCGTATGCTGTCTGCGTCATCGCTTTCGTAGCCGATCCCCACCAGCGCCGCCCGCAGGTCCGCCGCCGGCGGCCCGTCAGGCCCGGGCCACAGGCCTATCCCGGCTTCCGCCAGCCCGCGCCAGTCGAACAGCTCGCCGGGATCCTGCTTGCGCGACGGCGCGATGTCGCTGTGCGCCACCACGTTGTGCGGCGGGATGGCGTGCCGCGCAAGGATGCCCAGGCACAGCGCGCGCACCGCCACCATCTGCGCCGGCGGGAACGGCCGGTAGCCCCATTCGTGGCCGGGGTTGACGATCTCTATGCCGATGGAGGGGTCGTTCAGGACGCGCCGGCCGCGCCAGCAGGACACGCCGGCGTGGAAGGCGCGCCGCGCTTCGGGAACCAGGCGCAGGACACTGCCGTCCTCGTCGACGACATAGTGCGACGAGACGCGCGCGTCCGGGTCGCGCAGCCGGGCCACCGCCTCGGCGCAGGATTTCATCCCCGTGTAGTGCAGCACCAGCATGTCGATGGCGCAGGGCCGCTCGTCCTGGTTCGGGCTGGGCAGATCGGTGACGTGCAGGTTTGCGGCAGGCGGGCCGCTCACAGGCCGCGCTCCCGCTTCACCCTGTCCCAGGCGGCGTTGATGTTGGCCACCTTTTCGGTGGCGCGCGCGATGAACTCCGGCGGCACGCCGCGGGCGGCCAGGCCGTCCGGATGGTTGTCGCGCATCAGCTGCTTCCAGGCTGCGCGCACCGCGTCGTCCGGCGCCGAGCGCGCCACGCCCAGCACGCCGTAGGGGTCGGCTTCGGTGCCGGCCTGCACCCTTGCCGTGCCGCCGCGCGCACGTTCCCATGCCGGGCCGTCCAGCCCGAAGCCGCGGGCGCAGCGGGCCAGAAAATCCAGCTCGGCCGCGTTCACCGCGCCGTCTGCGCGCGCGATGCCGAACAGGCCGGCCAGCACGTCTTCCAGCACGCCGCGGTTGTCGGCGAAGCTTGCGCCAAGTTGCTGCGCGTAGCCCTCGAAGCCGTCCTGCGTGTCGCGGGCCTGGTCGAACAGCCGGCCCACCTCGCGTGCGCTTTCCGCCGGCACGCGGAAATGGCGTTTGAAGCCGTCTATTTCGGCCCGGGTGACCGGGCCGTCGCATTTGGCCAGCTTGGCGGACAGGGCGACCACCGCCAGGGCGAACACCTGCTCGCGCGGGACGAACATGGCGGCCAGGCGCGCCGGGTGGAAGCGGGCGGCGTTCATGCCGCCGCTATCGGCCGCGTGGCCCAATGCGGCGCCCATCACCGCGCCTGGCGGGCCGCCCATGGCGAAGCCCGCCATGCCGCCCAGAAGTTTGCCCCAGTAGCTCATGGCAACAGCATATCGCGCGAAAGTTCAGGCAAGGAAGGCAAGCACCCCTGTTTTGAAGGGAAGGTGCAAAAAACCTTAATTTTTGCGCGGACCTGTCCGCCTCCCGCGACAGCGGCGCAAAAGTTTTTTGCTTTTTTTTTCCAAAAAAGAAGGCCTTCCTTATACCCCCGTGCCAATGCCCCAAGCCCTGACACGCCGCGCACGCCCTTATGCGAACTGGCGCCCGCTCGCCTGGAGCGCCGGCGCCGGCGCCCTCCTGCTGCTGGCGGCGTGGTACGTGCCGCCTTTGCTGGACTGGGGCCGCTTCCGCACCGCCATCGCCAGCATCGCCGCCGCCCGCCTGGGCCGCCCGGTGGTGATCGGCGGCGAGATCAGCCTTCGCCTGCTGCCGCAGCCAGTGCTCACCGCGTCCGACGTGACGCTCGCCGACCAGGGCGACGGCGTCTCGGTGCAGGTTGCCGCCTTGCGCCTGCAGGTGGCGACGTGGCCGCTGGCCACCGGCCGGATGGTGCTGCGCGACCTCGTGCTGTCCGCACCGGTGCTCCGGCTGCCGTGGTCCCTGCCCCACGGCCTGGGCCAGTCCGAGCGGCCCGAGGTGCCGCACCCGTTTGCCGCACGCATCGAGAACGGCACCCTGCAGATCGGGCAGGCCGCGATC
>CAXUOA010000301.1:0-3509 GCA_964252625.1 uncultured Acetobacteraceae bacterium | reverse complement strand
CTCGGCCTGGGCTGGTTCGTGCTGCTTCCGGCAAGCCGCGCCTGGCGGCCCCGAACCGCGGTCTGGGGCCGCATGGTGCGCGATGCGGCAGGCGGCCTGCTGCCGTTCTCGCTCGTCGGCGGCTTCGTGCTGGGCGTTCGCGCCGTCACTTTGGCCGGCGGCCAGGCGACGCCGGCCACCGCCGCCACGGTCGTCGACCTGACGGCGGAGTTCGTGGCGCAGATCGGGCTGATACTGATCGGGCTGCTGCTTCTCGCGGCACGCCAGCCGCACGCGGCCCTGTTGTGGCCGCTGACCGCAGGGCTGGCGGCCGCCGCGCTGAGCGGGCTGGGCTTCGTCTGGCTGCAACGCCGCGGTGCCACCCCGCTCCTGCGGCTCAGCCGGCGCGTCCTGGGCAACGCCTTTCCCACCCTGGACGGCCAGCTCTCCACCGTGCAGCAAAGCCTGACGGACATCTACGACCAGCCCTGGCGCGTGGGACTGGCGTTGGCGCTGCACCTGACGGCCTGGCTGGGAACCGGCGTCGCCAGCTTCATCGCGTTCCGGTTGCTGGGCGCCGGCATCGGCTTCGCCGACGCGTTGGGCATAGAGGCGCTGCTGCACGCCGTGCTGGCTGCGGCCATCCTGGTACCGGGCTACGCCGGCGTGCAGGAAGCCGCCTATGCCGGTGTGGCCCCGCTGTTCGGCCAGCCGGCCGAACTGGCGCTGGCCGTGTCCCTGCTGCGGCGGGCGCGGGATGTGGCGCTGGGCGTGCCCATCCTGCTGGTGTGGCAACTGGCGGAGGCGAAGCGCGCGCGACGGGCCGGTTGTGAGCCGCGGTGACGGGCTGGGTCGTCCTGCGGTTTGTAGGCAAGGTCTGGGGTCCCAGAGCCCCATCTGTTTAAGACGGCTTGCCAACCAGCCAGGCCTGAGACTGACGAAAGAAAGCAAGTCCCCCTCGCATCTGCAGCAGCCAGTTACGCCCGATTGATCGAGGCATCCGAGCCTGCGCAGGGAGCAAAAGTTTTTTGCTTCTTTTTTTCAAAAAAGAAGGCCTTCCTTGCTCGCCCAAGCATCAAAGCGGGTAGGGCATAAAACCAAGGCGCCGGGCAACGCCCATGCCGAGCCTGCGTTCGGGCGAGGATTGAACATCGGACGACATGACATGACCAGAGCTGCTGCCCTGCTGACGACAGCCGCAGGAATCTGCACCGCCCTAAGCGGGCAGGCCAGCCTTGCCGCCGAGACGCAGGCCGCGCCGGCGCTGACGCAAGTGGCCGGTTTTGCGCACCAGGTGACGGGCGTCACCGTCTCGCCGGCAGGACGGGTGTTCGTGAATTTCCCGCGCTGGACGGACGATGCGCCGGTGTCCGTGGCCGAGTTGCTGCCGGGCGGCGCGCTCAGGCCCTACCCGGACGAGGCGTGGAACAGCTACCGCAACACACTTGCCGGCAAGATGAGCGTCGCGGACCATTTCGTCTGCGTGCAATCCGTGGTGGCCGACACCCACGGCAACCTCTGGGTGGTCGATGCCGCGGCGCCGGGCAACGAGAAGATACTGCCCGGCGGCCCCAAGCTCGTCCGCATCGACCTGAAAACCAACAGGGTGACCAAGGTGATCCCGATGGCGCCGAACGTGGCGATGCAGGGGAGCTACCTGAACGACATACGTTTCAGCCCGGACGGCAACACCGCCTACATCACCGATTCGGGGACGCGCGGCGCCATCATCGTGGTGGATCTCAACACGGGCGGCGCCTTCCGGGCGCTGGACGGCGTCCCCGAAACGCAGATCGACAAGAGCGTCACGGTGGAGTTCGACGGACATCCCCTGCGCCGGCCAGACGGGCGCCAGCCGGCCTTTGCGGCCGATGGCATCGCGCTCTCCAACGACGGCAAGACGCTCTACTGGCAGGTGTTGACCGGCCACACGCTATACGCGGTCCCGACCGCCAGGCTGACCGTGGGCACGCCGCTGGCCGAGGCGAAGGCGGCGATCAAGACGCTGGGTGTGACGAACGTGGCCGACGGGATGTGGATGAGCAAGGCAGGGGTCCTCTACATCACCTCGCCCGCGGATAACGCCGTGCATCGCTGGGCGGACGGCAAGGTGACGACGGTGGTGAGCGACCCGCGTCTGCGCTGGCCGGACACGATGAGCGAAGGCCCGGACGGCACGCTGTACGTCACCGCATCCCACATCCCGGATACCGACTGGTTCAAGCCGGGGGCGCCGGCTTCCGTGCCTACGGCTTTGTTCTCCTTCAAGCCTTAGGCAGTCAGCCTTGCGATTGCCGGAGTAAAAGGAAGGAAAGCCTTCTTTTTCGAGAAAAAGAAGCAAAAAGCTTTTGGCTGCGCTGTCGCCGGCATTTGAAGCGAACGTCTCATCGACGCGCAACCGACGGAGACAAAAGTTTTTTGGTCCTTTTTTTCAAAAAAGGACTGCTTGCTTGCTGTGACAGCCAATCTCAAAGCATCGCTGCGCTACACCTCCAGCCCGTGATCCCGCGCCCAGCCCGCCATAGGCTCGCGCAGGCTGGAGTGCGAAGCCGCGGTCCGCTTCAGCGTGCGCAGGAACGCGCGGAACGTCCCCAGGTCCAGCGCGGTCAGCGCCTGCTTCACCGGCAGCAGGCTACTTGCCGACATCGACAGGCGGTTCACGCCCAGGGCCAGGAGCACGGCGGCATCCAGCGGGCGCGATGCCGCCTCGCCGCACAGCGAAAGCGGTGTGCCGGCCTCCGTTGCGGCACGGCTCACCTGGCGGAGCAGGCGCAGGATCGGGGCGGAGAGGAAGTCGTACCGTTCGGTCAGCGCGGGTGTGCCGCGGTCGGCGGCGAAGACGAACTGCATCAGGTCGTTGCTGCCGATGGAGACGAAATCGGCCTCCGCCATCATCTCCGGCAGCTGCCATAACAGGGCCGGGATTTCGAGCATGGTGCCGATGGCGAGCCTGGCCGGGGCAGGGCGCACGCGCGCGGCCTCGGCATAGAGCAGCCCGCGCGCCTGGCGGAACTCGGTGAGGCTGGCGACCATCGGGAACATGATGCTGAGCGGCCGTCCGGCGGCGGCCAGCAGCATGGCGCGGAGCTGCCGGCGGAGGATGGCCGGACGGTCCAGCCCCACGCGCAGGCTGCGCCAGCCCATCGCCGGATTCTCCTCCTCGGCGGGCGGGCTGTCCGGCAGCAGCTTGTCGCTGCCCAGGTCCAGCGTGCGGAAATACACCGGGCGGTCGCCGGCCACGTCCAGCACGCGGGCGTAGATGGCGGTCTGCTCGGCGATGTCGGGGATGGTGCCGCGCGCCATCATGGCGATCTCGGTGCGGAACAGGCCGATCCCGTCCGCGCCGGTGACGCGGAGCTGGTCCAGCTCCAGCGCCAGTCCGGCATTCATCATCAGGCTGAATTCGTGGCCGTCTGCGGTGGCCGAGGGCGCATCGCGCACCTGTGCCCAGGCGGCGCTGCGTATCGCCCGCGCGTTCAGCGCGAGGTTGTAGGCGGCGCATACGCCCGGGTCGGGGCGCAGGATCAGCG
>CAXUOA010000300.1:0-3521 GCA_964252625.1 uncultured Acetobacteraceae bacterium | reverse complement strand
GGCAATCATCTGGGAGGGCGACGATCCGGGGCGCAGCGAGAGGATCACGTATCGCGACCTGCACGAGCGGGTCTGCCGGCTGGCGAACGTCATGAAGTCGCTGGGAGCCAAGAAGGGCGACCGCGTGACGATCTATCTGCCGATGGTGCCGGAGGCGGCGGTGGCGATGCTGGCCTGCGCGCGCATCGGGGCGATCCATTCGGTGGTGTTCGGCGGTTTCTCGCCGGACAGCCTGGCCAACCGCATAGGCGATTGCGGGAGCACGCTGCTGATCACCGCCGATGAGAGCCGGCGCGGCGGCCGCACGGTGGCGCTGAAGACGAACGCGGACGCGGCGCTGGCGCAGTGTCCGGAGGTGACGGCGGTGATCGTGGTGGCGGTGACGGGTGCGGACGTGCCGATGCAGGCGGGGCGCGATCATGCCTACGCGGCGCTGCTGGAATCGGCATCGCCCGAGTGCCCGCCAGAGGAGATGGCGGCGGAGGACCCGCTGTTCATCCTCTACACGAGCGGCAGCACGGGCAAGCCGAAGGGCGTGTTGCACACCACGGCGGGCTACCTGGTGTGGGCCGGATTTACCCATGAGCTGGTGTTCGATTACCGGCCGGGCGAGGTGTTCTGGTGCACGGCCGACGTCGGCTGGGTGACCGGGCATACGTATAGTGTCTACGGTCCGCTGGCCAACGGCGCCACCACGGTGATGTTCGAGGGCGTGCCGACATACCCGAACAGTTCGCGCTTCTGGGAGGTGATCGACAAGCACGGCGTGAACATCTTCTACACGGCGCCGACCGCGATACGCGCGCTGATGCGCGAGGGCGACGGGCCGGTGCTGCGTACGTCGCGGAAGTCTCTGCGGCTGCTGGGCAGCGTGGGCGAGCCGATCAATCCCGAAGCCTGGCTGTGGTATCATCGCGTGGTGGGCCAGGAGCGTTGCCAGATCGTCGACACCTGGTGGCAGACGGAGACGGGCGGGATATTGATCAGTCCGGTATCCGGCGCGGTGGCGTTGAAACCGGGCTCGGCGACGTTTGCGCTGCCTGGCGTGAAGCCGGTGCTGGTGGATGCGGAGGGCCGCGAACTGGAAGGCGCGGTGGAGGGCAATCTGTGCATCACCGATAGCTGGCCCGGGCAGATGCGCACGGTGTTCGGTGATCACGCACGTTTCGTGCAGACGTATTTCAGCACTTATCCCGGCAAGTATTTCACCGGCGACGGCGCGCGGCGCGATGCCGACGGGTACTGGTGGATCACCGGGCGGGTGGACGACGTGATAAACGTCAGCGGCCACCGCATGGGCACGGCCGAAGTGGAGAGCGCGCTCGTCAGCAACCACAACGTGGCCGAAGCCGCGGTGGTGGGCTTCCCGCATGACGTGAAGGGCCAGGGCATCTACGCCTACGTGACGCTGAAGGACGGCGTGGAGCCCAGCGATTCGTTGCGCCGCGACCTCGTGGCCTGGGTAAGGCGGGAGATCGGGCCGATCGCGGCGCCGGATGCCATCCAGTGGGCGCCCGGGCTGCCGAAGACGCGCAGCGGCAAGATCATGCGGCGGATCCTGCGCAAAATTGCGGCCAACGAGACAGAGGGGTTGGGAGATATTTCGACCCTTGCGGACCCTGGGGTGGTGCAGGAACTGGTTGAGGGACGGCGGGAGTAATATCGGGCGGCCTGTGCAGCGGGCCCGGGGTGTCATGCGCGGCATGCTGTCGCGTGACGTTCCTGCGCCTCGCGCGGGAACAGTCGTCGTTGCGGATCCCGTCTTGTTGTCGGTAGCATTTTACCGCCGAGCACAACTTTAGGTAGTGACAACGTTCCTGTCCATGCTTAACGTGTCCGTAACGATACGGAGGTTGCGATGGCACGCAGATTTCACGCTTTAACGGTCGCCGTTCTGGTCACCGCGCCGGTTGCCGGTGCTCTGGCACAGGCGGCCATGGGACCTGCCATCAGCGTGGACCCGTCCGCCGGGCAGCATCCGATCAGCCCGTACATCTATGGCATGGCCAACTCCGGGGTGAGCCCGGCCTATCAGGCGCAGGCACGGCTGGGTGTGCTGCGTTGGGGTGGAGATGCCGCCACGCGCTACAACTGGCAGGTCGACAGCAGCAACGCCGGGTTCGACTGGTTTTTCATGGGCGGCGGAAACGCCAACCCGGTGCCGAGCGGCGGCCCGGACGCGCTGGTGACGGCCGACAAGGCCACAGGCAGCGCCACGCTGCTGACCATCCCCATCATACCCTATATCAACAACGCCGCCGCCTGGAGCTGCAGCTTCCCGGTTACCGGCACGCCGACGATGCAGCCGGATTACGGGCCGCAGCAGGCAACCAACCCATACGTGTTTCCCGCCGGAGAGACCTGCGGCAACAGCATCAGCAGTACCGGCGCGCAACTGACCGATACCGACGTGCTGGCGAACAACATGGCCAACACGCCCGCGTTCCAGAAAGCCTGGGTGAGTCATCTCGTCAGCAGGTTCGGCGTGGCGGCAAAAGGCGGCGTGAAATTCTACCAGCTCGACAACGAGCCGTTCGGTTGGAGCAACACCCATCGCGACGTGATGCCGAACGGCGCCAGCTACGCCACGATATCCTCGCTGGGCGCACAATACGCGCTCGCCATCAAGCAGCAGGACGCTTCCGCATCGGTGCTGGGACCGTCCGATTTTACGCTGGGCGGCTGGATCGGTTCGCCTGCCGCACAAGACAACCTGTTCGCCGGCCAGTACTACCTGCAGCAGATGGCGGCTTTCGGCACGGCACAGAACCGGCGAATGCTGGACTACTTCGACGAGCACTACTATTTCAACTTCACCGACGCCACGAGCCAGCTTGCTTCGACGCGCACGCTGTGGGACCCGACCTATAACGGCGGCACGTGGGTGGAGCAGTATTATTTCGACGGGCCGATGCAGCTGATTCCCCGCTTCCAGCAATGGATTGCGCAGTATTACCCGGGCACGAAGCTGTCGTTTTCGGAATACTCCATAGACAGCGGCGCCAAGCTGATCACCGATGCGCTGGCGGAAGCCGACGTGCTGGGGATCTTCGGCCGTGAAGGCGTGCAACTGGCCGCCATGTGGAACCCGCCGCAACCGACGGACCCGATCGCTTTCAGCTTCCTGCTCTACCGCAACGTGGACGGCGCGGGCCACGGTCTGGGCGCCACAGGCGTGCAGACGGCCAGCGCCGACCAGGGATCCGTCTCCGCTTACGGCGCGTTGCGCAATCCGCACTCGCTCAGCCTGGTGCTGATAAACAAGACGGCTGGCGGCCTGACTGTGCCGGTTGCGGTCGCCGGGCAGACCGGTGCGGCATCGGCTGCGATGTTCAGCTACACCGGTGCCGATCTCTCGGCGATTCATAGGCTGGGGAACGTGGCTTTCAGTGCGGGTGCGGCGAGCGTGGTGCTGCCGGGGTATTCGATGAGCATGCTGGTGTTGACTGTCGAGTGAGAGGGAAGGAAGGCCTTCTTTTCTGAAGAAAAGAAGCAAAAGACTTTTGACTCCGCTGTCGCGG
>CAXUOA010000299.1:0-3629 GCA_964252625.1 uncultured Acetobacteraceae bacterium | reverse complement strand
GGCTCAGAAGCCTCGATCTATCCGAAGGCACCCGGCTGCTGCAGATGCGGGAGAGGAAAAGTTTTTGCTTCTTTTTTTCAAAAAAGAAGGCCTTGCTTTCTCACGTGGCCGAAGAAGCAACCTGCCCAGGTGCGACCACCCGCCGCGCAGGGTCGCGGGTCAGCGTGTCGCGCATGATGTCGCGCGCCAGCGGGGCAGCCACGTCGGCGCCGGCGTTGCCGTGCTCCACCACCACGGCCACCGCGTAGCGCGGCGCGTCGTAGGGGGCGAAGCAGATGAACAGCGCGTGCGGGCGGAATTCCCACGGCAGGCTGGCGCTGTTGAAATGGCCGTGCTCGCGCGCCCAGCGGCTGACGCGGCGCACCTGGCTGGAGCCGGTCTTGCCGGCGAGCTGCATGCCCGGCAGGCCGAGCCGGGCGTGCGGTGCCGTGCCGCCAGCCTCGTTCACCACGGCGTACATGCCGCCGCGCACTGCGGACAGGTGGTCTTCCGGCACGTCCAGCGGCGGATAGTCCTCCGGTCTGACGCCGCTCTGCAGCTTGCCGGCAACCAGCCGGGTCACGTGCGGCACCACGGCGCGGCCGGTGGCGATACGGCTGCAATAGGTTGCCAGCTGCAGCGGGGTCGCCAGCACGAAGCCCTGGCCGATGCCGCAGCCGATAGTGTCGCCCACCGTCCATTTGTGGCCGTGCCGCCGGCGCCAGTCCGTCGTCGGCATCAGGCCGCGGCGGGCGCCGGGTAAGTCCACGCCGGGGTCCACGCCGAAGCTGAAGTCGTTTGCCGTCTGCGCCAGCGCGTCTATGCCGGTGCGGCGCGCCACCTCGTAGAAGAACACGTCGCAGCTGTGTTTCAGCCCGCCATGCAGGTCCAGCGACCCGTGGCCGTGCTTCTTCCAGCAATGGAAGCGCGTGTCGCCGAGGTCGATGTAGCCGGGGCAGTTGATGCGGTCCCCCAGGGTGATGGTGCCCGCGCGCAGGCCGGCCAGGCCTACCGCCATCTTGAAGGTGGAGCCGGGGGGATAGACGCCGGCGGTGGCCTTGTTGATCAGCGGCGTCTTGCGGTCGGATGTCCACTCGATCCACTGCTTCTGCGACAGGCCGCTGTCGAACAGCGCGGGATCGAAGCTGGGCGTGGTGGTCATCGCCAGCACCTCGCCGTTGGTGCAGTCCATCACCACCGCGCTGGCCGCCATGTCGCCCAGCATGGCGAGTATGCCGCGCTGCAAATCCACGTCGATGGTCAGGCCCAGCTCTTCGCCCGGCGTGCCGTCCCTGCGGTCCAGTTCGCGTATGATGCGGCCGACCGCGTTGACCTCCATCTGCACCTCGCCGGCGTTGCCGCGCAAGTCCTCCTCGTGGAACTGCTCCACGCCGGCGCGGCCCACGCGCACGCCGGGCAGTGCGAGCACGGGGTCGTCGCCCAGATCCGCCTCGCTGGGCGGTGCCACGTAGCCCACAATATGCGCCAGGTCAGGCCCGAACGGGTAATGCCGCGTGGTGCCCACATCGACGAGCACGCCGGGCAGGTCGGGCGCGTTCACTTCGATGCGCGCCATCTGGTCCCAGTCGAGGAACTCGCGGACGGTGACCGGGATGAAGCGGCGGTTATGCTTCAGCTCGCGCTCGATGCGGGCGTGGTCGTGGTCTTCCAGCGGCACCAGCGCATCGAACCGGGCCAGCGTGGCTGCGACGTCGGTCGTCTCCTCGGCCAGCAGAAGCGCGCGCCAGTTAAGGGTGTTGCCGGCCAGCACCTGGCCGAAGCGGTCGACGATGCGGCCGCGCGGCGGCGCGATCAGCCTGGCGCTGACACGGTTGCTCTCCGCCAGGGTGGCGTATTTGGCGCCCTGCTCCACCTGCACGCGGTAGAGTTTCACGCCGAGCGCGATGAGGGCGGCGGTCTGGCCGCCCATCAGGAGGAGGGCGCGGCGGGTGAATACGCCGTTTCTGGTGCCTTCCTGTTTCATCAAGGAAGCAAGCAGTTCTTTTTTGAAAAAAGGAACCAAAAAACTTTTGCTCCCTGTCGGGTGATGCGGACAGGCGCGCGACAGCGGCGTAAAAGTTTTTCGGTATTGCCTGCTTTCTTCAACTCGCCTGCTCCGGCGCCGCCCAGCCGCGGTGCAGCCCGATGAAATAGAACGCCAGGAACGGATACAACCCCGCAGCAATGCCGAACTCGAACGCGCCGGGCCAGGGCGGCAGCAGATGCCAGGTCAGCAGGCAGACGAGCAGAAACTCCAGCACCGCGGCGCCGAGTGCCACGCCCATGAACACCAGCCAGACGGCAGCGAAGCCGCTGCGCGTGAGCAAGCGGCGGGATTTCAGTGCCACGGCGTGTATCAGCAGCAGGACCATTACCTCGATGCCGACCGGGCCCTGCGCCAGCAGGTCCAGCAGCAGCCCGATGGCGAACACCAGCAGCGCCGGCATGGAGGCCGGGCGGTAGAGCGTCCAGAAGAACACGCAAGCCTGCGCCCAGGCTGGCTGAAGCTGGGCCTGGGCGGGAATGCCGAGCGGGGCTGACAGAAGCAGGAGCACGGAGACGGTCTGCACGCCCGGAAGCGCGTAGCGCGAAGCGGTGTCCAGCGCGTGCCACAGGCCCTGGCGAGGACGGACGCCAGGCGCGCTGTCCATCAGGCTGACCGAGGCCCGCAGTGTTTCTGCAGACACGCACACCCGCAGAACGGAGCACCGCCCTCAAGCCGGCGGAGAGACAAAAGTTTTTTGGTCCTTTTTTCCAAAAAAGGACTGCTTTCTTCCTTACCCGTCACGGCCGCATTGCGGCATGTCCGGGCGCCTCCGGCGGCACCACCCCGCCCAGGCCGTAATCGAAGATACGCACCACCTCCAGCCGGCCGAGATCGGCGGCCGGTGTCACCTCCAGCCGGTCGGCGGCGCCGTAATGCACGGTGCCGATCAGCAGCCCGGCGGGGAACGCGCCCGCCTCGGCGGAGGTGACCACGCGCTCGCCCTCTTCCGGATGCGCGCCGTCCTGCAAATAGAGCAGTTTCGGATCGGACGCGTTGGCGCCGGCCAGGATGGCGCGGGCGCGGGATTTCTCCAGCAGGATGGGGATGCGGCTGTTCATGTCCGTGATCAGCAGCACGCGCGCGCTGCGGGCGCCCACTTCGGTCACCCGGCCGACCAGGCCGTTGGCGTCCAGCGCCACCTGGCCGCGGCGTATCGTGCTGTTCGGCCCGACGGAGAGCAGGACGGAGCGGGCATAGACGCCGCCGGCATCGGCCACCACGCGCGCGGTCACGTAGCTGAGCGTGGGGTCCGGCACCCAGTGCAGGTTATCCTTCAGCGTGGCGTTCTCGGCATCCAGCGCCATCGCCACGTCATACCAGTGCCGCAGGCGCTCGTTCTCGGTACGCAGCCTGCCGTTCTCGGCGCGAAGCTGCAGCGTGTCATGCACGGAGCGCACGCTGGCCCGCACGGCCCGCAAGGGCGTGTCCACCACGGCGTAGATCGGCGCCAGCGCGTCCGACAGGCTGATGCGGGCGCGTTCGGGCACCAGCGGCGTGGCGCGGCCGAGCAGCATGAGCGCCAGGGCGGCCACGATCAGGACGGGGAGGGTGAGGCGGGCGAGCGCCTGGCGTGCCTGGATGGAGAGACTGATCACGCTGCCGA
>CAXUOA010000298.1:0-3648 GCA_964252625.1 uncultured Acetobacteraceae bacterium | reverse complement strand
GTCCGCAGGCGCGGTGGTCGGCACGGAGGTGGCGGTCAACACGGCCACGCACGCGCTGCTGTCCAGCCCGCTGCTGCAGCATGTGGCGGGCGAGATGGCGGGCGCGGGGGTTGCGGCGCGGCGCATGGTGGTGCTGGCGCGGGCGGCTACCGTGGCGTGTTCGCCTTTGCCGCCGGAGTGAGGCAAGGCAAAGCCTTCTTTTCTGAAGAAAAGAAGCAAAAGACTTCTACTCCGCTGTCGCCGGCTTGTTAATCAATGCGCGTGCCTGCCCCGGCTACTCAGCCGGCTTGGCACAACGCCGCACCCGGATACCGCGAGGCCGGATTGCCGACGAAATCATGCGCTCCGGTGTGCACCAGCGGGCCCTGCGTATCGAGCCATATCTTGCCGCCGAGCGCGCGCCAGCGGCGGCAGAACGTGTAATCCTCGCTGAGGTAATGCCGGGTCTCCGGCTCTATCATGCAGTCGAACAAGGCAAACTGGTGCTCGCTGGAATACTGCGTCGCGCGGTCATGCGCCGCATCGAAGCGAAGCTCGGGATAGGCTTGCATCATGCGCACCAGCGCCTCGCGCCGTATCATCATGAAGCCGGTGCCGGCGTATTCGCCGGTCACGAAGCCGTCCCTCTCCTCGCGCTCGCCATCCGCGCAGGGCAGGCCCACATAGCGCAACGCGGCGGTCTCCAGACCTTCGCCCTGCCGCACCCGGGTGATCGCCTCGGGCGACCAGTCCCGCGTCTTCAGCGGATACATGCCGGCGACCACGTCCTGTCCGAACGCGGCCATGCGCATCACCTGTGCCGGCAGATAGGTGATGTCCGCGTCCACAAACAGCAGATGCGTGGCGGTCGGCCGGTCCATGAACCGGGCAACCAGCGTGTTGCGGCTGCGCGTGATGAGCGAATCGAACCCGTGCAGATCCACCATGACGGAGAAGCCGGACTGGATGCCCTGGATCATGAGGTTGGTGGTGGAGAGCATGTAGCCCTGGGTCACGACCCCGCCATAGCAGGGCGTGCAGACGAC
Source organism: uncultured Acetobacteraceae bacterium (assembly GCA_964252625.1). Lineage (GTDB taxonomy): Bacteria > Pseudomonadota > Alphaproteobacteria > Acetobacterales > Acetobacteraceae > BOG-908. Next base: position 2,623 of record CAXUOA010000298.1, on the reverse strand, counting down.
GATGCTGGCGGAACTGCGTATTGCCATGAAGCGATCCGTTACGGTGCCGCAAGGCTAGCGCGAAAGCATTACCAGACCGTTACGGCGCGCGGCCGGGAGGTGCCATATCAGTCCAGATACGGCGCGGGCTGCCTGTCCGCCGCGAGAAGCCGGGCCGCAAGCGCGCCGCCGGCCGCCCTGGACAGGCTTCCCGTGCCAGGGTCCTCGATCGTGCCGCGCACCACTGCCGGCAGCGTGGCCGGCCGGACCATGCGTGTCGGGCAGCAGCCGCCGCGTTCGGGCAACGCCAGCATCTGCCTCTGGCAGGGATGCGCCAAGATCCCCGGTGTGGTCCGCATTCCGGCAAGCGTCCCAGGCGCCACTGAGCGGGGGGGGGGACGCCTGCCACCGGCTTGCCGATTGAACTAGGGAGGCTGCCGCCTCTTTGACCCACCCCGCCGGCAACCCTATATCCAGCCGAAGCGAGCCGCCCCACACGGGAACCCACGCCGATGAACTATCGCCCCTACCAGAAGATCGAACGCCGCAAATCGCGGCAAATCCACGTGGGCCGCGTCCCCGTGGGCGGCGACGCACCGATCACCGTGCAGACGATGACCAACACGCTCACCTCGGACGCCGCCGCCACCATCGCCCAGATTCGCCTGGCCGAGATCGCCGGCGTGGACATCGTGCGCGTCTCCTGCCCGGACGTGGAGAGCACCGCCGCCCTCGCCGAGATCGTGCGCGAGGTGAACGTGCCGATCGTGGCCGACATCCATTTTCACTACAAGCGCGCCATCGAAGCCGCCCAGGCCGGTGCCGCCTGCCTGCGCATCAACCCCGGCAACATCGGCAGCGCCGAGCGGGTGCGTGAGGTCGTCCGTGCGGCAAAGGAGCATAACTGCTCCATACGCATCGGCGTGAACGCCGGCTCGCTGGAGCGGCATTTGCTGGAAAAATACGGCGAGCCCAACCCGGACGCGCTTGTCGAATCCGCGCTGGAACACGCCAAGATCCTGCAGGACCACGACTTCCACGAGTTCAAGATCAGCGTGAAGGCGTCCGACGTCTTCCTGGCCGTCGCCGCCTACACCCAGCTCGCCGAAGTCTGCGACCATCCGCTGCACATCGGCATCACCGAGGCCGGCGGCAAACGCGCAGGCACCGTGAAGTCCGCGATCGGCATGGGCAACCTGCTCTGGGCCGGCATCGGTGACACGCTGCGCGTATCGCTGTCCGCTGAGCCTGCCGAGGAGGTCCATGTCGGCTGGGACATCCTGAAATCGCTGGGCATACGCCACCGCGGCGTGAAGATCATCTCCTGCCCGTCCTGCGCCCGGCAGGGCTTCGACGTGATACGCACAGTCGCCGCCCTGGAAGAACGGCTCGCGCATATAGAGACGCCGGTGACGCTCTCCATCATCGGCTGCGTGGTGAACGGCCCCGGCGAGGCGCTGATGACCGATCTGGGTGTGACCGGCGGCGGCAACGGCCGCCACATGGTGTATGCTGCCGGGCGCCAGGACCACACGGTGGAAGGGACCAGCATGGTCGACCACATCGTGGAGCAGGTGGAGCGCAAGGTTGCGGCCATAAAGACGGAAACGGTGCCGCTGCTGGAGCCGGTCTGAGGCAAGCAGTTCTTTTTTGAAATAAAGAACCAAAAAACTTTTGCTCCCTGTCGGCGGCTGCGGAAAGACGCGCGACAGCGGAGCAAAAGTCTTTTGCTTCTTTTCTTCAGAAAAGAAGGCCTTTCTTGCCTAAAATCTCCAAGGTAAGCCCATCTGCCCGGCCCGCGAAGAACACCGTCAACGCCGCCTCGAACCGCGTCTCCACCTGCGCGAACAGCGTCATCGACGACCGGAACTTCGCATCGTCCGGGCTGCCGAAAATCGACAAAGCCGGCACGTCCCTGTGCACGCAGACCGTATCCGTGCAGGCCAGCAGCCGCGGCCCCAGCACCGCGTGCGCCAGGTAGGCGCGCGCCTCGTCCAACGAGGCGATGGCATAGTGCCGCGACGTGGCGCTCAGGCCCAGCCCGGCGATCTGCGGGAAGATGAACCACATCCAGTGGCTGCGTTTGCGGCCGGCGTGCAATTCCGCCAGCACCTGATCGTAGACCGGCGCCTGGGCCTGCTCGAAGCGTGAAAGATTGTGCGTGTCCGTCATGGCACGCCAGAACGAACGCGCAGCCTGCCCGTTCATCGCCTTCCTTCGGTAAGGATCAACCATCCGTTGCACGGACTAGAGAATTTCCGTTCGCAAGGGCTCACTGCAAATGCTCTAGCTATTTGATGTTGCGAGCATCTTTATCCGACAGGTGACCCCGGTTGATCGAATGATGCTCTAGACGACGCCTACGTCAGCGAGGAGGCCCGACTGGCCGAATTGCCCGGGCTGGCCGGGGACGGCCGGCTACTCCTGATCGCGCATAGCGAAGCGCAGGCGGCGCGGCTGGCCGCCTCTGCGGCAGCGCTGGTGCCTGAGCTCTCGCCCATCCTGCTGCCGGGCTGGGATTGCCTGGCCTACGACCGGACGCGCTCGCCAACCTGCTCCCATGGTCCGACCTGCGCGCATTTTGCGGGGCGCTGGGGAGCGCACGGCTGGAAATGGGGGGGGGGGGGGGCGGACACGGCCGCAA
>CAXUOA010000297.1:0-3652 GCA_964252625.1 uncultured Acetobacteraceae bacterium | reverse complement strand
AACATCAGATGGCCAGAGCATTTTCCGTGAGCCCTTGCGATCGGAAAATGCTCTAAAAACTCCTGCTTCCCGTCACTTCTGCAGCAGCTAGGTGCCTCCTGAGAAATCAGGGCATCCCAGCCTGCGCAGGAAGCAAAAGTTTTTTGCTTCTTTTTTGCAAAAAAGAAGGCCTTCCTTGCTTTACCTAAGCGTCGATTCCAGAACGAACTGGTAGTAGAACTGTCCAATCGGAGCCTCGAGGCCCTGGCGTTTTGGGCAAAGCGGCGAGCTTGCCTACCTGTCGAAACGCATGGCTCTACAAACCGAGCGCCCCCTCCAGTTCGGCCCATTCGCGTTTGGACAATCCGCTGGATTCTTGCTCGATCATCTCACCCGCCAGGCGCCGCCTCACCACAGCGAGCATCTGTGCGGACAGCGTCACGGCGCCAAGACGGTAGTCGCAGAACGCGTCATAGGTGGCCGGAACCCAGGCGCGCACCATCTGCAGAATAGCATCCGCATACACTCGTATCTCATACTGCGCGTGCGTGTCCGCCCGCAGCGCACAGAAATTCAGCAGGTTGTGGAGGTCCGTCTTCCAATACCATTGCGTATAGGCGTTCAGCGTAAGGTTCATGCGCGCCAGTTCGCGCGCCAGGCCTTGTCGCTCTCCGTCGGCGGGCGTGCCGTCCGGGGCCTCGTTGAGCATGTGTACGTAGTGGTCATAGTTGCGCGTCGCGTCGTCGCGCAGAAGGGTGAGGATTTCGGCCGCCTCGTCGCCCTGCAGCACCGCCCCCCTGCCCTGCCGGTTGACGGCGGACTGCGCGGCCAGCTGCTCGGGCGCTGGTATGTAGAACTCCCGGTCCATGACCGAGTAGCGGGCGGAATACTCGTTCACGTTGGCCATGCGGTGACGGATCCACTGCCGCGCCACGAAGATCGGCAGCTTCACATGCAGCTTGATCTCGCACATCTCGAATGGCGTGCTGTGCCGGTGCCGCATCAGGTAGCGTATCAGCCCGGCATCCTCGGACACCCGTCGCGTGCCACGCCCGTAGCTCACACGCGCCGCCTGAACGACTGCGCCGTCATCGCCCATGTAGTCGATCACCCTGACGAAGCCGTGATCCAGCAGTGGCAACGCTGTAAACAGCAGCGCCTCCAATGCCGGCACCGTCGCCCGCCGCGTGGTGCCCACCACCTCCCGTTGAACGGCAATCTCGGCAAGCTGGGATTCGGTCAGGGGCATGGGCTTCACTACCGAACCGGAGCCCTCTGTGGAAGCAGGCGCTGGCTTCGTCTGCAAATAAGGCCTGGGGAGTCGGCTGGGGGTTGTCCGAGCACCGGAGCGCGGGGGAACCGCGTCAAACGGCTGTCAGGGCGCGCTTGCAGACGAAGGCAGTAAGTGGGGGCATTCTGTTGCCCGGGGCCCCCTAACCGCGCGTGTCACTGCTTACGCAGCGATCGCGAGCGCCTCGAAGTTATCGTTGGCACTTGTGAATTGACCCGATGACGGCGGTATCATGCCGGGCAAAAGATGAGCCTTTACCACGCGTGTCGAGCCTGTGTCGTCCCCATATATGGTGGAAACGCCGGGCACTGCCCCCGGGTCCACAACGCTTATTCCACGCATCGTTTATCGCCATAGCCGGCTAGCGCCTGCACTGAGCAATGTATGGCGCCTGGCGGGAGAAGGCAAGGAAGGCCTTCTTTTTTGAGAAAAAGAAGCAAAAAACTTTTGCTCCTCCGCCTGCACCTCGGTGCCTGCCGGTCCTGCAGGAACGCGTGCCTGCAGGAAGCGACGGGTCGCAATGCAGGCGGCAGGAGCAAAAGTTTTTTGCTTCTTTTTTTCAAAAAAGAAGGCCTTCCTTCCTTGACCCCTCGCCTTGCCCGACGCATTTTCCCCGATCCCAGGCGCCAGGAAACCGGCGCCCCCTTTGAGGTGCCTCATGGCCAAGTCCAACACCGTGCAGATCCGGCTCGTCTCCAGTGCGGACACCGGCTACTTCTACGTCACCAAGAAGAACGCCCGCACGAAGACCACGAAGATGGAATTCAAGAAATACGACCCGGTCGCGCGCAAGCACGTCGTGTTCAAGGAAGCCAAGATAAAGTAGCCTTCCGGCCAGGCGCCTGGCCCGGTTGTCTTTGATTTGTCACGGCTATCCTGGCGAATCCCGCGTGCGCTTGCGCTACCTTTTGCCTACAGAACCCGCACGGTTTGCAGGGTGGCTAGCATGAGCGCAGGCGTTGGTCCCGCACGGTCTTCCCGCGGCCTGGGGCAGGACATCGCCAATGCCGGGCTGTTTTTCCGGCGCTGGATGGCCAACCCGCTGCAGATGGGCTCCGTCATGCCGTCCTCGTCCGCTTTGTGCCGGCGTCTGGTGGCACAGACCCGTGCCGAACCCGACCAGATCGTGGTCGAACTGGGTGCCGGCACCGGCGTGGTCAGCCGTGCCTTGATCGAGTCGGGTCTGGCCGCCGAACGGCTGTATGTCGTCGAGATCGTCCCGGCCATGGCCGCCCATCTGCGGCAGGCCCTGCCCGGGGCTCAGGTGATCGAGGGTGACGCGCGGCGGCTGCCACAGCTTATTCCACAGGAGATGCACGGGCGGATCGGCACGGTGATCGTCGGCATCCCGCTGGTGCTGCTGCCGGTGGCCGAACAGCGGCGCTTCATCGACGCGATCGACGCGGTGGCGCCCGGTGTGGGCTTCATCCTCTACAGCTACTGCATCACCTCGCCGCTGCCCTGGAAAAAGCACGGCCTGATGCTGCGCCGGGAGGCGTGGACGCCGCTGAACGTGCCGCCGGCGAGCGTCTGGCGCTACACGCCCGCATAGGGAAGCGGCACTCACGCGAGCGTGGCCTGGCGCTTAGCGTTTGGTTCATCCGGCACCCGGAAACTGAGATTCCAAACGTGCCGCGAGACATTGCCATATGCTGTCCCTTCCTTGCGCCGAGACAGGCCGGTTCCGGCCGGTCCTCACTGCGCTTCGCCCGCCGGCATTCCCCGCGAGCGCCGCCTTGCGCGCGTCACCCCTGCACCGCCTGCGCGATGGCGCGCTAGCCGGTGCCGAGATCACCCAGGCGGCAGGTGCTCCGGCTCTCGATGCGGTCGGCCAGGCCTGGCTGTTGCGCGCGTCCTGCCAGGAAGCGTCCGGCTGGGGCGCCGATGCCGCGTGCGCCGCGGATTTAAGCGTGACCGTCGCCCTGCCGCGCCACGGCGTGCGCAGCGGAACATTGCTCGGGCAAGTGGAGACTGCGCTGCAGGGTACGGGCCTCTCGCATCCCCGGCTGATCGTGGCGCTTCCGCAAGCCGATCTGGCCGATGCGGGTCCGGATCTGCTCCTGCTGCTCTCCGCCCTGCGTGACCTCGGCGCACGCGTGGCCCTGGACAGCCAGGCCAGCGCGAACGATCTGGAACGAGTCCTGCGACGCCTTCCGCTGAATGCCGTCCGGCTGCATCCTGCCCTGGTGCGGAGTGCGGAACGCGATGCGGACGCACGCGCCACCCTGGCGCGCGTGATCCGCCGCGCCCATGCGGTGGATGCCACGGCGGTGGGGCTGGGCGTGGGCACCGCCTTGCAGCGGGACATACTGACGGATTTGCAGTGCGACGGGGCGCAGGGGCAGTTGTTCGGGCAGGATTTGCCCGGTTCAGTGTTCCGGG
>CAXUOA010000296.1:0-3687 GCA_964252625.1 uncultured Acetobacteraceae bacterium | reverse complement strand
GCGCAGGACCGCGCGAGCGCGCAGGCCGCGCAGGCCGCGCAGGCCGCGCAGGCGCAAACGCCCGGCCAGGCCGAGCAGATGCGGCGCTCTGCCGAGGAAGCGCGCCGCCAGGAGCAAGCGAACTTCAAGCAGGCGGCGGACGAGATGCGGCGGGCAGTGGCTGCCGACCCGGAACTGGCGCCATTGGCACGCCAGCTTGACGTCGATCTGACGCCCGAGGGGCTGCGTGTGCAGATACGCGACTCGGACGGCTTGCCGATGTTCGCCAACGGCTCGCCCGAGCCGAACGAGCGGGCGCGGACCGTGCTGACCCGCCTGGTGCCCACCCTGATGCGGCTGCACGAGAAAGTAGCGGTGGCGGGCTACACGGATGCGACACCCTATGCAGGCGGAGCAGGGCGCACGAACTGGGACCTGTCGGCGGACCGCGCGAACGCGACACGGCGTATCCTAACCGAGGCCGGGCTGCCGGACGGCCGGATCAAGGACGTGACCGGCCACGGTGACCGTGACCCGCTACTGCCGGCCTCGCCGGAGGCGGCGCCGAACCGGCGGATCGCCATCTTGCTGATCCGTTCGGCTCCGGCAGTGCAGTGAGCGCGCGATGCTGACGCTTGGCGGTCTCGGATTCCTGCTCGCCTGCGTGTTCGGCAGCTTCATCGCCAGCGGCGGCGCGATAGGGCCACTGTTGGCATCGATGCCGTTCGAGTTGCTGACGATACTCGGCGCCGCCATCGGCACCTTCATCATGGCCAACTCGATGACCGGCGTGAAGCACACGCTGGCCGGTTTCGGCATGATCCTGAAGGGCGAGCGCTACAAGAAGCCGGAATATGTGGAGCTGCTGTCGCTGCTGTTCTTCTTCACGAAACTGGCCAACCAGCGTGGAGCGATGGCACTGGAACCACACATCGAGAAACCAGAGGAAAGCACGGCGTTCAAGCATTTCCCGAAAATCCTGGCCGACCACCACACCACGGCGCTGGTTTGCGACTACCTGCGCATGATGGGAATGAACGCCGACGATCCGCACCAGATCGAGGACCTCATGGGCCGCGAGTTGAAGAAGACGCTGCAGGAAGAGCTGCACGGCTCACATGCCATCCAGACGATGGCTGATGCGTTGCCGGCGCTGGGAATCGTGGCCGCCGTCCTGGGCGTGATCAAGACGATGGGCCATATCAACGAGCCGCCTGCCGTGCTGGGCGAAATGATCGGTGGCGCTCTTGTCGGCACTTTCCTAGGCGTGTTGCTGGCATACGGGATCGCCGCGCCCTGTGCTTCACGCATCAAAGGTATCGTGCAGGGTGACGCGCGCTACAGCGACGTCATACGCGCGGTTCTGGTGGCGCATCTGCACGGCAACGCGCCGCAGGTGAGCGTGGAGACGGGCCGCAAGATGGTACCGAATGAATTCATGCCGAGTTTCCAGGAACTGGAGGAGTCGCTCGGAAAATTGCAGGTGCCCACGTAGTCTCTGCCCCTGGCCTTCCTCAAGGCAAGTGCGCGATCATCGCAGCACAGCCGATGCAAGCCGGGTCGGCGTGATGACGTTCATTGGCGCTGCAGACGGCGTCTTGCCGCCGCGCTGACGGTTTCTCCAAGCTTCCGCTGCCGGGCGCTTACACTGTGACCCCGGCCTAGCACCGCGGCACGAAGGCCCGGACTCTGGGGCAGAAACAGACAGACCGTATCGCGCCCGGTTCATACGGACGCCGGGTCAGGAACCAGCACGTGGCTTTCCTGTCAGGATATTCCGTTCCCCTGGCAGCCGATGCTGCCCGCATGGCGCGTGATTCCAGGATCGCGGCTTGCAAACTCGTTCGTATCAGCCCTGCTTCGACACGGCATTGGATACTCCGATTAATGGCCGCGCGGGTCTCATCGATCACGTCGCCAGTCTTGTGGGCATAAGTCTTGTGGGCATAAGTCTTGCGGTTCATACAAAATAAGGCCAGCCCTGTGTCCACGACAGTCTTAACGCACGCGGCGCCACTGCTTCGCCACGAGACGGTGATGTCCGATCACGTTTTTCCCTGAGGGCGCAAAAGCTGCATTGTGTCATGCCGATCGGTTGCAAAGGTGGCACAGTGAAAGCAAGCAGTCGTTTTTTGGACGACTGATTCAAAGGATATGTTGCTTCTCCCCGCACCTGAACCAGCCGGATGCCTTCTGATCGATCGAAGCATCTGAACCTGCGCGAGAGACAAAATTTTTTGCTCCTCTTTTCAAAAAAGAAGGCCTTTCCTGCTTGCGCAATCGTCAACCCAGAGCGGGCCGGAATCAGTCTACATAAACCGCATCAGCATAGTTCCGGCCGGGCGGAGCACACACATCATGTGCGGGCAGCAGGACCAAGGCATCGGGAATGCCCAATGCATCCAGCTGATGCGGAACACCGTAATGGTGTTCGAGGTGCCCGGCCCCTATCACCGCCACCACCTGCCGGCCCGGCGCGCTTGCGCGTTGCGTGGCGATGGCCTCGGCCATTGCACGATCCCACACAAGCTGGGCCTCGATGAAATGCTGCAGACGCACGGGCGTCATCGCCGGGCCGCCATGTCCCGTCATCGCCTCGGCTAGATCGGCACGGTAGCCGGCGCTGGGCGGCGCCGGTTCGCCAACGCCCTCGCGATCCGTCTGGGGGACGGCCGAGTAACCTTGCTGCGCCGTCAGATGCACCAGGTGACGGGACACGTTCAAGGCGATCATCGGGATGTGGTGGTCACGCGCAAACCGGAAGATCGGCATATAAAGCGGCGGCGGAAAGCCCCAGACATGCGCCCAATCGGTGTTCTGCAGGAAAGCGGCCTCCGAAAGCCGGCCGCCTGCCCAGTCGTCCAATGCAGGCTGCGCAGCCCGGGGGAACATCTCGAAACCCAGGACCAGCGCCGGGTCGGCAGCGTATAGCCGTCTGATCGTGTCCAGCTCCCAGCCGTGATCGGCGGCGCTGTCATGCCGCTCGCCCAGCAGGACCACAGGCCGGGACTGTGCCGCCGGCACCGGATCGGGGAGCCCATGCAGCGTGCCGGGTGCTACCCAACGGCCTGGTGCCACACAGGCGGGCTGGGTGGCGGCGCAGGCGGCGAGCAAGGGGGCGAACAGGAATGGCACGTACGATCGCATGAGGCAGCAGATGGTGCAGTCCGCGCGTTTCGTATGGGTCGGCTTGAGCAAGGAAGAAAGGCCTTCTTTTTTTGAAAAAAGAAGCAAAAAACTTTTGCTTCCTGCGCAGGTTCAGACGCCTCGATCATTGAGAAAGCACCCAACTGCAGCAAATGCGCGGGAAGTAAAGTTTTTTGGTCCTTTTTCAAAAAAGGACTGCTTGCTTGTTCGCGTCACTCCGCAACCGGCTGGCGAAGCGCCAGCCCCGGCAGCGCGTCGGCTGCGTGACCGGGCGGGCGCGTCAGGTCCAGCCGGCGGGCGAGCGGCGTGATGACCGCGATGGCGCTGAAGCAGATGACCATGCCAAGTGGCCCGACGGCGGTGTAGCTGCCCATCACCTGCACGATGATCCCGGTCGTCAGCGAGCCCAGCGACTCCATCAGCAGCCAGGCGGCTGAACTCAGCACGGCGAGCCGGCCGGTTGGATCGACGGCGTAGGCGATGCCGAGGAGCAGCGGGTAGCTGATGAACCAGCTGCTGTTCAGCAGTATCAGCGCGGCGGCAAACAGGGCGTGGCTGGAC
>CAXUOA010000295.1:0-3725 GCA_964252625.1 uncultured Acetobacteraceae bacterium | reverse complement strand
GATGCACCCACCGGGAGGCTTCACCCCGGGGCGCGCTGACTCCCCCCACCGCCAGGCCCCACGTGACGCCGTGTGGCAACAGGCAGCCGGCCAGGCGCCCTGGCAGCAGCAGGGCCAGCAGCAGGCCCAGCAGCAAGCAGACCAGCACGACCGGCAGGCGCTTCAGCGTGGCGAGCGTGCGGGCGAAGCGCCGCCGGCGCAGCACGTGCTCCACCGTCACCGCTTCGCGGTCCTCCGGCGCCACGCCGTCCAGCGGCGTGCTGGCCAGCTCCTCCGGCGTGGGCTACGCGGGCACGCTGTTCGCCACGCTGCACACGGCGGCGGTGCTGCAGGCGGCCATCGGCGCCTATGTCATCTGCCGCCTGGCGACCGCGGTCACGCGCATGTTCTTCTCGCCCGGCCTGCCGAACCTGCGCCTGGTTCACGTCAGCGACGAAGGCGCGGACTACGCGGTGCTCTGGGTCAGGCGCATCTTCGCCATTGCGGCGTTCGGCTACGGTGCCTCGCAGATCGGCGCGTTGTTCGGCCTGCCGATCCCCGCCAACGACGCCTTCCTGAAGGCCGTGTTCCTGATCGTGCATCTCTGCCTGATCGTGATGGTGCTGCAATGCCGGGAAGGGGTGGCGGCCCGCATACGCTCGCACAGCCCGGAGCCGGGCGTGGGCGGCCGCGTGCGCAACCGCCTGGCCTCGATCTGGCACCTGATGGCCATCTTCTACATCGCCGCCCTTTGGCTGGTTTGGGCGGCGGAGGTGCGCAACGGCTACGTGCGCATCTGGCACGTCTTCCTCATCACGCTCGGCGTGCTGGTGGTGGCGCGCCTGCTCAGCATCGTGGCACTCGGCGCGCTGGACCGCGCGATGCGCGTCTCGCCCGAGGCCCGCGCGCGCTATCCCGGCCTGGAGAAGCGCACGGACCGCTACTACCCGCTGTTGCGCCGCATGGCCTCCTTCGTGCTGATCCTGGCGACCGGGCTGACGCTGCTGCAGGCCTGGGGCATCGACACGCTGGGCTGGTTCCACCGCAGCACGCTCGGCGGCAAGCTGGCCTCCGCCACGCTGACCATCGTGATCGCCGCGGCCCTGACCGTGGTGGTGTGGGAGACGGTGAACGCGGCGATGGACAGCCACGTGGCGCGTCTGCAGCAACAGGCGCAGCTGGCCCGCTCGGCCAGGCTGCGCACGCTGCAGCCCATCCTGCGCACGCTGCTGCTGGTGGTGCTGCTGGCCACCTTCGGGCTGACGGCACTCTCCGAGATCGGCGTGAACATCGCGCCACTCCTGGCCGGCGCCGGCATACTGGGGGTTGCCATCGGCTTCGGCAGCCAGAAGCTGGTGCAGGATTTCATCACCGGCATCTTCCTGCTGGTGGAGAACGCCATGCAGGTGGGCGACTGGGTGACGGTGGCCGGCCTGTCCGGCTCGGTGGAGAACCTGTCGATACGCACCATGCGGCTGCGCGCCGGCGACGGCAGCGTGCACATCATCCCGTTCAGCTCCGTCTCCACGGTGACGAACGTCAACCGCGGCATCGGCAACGCGGCGGTCAGCGTGGCGGTGCCGATCGAGGAAGACAGCGACCACGTCAGCGAAGTGCTCTCCGGCATCGCGCGCGAGATGCGCGGCGAGGACCGCTTCGCGGAGATGATGCGCAGCGACTTCCAGCTTTGGGGCGTGGACCGCGTCGATTCGGGCGTGGTGACGATCGTGGGGCAGATCGTGTGCACGGATGCCGGGCGCTGGGCGGTGCAGCGCGAGTTCAACCGGCGGCTGACGATACGCTTCAAGGAGCTCGGGTTGCGGATCGCCACGCCGGTGACGACGGTGTTCAATCATGTGGCGCACGAGCCGGTGCGGATTGATGCGCCGCAGGTTACGCGGGATGCGCCTTCCGGGCAGCTGGCGGTGTCACCGCCGCCGTCGGCTCTGGGGAACACGAGCTGAGGCGCGGCTGGCCGTTTTTTCTGCAAGTTGTGCTCCGCTGCAGCAGGAACTCATGCCGACCCGGTTTTCGGTCTACGCTTGTGCAAGAAAGGACGGCCTTCTTTTTTGAAAAAAAGAAGCAAAAAACTTTTGTTCCCGCGCAGTTTTAGCTGTCTCGATCAATCGTATAGGCATCCGACTGGTGCAGGTGCGACGGATTGAAAGTCGCTCTCTCTGCGTCAGCCCTGAAACTGGCTGGCATCGCAGGAAAGATCCGCGACAGCGCCGGCAAAAAGTCTTTTGCTTCTTTTCTTCAGAAAAGAAGGCCTTTCTTCCTTTCCAGGATATTAGAACGATGCCGCAGATCGAAGCCGAACTCGCACTGCAGGGCTACGCGCACGTCGCGGCCGAGGACTTTGCCGCTTTGCTGACGCAAGCAGGCCTCGCGGACTGGCCCGGCTTCGCAGAAAGCTGGAACGACCTCGGCATGGACACCTACATGGCCGATGGCGGGCGCTACCGCCGCCGGCGCCATGCCGCGTTCTCCATCGATGCCGGCACCATCAAGCGGAAACCGCACCAGCCGCATTACCAGAGCCGAGACTACAACGCGCTGAACGGCGGCCTGGCGCGGTGGTTCGAGCCGGTGAAGCCGGCCGTGGCCGAACATCCCGCGATGCGCGCCATCCTGCGCACCTGCTTCACCCTGTTCAACACGGCCACGTCCGCCGCCACCCGGCCGGCCGCCTGGCACGTGGAGACGCACCAGTTCCGCATCGAGGCGCAGCCGGGCGAGCTGGGCCAGCCCACGCCGGAGGGGCTGCACCGGGACGGCGTGGACTGGGTGCTCGTCCTGCTCGTACGGCGCGAGAACGTGGCGAGCGGTGTCACCTCGATCCATGATCTGCAGCGGCGTTTCCTGGGAAGTTTCACGCTGGTGGCGCCGATGGAGTCGGCACTGGTGGATGACGGGCGGGTGTATCACGGGGTGACGGCGATCGAGCCGCTGGTGGCGGGCGCGCCGGCGTACCGGGACGTGCTGGTGGCTACGTTCCGGCGGGAGTAGGCAAGGCCTTCTTTTTTGAAAAAAAGAAGCAAAAAACTTTTACTCCCGGCGCCTGCACCACGGCCCCGCATGGTTCTGCCGACACGCGCCCTTGGCAGAACCGGCACGCACCGATGTACAGCCGGCAGGAGCAAAAGTTTTTCGCTTCTTTTTTTCAAAAAAGAAGGCCTTTCCTTCCTGTCACGCCAGCAACAACCGATTGAGCCCGTTCAACGCCAGATACGTCTCGTCCCACGCACGGTCGAACGCCCCCGCCGCGAACGGCTCGGCGATCTGCGCCAGCGTCCGCACGCCGTCCACCCGGCGCAGTATCGCCGCCGCCAAACGCGGCATCGGCAGCCGCACCGTCAGCGCGTTGAACTGCGCGGGCAGCGTGCCGTCCGGGCGTATGCGGTCGGCGAACGCGCCCATCGGCGTCTCGCGCGCCACCGGCACGCAGGCCGGGTCGCGGTGGTCGCGCCTGGGCAGCTTCGTGTCGGCGCGCACGCAATAGACGATGTGGGTGGCCATGTTGCCGGCCAGCGACTCGGCCAGCGCGGCGCGGCCGATCGGGTCCAGCGCCGCCACGCGGGCACGCAGGCGCGGGTCCGGCAGCAGCAGCGCGGGGTCGTAGGCGGACGGCTCCACCAGGCAGGCGATCTTCAGGCCCGCGTTGTGCAGCAGGGCCGCGAAGGCGTTGATGGTGTAGGCGCGGTCGCGCGGGTTGAGCAGCAGGTCGTAGACGCCCGCGTCGCCGC
>CAXUOA010000294.1:0-3758 GCA_964252625.1 uncultured Acetobacteraceae bacterium | reverse complement strand
TCTAAGGACTTGTCCTTAGCGGGGTCCAGGGGCAGAGCCCCTGGCCTTACCGATCTAAACCGCGCGCGCCCGCACCAGGGACGCATGCGCTGACACATCGGGCAGGCACAGCGCGACCAGAGTGCCCGCCACGCTGTCCGGTTGCGGTAGCGTGTTCGGGTCCTCACCGGGGAATGCCTGTGCCCGCATGCGCGTGGCGGTTCGTCCGGGATCGAACAGATTGACCCGGAGCCTGGTGTTTTCCATCTCGTCCGCCCAGCTCAGCACCAGGTTTTCCATGCCGGCTTTCGTAGCGCCGTAGGCGCCCCAGAACGCGCGCGGGTTGCGGGCCACACTGCTGGTGACGAACACGGCGCGCCCTGCGTCCGAGGCGGCGAGCAGCGGCGCACAGGTGCGTATGAGCCGGTAGGTGGCGGCCAGGTTCACCGCGACGCATTCCGCGAAATCCTGCGGCCGTATATGGCCGGCCGGGGTGAGTTTGCCCAGCGCGCCGGCGTTGTGCACCAGTATGTCCAGCCGCCCGAAGCGCGCGTGCAGTGACGGGCCGAGTGGGTCTATGCTGTCGGCCTGGCGCAGATCCATGGGCAGCAGGGTGGCGGTGCCGCCGGCCGCGCGCAACTCGTCGTCCAGCTCTTCCAGGGCGCCTTGCGTGCGTGCGGTCAGGACGACATGGGCGCCGAGCGCGGACAACTGCCTGGCGGTGGCACGGCCGATTCCCCGGCTGGCGCCGGTGACGAGCGCCACCCGGCCGTCCAGCAATGCGGTCATCCCATTGCCAGGCTGAGCTGCTTGCTGGTGCGTTCGTCCATGTCGGGCAGCGGCACCGGGTATTGCCCGGTGAAGCAGGCGTCGCAGTAATGCGGTGCGGCGGGGTCGCGCCTGCTGCGGCCGAGCGCGCGGTACAGACCGTCGATGGAGATGAACGCCAGGCTGTCCGCGCCGATCAGCGCCGCCATCTCTTCGATGTTGTGGCGGGCCGCCAGCAGCTTGCTGCGCTCCGGCGTGTCGATGCCGTAGAAGCAGGAATGCGTGGTGGGCGGCGAGGAGATGCGCATGTGCACTTCGCGCGCACCGGCGCCGCGCACCATTTCCACGATCTTCTTGCTGGTGGTGCCGCGTACGATGCTGTCATCGACCAGAATGACGCGCTTGCCTTCGAGTGTCGCCTTGTTGGCGGAGTGCTTGAGTTTCACGCCGAGGTTGCGGATGTGGTCGGTGGGTTCGATGAAGGTGCGGCCGACATAGTGGTTGCGTATGATGCCGAGTTCGAACGGCACGCCGGACTCCGCCGCGTAGCCCATGGCGGACGGCACGCCGGAATCGGGCACCGGCACCACCACGTCGGCTTGCACGTGGCTTTCGCGCGCCAGTTCGGCGCCGATGCGCTTGCGCGCGTCATAGACGGGCATGCCTTCCATCACCGAGTCGGGGCGCGCGAAATAGACGTATTCGAACACGCAGAACCGGGCGCGGCTGGGGCCGAACGGGCGTACGCTGCGCACGCCCGAATCATTGATGACCACGATCTCGCCGGGTTCCACGTCGCGCACGAACTCGGCGCCCACGATGTCGAGCGCGCAGGTCTCACTGGCCAGCACCCAGCCGCCGCCGGCTTCGTAAGTGGAGCCGGGCGCCTGCGGGATGCGGCCGAGGATGAGCGGGCGCACGCCCAGCGGGTCGCGCACGCCGATCAGCGCCTCGTTGGAGAGTGCGACCAGCGAGTAGGCGCCCACCACTTGCTTCAGCGCGTCTATCAGCCGGTCCACCACGGTGGAGTAGAGGCTGATGGCGATGAGGTGGACGAACACCTCGCTGTCGGTGGTGCTCTGGAACAGGCAGCCGCGGCGGACCAGCGATTTGCGCAGGGCGACCGCGTTGGTGAGGTTGCCGTTATGGCCGACGGCGAAGCCGCCGAACTCGAAATCGGCGTAGAGCGGCTGCACGTTGCGCAGGATCGTCTCGCCGGTGGTGGCGTAGCGGTTGTGGCCGATGGCGCTGGCGCCCGGCAGCGAGGCGATCACCCGCGCGTCGCCGAAATTGTCGCCGACCAGGCCCAGGCCGCGCTGCTGGTGAAAGCGGTGGCCGTCATAGCTGACGATGCCGGTGGCTTCCTGGCCGCGGTGCTGGAGCGCGTGCAGGCCGAGCGCGGTGACGGCGGCGGCATCGACGATGTTCCAGACGCCGAAGACGCCGCATTCTTCGTGCAGCGTGTCGTCGTCGTCGGTGGCGGGATCCGGCAGGCTGGGACAGGGGGCCATTCGCACTCTCCACGACGCGGTGCTCCCCTTAGCGCAGGCGGGGAGCGTACGTCATCTGGTTGTCACGCAAGCAGGCAGTCCTTTTTTGGAAAAAAAGGAGCAGAAAACTTTTATCCCCCACGCATCTGAAACGAGCGGGTGCCTCCTGTTGGCGCCGGCTGTTCAGATAGGGACGGACAAAAGTTTTTTGCTTCTTTTTCTTAAAAAAGAAGGCCTTCCTCACTTAAGGGTGCCGCTAGCGCGGACCAAGCGCGCGTCCCTCAGGGGTGGCATGCAGCGACGCCGCCTCCGTGGCGGGCGGGGCGGACGGCGGCGGTGAGACGTGCAGGTTGCTGCCTTCCGGCAGCTTGCCGACCGCCCAGGCTGCCCAGTCGTAGATCAGCGGCAGGCTGCGCGCGTGCAAGGCGGCTTCCGGCCAGCGGTCCGGCGGCAGAGCGAGGGAGACCGGGATGTAGATGGCCACGAGGACCGCCGCGCCGCGGGCCAGGCCGAAGAGCAGGCCGAGCGTGCGGTCCAGGCCGCCGAGTGCCGAGACGCGCACCATGCGGCCGAGCAGGTTGGAGAGCAGCGAGAGGACGATGAGGAAGATCACGAACACGCAGACATAGGCCACTGGCTCAGCCACGTCCGGGTTGCCGATCGCCTGGCTGGCCAGCGGCACGGCTTCGGGGCCGAAGCGCCAGGCGCCGTAGCCCGCCAGTATCCAGCTTGCCAGGCCCAGCAGCTCGCGCACCAGGCCGCGCGAGAGGCCGAGCAGGGCGGAGACGGCCAGGATGGCAAGCACGCCCAGGTCGACGATCGTCATGCCGTCTTATCGGGTAGGGGCGGTGAGGAAGGAAGGCTTTAGTTTCTGTGGAAAAGGTGCCGAAGGCTTGCGGCTGCGCCGCCGCGTGCCTGTCCGGCGGGCAAACAGCGCTTGCCTTGGCTTTCCCGAGGCGCCATTTGCCTGCGATGGCCGCAGATCCCTACACCACGCTCGGCGTCAAGAAGGACGCCACCGCTGCGCAGATCAAGTCGGCATACCTGAAGCTGGCGAAGAAGCACCATCCGGACCTCAACCCGGGGGACGCCAAGGCCGAGGAGAAATTCAAGGCGATCTCCGCGGCGAACGACCTGCTCGGTGACGCGGAGAAGCGCGCCCGCTTCGACGCCGGCGCGATCGACGCCAGCGGCCAGGCGCAGGCGCCGCAGCACCCGGGCGGGCGGCAGTTCTACCGCGGTTTCGCAGACGGCGAGCAGGGCGGGCGCTACCACCCCGGCGGCGGCGGCTTAGGCAGCCAGGGCGCCGAGGGTTTCCAGGACATGTTCGCCGATTTGTTCGCAAACGCCCGCGGCGCCGGCGCCCAGCAGAGAGACCAGCCCATGCGCGGCCAGGACCAGCGCTACCAGCTCTCCGTCAGCTTCATCGAGGCGGCACTCGGCGCGTCACGCCGCCTGACGCTGCCGGACGGCCGCACGCTGGACGTGACCATCCCGGCGGGGCTGGAGAGCGGCCAGACG
>CAXUOA010000293.1:0-3759 GCA_964252625.1 uncultured Acetobacteraceae bacterium | reverse complement strand
CGTACTTTGGATGTTCTGCTTGTTGCGTAGGAAAGGAAGCAAGCGGTTCTTTTTTTCAAAAAAGAACTGCTTGCTTGCCTGCCTATCCTCCTCTCCGCCTGCTCCGGCGCCCAGATCCTGAACGCCACCATCCCCCGCGGCGGCCTGAACATCACCCATAACGTCGCCTACGGCCCGGACCCGCGCCAGACGCTGGACATCTACCGCCCGGACGGCACCGCGAAACTTCCCGTCATCGTCTTCTTCTACGGTGGCTCCTGGAAGACCGGCAACAAATCCATCTACCCGTTCGTCGCGGCAACGCTGGCCAGACGCGGCGCGGTCGTCGTGGTGCCGGACTACCGGCTGTATCCGCAGGTGCAGTTCCCCGCCTTCCTCGCCGACTGTGCCGCCGCCACCGCCTACGTCTTCGCGCATCTGGACCGGATCGGCGGTGACCCGGACCGCGTGTTCCTGATGGGCCACTCGGCCGGCGCCTACAACGCGATGATGCTGGCGCTGAACCCGCAATACCTCGCGGCCGCGGGCACAAGCCGGGACCGCCTGGCGGGCGCCATCGGCCTGGCCGGCCCCTATGACTTCAAGCCGCTGGAGGAGCCGGACGTGCGCGCCGTGTTCGCCCCCATCGGCGACGGTGCCGTAGGCCAGGTGATCACCTTCGCGGACGGCCACGCGCCGCCTTTGCTGCTGTTGGCGGGCACGGCGGACAGGCAGGTCAAGCCGCGCAACACCGAAGCGCTCGCCGCCCGCGTGCGCGAAGCCGGCGGAAAACTGGAGGAGAAGCTCTATCCCGGCGTGGGCCATATCGGGCTGGTCATCGCCATCGCGCCTATTTTCCAGGGGAAGGCCCCCGTGCTGGCCGATGTGGAAGCCTTCATTGCGGCGCAAGCCGAAAAGTAGATGGAGTGCCCCTTCTCCGGTGAGTCCGCGACAGCGGCGCAAAAGTTTTTTGCTTCTTTTTTCAAAAAAGAAGGCCTTCCTGCCCTTCCTGTGCAAATCCGCAACAACCTGTGTCCCCACAGGCGCAATCGCGCACCATAGTGCATCGGCCGCTGCGCCTACTCTGGGAAACGGCAACCAACTAGGGCACAGACCGCGCCGCACCCTGTCGCTGCCCCCGGAACCCGCCAATGACCATCGCCAGCGCCGTCCGCGCCATATTGCCGCGCCTCGTCGAGCTCTGCGCCAGGCGCCGCTTCAGCGTCATGGCCATCGGCGCGCTGCTGGCCGCCGTGTGCGTCTACGCCGCCGGCCACCGCCTGGGCGTCACCACGGACACCAGGCTGCTGTTCTCCGACAACCTCGCCTGGAAGCAGACCAGCCGGGCGCTGACACGTCTGTTTCCGCAGAACGAGGGCGTGCTGGTGGCCGTCATCGACGCGAAGATTCCCGAGGAGGCAGAGGCCACCGCTTCCGCCCTGGCCACCCGCCTGAAGGCCAACCACGCGCTGTTCTCCAGCGTGGTGCAGCCGGACACGTCGGACTACCTGCAGCGCAACGCCTTTTTACTGATCGGCAAGGCGGAACTGCAGGACCTGCTGGACCGCACCGTCGATGCCCAGCCCTTCCTGGGCCAGCTTGTCTCGGACCTCAGCCTGCGTGGCCTGTTCGGCGCCCTCTCGCTGGTGGCCGAAGGTGCGAAGCGCGGCGTCTCCGCCGGTGCGATGGGACAGGCCATGGTGCAATTCCACACCGCCCTCAGCCAGGCCGCAGACGGGCACGCGGAGCCGCTGTCCTGGGAAAACCTGCTCGCCGGGCCGCTCGCCAGGCAGGCCGGCCGCTACCGGTTCGTCATCGCCAAGCCGATACGGGACTTCACCTCGCTGCAGCCGGGCGGCCGCGCGGCCGACTTCATGCGCCATGTCGCGTCCGACCTGCCCTACGTCGCCAGCCACCAGGCGCACATGCGGCTGACCGGCGGCGTGGCGCTGGATGACGAGGAGTTCTCCTCCGTGGCGCAGGGTGCCGCCATCGGGCTCGGCGGCAGCTTCGTGCTCGTCTGCATCTGGCTGTTCGCAGCCGTCCGCTCCTGGCGCCTCGCCGTGCCGATCGCGCTTACCCTGATCCTGGGCCTGTTGCTCACCACAGGGTTCGCAGCCCTCACGGTTGGCACGCTGAACCTCATCTCGGTCGCCTTCGCCATCCTGTTTGTGGGCATCGCGGTCGACTTCGCCATCCAGTTCACCGTGCGCTTCCGCGAGCGCCGGCACGTGCACCCCCCCATGGCCGAAGCGCTGCGCGAGACCGGCCGCGGCTCCGGCGCCCAGATCCTGGTGGCCTCGCTCGCCACTGCCAGCGGCTTCCTCGCCTTCACGCCCACCGCCTTCGTGGGCGTGGCGCAACTCGGCATCATCGCCGGCGGCGGCATGATCATCGCCTTCTTCACCACGCTGACCTTCCTGCCAGCGCTGCTGGTCCAGTTCCGCCCGCACCAGGAGGAGCGCGAGGTCGGTGTCATGGCGCTGCGGCGGCTGGAGCCCGTGGTGCGGCCGCTGCACTGGCCCATCCTGGCCGTGTTCATCGTGCTGGCGCTGGCCGGCGCCGCACTCACCCCCACCATCCCGTTCGACGGCGACCCGCTGCACACCAAAAACCAGCACACCGAGGCGGTCACCACGCTGAACAGCCTGATGGATGACCCGTTCACCAACCCCTACACGATCGACGCGCTGCTGCCCTCGCTGGACGCCGCTCGCGCCATCACGCCCAGGCTGGCCGCGCTGCCGCCTGTGCAGGCCGTGCTCTCGCTGAACAGCTTCGTGCCGCAGGACCAGGCGGACAAGCTCGCCATCATCGCCGACGCCAACACCATCCTCGCCCCCACGCTGGCGCCGCCGGCCACCGCCATCCCGCCGGACGCCGCCGCCCTGCGCCAGTCCGCCCGCGCTCTGGCCGGCAAACTGCACGACGTGCTGCCGAAGCTCGCGGCGGACGACCCGCTGCGGGCCATCTCGGGCGACATCGACCGCCTGCAGGACGCCCCCGACGCCACGCTGCTGGCCGCGCAAAGCGCGCTGCTGCGCTTCCTGCCAATGCAGCTGGACCGCCTGCGCACGGCGCTCGCCGCCAAGCCCGTGACACTGGCCGACGTGCCCGCGGACCTGAAAGCCAACTGGACGGTGCCGGACGGCCGCGCCCGCATCCAGGTCCTGCCGCGCTCCAGCGTGAACGACAGCCACGCCATACGACACTTCGTCGACGTGGTGTCCAACGTGATGCCGCAGGCCACCGGCTCGGCGGTGTGGATCGTGCGCAGCGCGCAGACCATCATCCACGCCTTCAGCATCGCGGCCATCAGCGCGCTCGCCGCCATCGCCGTCATCCTGGTCATCGCCCTGCGCCGGCCGATCGACGTGGGGCTGGTGCTGGCACCGCTCACCATCTCCTCGCTGCTGACCGTGGTGGTGCTGCGGTCCTGCGGGATCAGCCTGAACTTCGCCAACATCATCGCCTTGCCGCTGCTGCTGGGTGTCGGCGTCTCGTTCAACATCTACTTCGTCATGAACTGGCGCGCCGGCATCACGCGCTTCCTGGGATCGGCCACCGCGCGCGCGGTGATCTTCTCGGCGCTGACCACAGGCACCGCGTTCGGCTCGCTGGCGCTGTCCGCCCATCCCGGCACGGCCAGCATGGGCACGCTGCTGCTGATCAGCCTGGGCTGCACGGTGGTGACCACGCTGCTGTTCGTGCCGGCTCTGCTTGCGACTATTCCGCGGCCTCGGGTTATCCTTGGTGGGAGTGACAGGGAGTAAGCAAGCA
>CAXUOA010000292.1:0-3801 GCA_964252625.1 uncultured Acetobacteraceae bacterium | reverse complement strand
GTTGGATGGCCGGCGCCGGAGTCTGGGCCGGGCTGGTTCTCGCGAGCCTGGGTGTAGCGTCCCTGCTGCGCAGCGTGATCGCCAACAACGATCTGGGGTGGCGGGCGGAACTGCCGGCCGTGCTGGTGCTGATGGGCGTGAGCGGCGGGGTTACGGCACGGCTGGTCTCGGGCCGGCGGGTGGCAGCGCTTGCCGCCGTGGCGGGGTGCTTCCTGCTGGCGGTGCCGGACGGCGCCGGCGTTGTCCGGGCGTTCGCCACCGGATTTCCGTCCGGCGATGCCGCGGCGCTGGCCGCCTCGCCCCGGATGTGGGCCGCCTTGCGCAAGGTGACCGGCCCGGACGAGCGGGTGCTGGACAACCCCGCCTTTCTGGCGCGGGCCACGCCGTGGGAGGACAACGTCTCCTGGGCCCTGTTCTCCGACCGGCCCTCCTGTTTTTCCGGATGGCAAAGCGTGGCCGCCTACGGGGCGTTCCCACGGGCGGGGCTGGACGGTCTCGATGCCATGGTGAAGCGTGTCTTTGCCGGCCTGCCGCGTCCGGACGACCTGCCGGCGCTGGTCGGCCGGTTCGGCTGCCGGGTCTTCGTGGTGCTTCCAGGCGATGGCGCGTGGCTGAATGATCCGTTTGCGGGACGCCCCGGCTTCAGGCTGGTGGACAGCAAAGCGGGGTGGCGGATCTACCGAGAAAGAAGGCCAGGGGCGTGACGTGCGCAGCACGCTGTTGCGTGACGCTACTTGCGACAGTTGTCCTTATACAAGTAACCCTTGAGGTTGACCTGTGAAGAAAGGCCAAGGGCTCTGCCCCTGGACCCCGCTAAGGACAGTCGTCCTTAGAACCTATTCATAAGTGGTCTAAACAGATGGGGGTCTGGGGCCTCGAGGCCCCAGCGGGGTTTGGGGCAGAGCCCCATGCTTGCCTACCGGGGAACAGGCACCGCCGCATCCGGCGGCCCATACACATCGCGCGCCCGTTTCAGAAAAGCACCAACCATCCGCCGCACCGCCTCGTTGAAGACTACGCCGATAGCCTTCTGCAATAGCTTGCTGCGGAACTCGAAATCGACCCAGAAATCGACCTGCACGCCATTGGGATCCGGAATGAACACCCACTGGTTGTTCAAGTAACGGAACGGTCCGTTCTCGTAGCTGACGCGTATGCGGCCGGGCCGCTCCAGCATGACCTTGCTGGTGAAGCTCTCACGGAACGGGCCGAAGCCGATGGTGAGGTCCGCGTGCAGTTCGGACTCCGTGCGGGATTTGACGCGGGCGCCCACGCACCACGGCAGAAATTGCGGGTATTTGTCCACGTCCGCTACGAGGTCGAACAGCTGCTCAGGCCGGTAGCCCACCAGCTTGCGGTCTGCGTAGGTGGGCATCAGGCGGCCTGTCGGGCGATGCGGGCCTGGCGGAGTGCCGCGAAATCGGCGTCCGCGTGGTAGGAACTGCGGGTAAGCGGCGTGCTGGCGACCATGAGGAACCCTTTGGCGCGCGCGGTCGCGGCGTAGTCCGCGAACTCGGCAGGGGGCACAAAGCGCGCGACGGCCGCATGTTTCACCGTCGGCTGGAGGTACTGGCCGAGCGTGAGGAAGTCCACCTCCGCAATGCGGAGGTCGTCCATGACCTGGCCGAGCTCCGCCCGCTCCTCGCCAAGTCCGACCATGACCCCGGATTTGGTGAAGATGGACGGGTCCAGCTGCTTCACCCGGTCCAGCAGGCGGAGCGACTGGTAGTAGCGCGCGCCCGGCCGGATCGCGGGGTAGAGCCGCGGCACGGTCTCTAGGTTGTGGTTGAACACGTCGGGCCGCGCGGCCGCGACCACCTCCAGCGCGCCGGGCTTGCGCAGGAAGTCCGGGGTCAGCACCTCGATGGTGGTGCTTGGCGCCGCCGCGCGTATGGCGGTGATGACGGCGGCGAAATGGGCGGCGCCGCCGTCTGCCAGGTCGTCGCGGTCGACCGAGGTGATGACCACGTGGTTGAGCCCGAGCGTGGCCACCGCCTGGGCCACCCGGGCCGGCTCGCTCGCCTCCAGCGGTCCCGGCAGGCCGGTGCGCACGTTGCAGAAGCTGCAGGCGCGCGTGCAGGTGTCGCCCATGATCATCATGGTGGCGTGCCGCCGGGACCAGCACTCGCCGATATTGGGGCAGGCCGCCTCCTCGCACACGGTGACCAGGCCCGCGCGGCGCATCAGGTCACGGGTTTCGACATAGGTGGGGTGGTTGGGCGCACGCACGCGTATCCAGTCCGGCTTGCGCTGGATCGGGTTGTCCGGACGGTGGGCTTTCTCCGGGTGACGGATCTCGATGCGGATGGACATGTCAGGAAGAAGTGGCGGGCGAGGGTGGGAGCGTCAAGCCAAGCCAGGGCGCCATACGGCGCTTCCGGTTGCCCTGGGAAGTTTTTTCCCATAGTTTCGGGCCGCATGAACGTGGACCAGATCATTGCGCGCCTGGGTGGGGCGGAAGCGGCGGGCAAGCTGACGGGCGTCGGCCCGGAGGCGATACGCAAATGGCGGCAGGCGCGCAGCGTGCCGTCCAAGCATTGGAGCGTTGTGATGGCGGCAACAGGGATCCCGGTGGCTGATCTGCAAGGCGAGCTGGCCGCCGGCGTCGTGCCGGCCGGTGCGACCGCCGCCCTGGTCCTGGCCGACGGCACGGTGTTCTGGGGCCGGGGGTTCGGCGCACACACCCCCGCCGGCGCGCTGCCGGCCGGAGAGATCTGCTTCAACACAGGCATGACCGGCTATCAGGAGACGCTGACCGACCCCTCCTACGCAGGCCAGATCATCACCTTCACCTTCCCGCATATCGGCAATACGGGTGCCAACGCGGAGGATCTGGAGGCCGCCGGCGTGGCGGCGCGCGGGCTGGTGGTGCGCGAGGACGTGACGGCACCGTCCAGCTGGCGTGCAATGCAGGGCCTGGATGCGTGGCTGCGCCGCCAGAACGTGGCCGGCATCGCCGGGGTCGACACGCGCGCGCTGACGGTGCGCATACGCGACGGCCGTCCGCCGCACGGGGTGCTGGGCTTCCCCGCGGACGGGAAGTTCGATCTCGCCGCCATGCAGGCCGCCGCCGCCGCCTGGCCCGGGCTGGACGGGATGGACCTGGCGCGCGAGGTGAGCTGCACGCAAAGCTACGCGTGGGAGGAGGGCGCCTGGCACTGGGGCGAGGGCTTTGCCGCGCAAGGCACCACCCGGTTCCACGTGGTGGCGGTGGATTACGGGGCAAAGCGGAACATCTTCCGCTCGCTGAGCAGCGCGGGCTGCCGGATCACGGTCGTGCCGGCGGCAAGCTCCGCGGACGACATCCTGCGGCACCGCCCGGACGGCGTGTTCCTGTCGAACGGGCCGGGCGACCCGGCTGCCACCGGCCTGTATGCCGTGCCGGCCATACAGGCCGTGCTGGCGGCCGGCGTGCCGGTATTCGGTATCTGCCTGGGCCACCAGCTGCTGGCGCTGGCGCTGGGCGCGCGCACCTATAAGCTGGAACGCGGCCACAGGGGCGCCAACCAGCCGGTGCGTGACCTGGCCACCGGCCGGGTGGAGATCACCTCCCAGAACCACGGCTTCGCGGTGGACGATGCGAGCCTGCCCGAGGGCGTGCAGGTGACGCATGTGAGCCTGTTCGACGGCAGCAACGAGGGGATCGCCTGCGAGGCCAGGCGCGCCTTTTCCGTGCAGTATCACCCCGAGGCGAGCCCAGGACCGAGCGACAGTGCGCATTTGTTCGCGCGGTTCACGGCAATGATGGCGCACGCGGCGTTAACGGCGGCCTGCCGCGCGGCCGTCCGCATCAGCCCGGGT